>JBATLR010000380.1:0-9892 GCA_049289415.1 Nitrospirales bacterium
GGAATTTTCGGTCCCTTTCTCCGGTCCAACATCAGTTCTCCAGGTTGGCGGGTGATCGTCCAACCGGCGAAGGGGTGGCGAATCCAACTCAAGCAGCGGTTTTGGTACTTGGCTCAAGGCACTGCGGTCAATGGGGGGATTCTTTTACAAGATCCCTCAGGGGGGGCCGGAAACTATTTAGGGCATGATCTGGAATTTCGTGTGCAATGGGTCGTCAATCAAAACCTGGATTTCGATGCCGGATACGATCATTGGTTTAAGGGATCGTATTTCGACCGCCTTCCTGCTTCGGCCAATCTGCCTCAAGGCGGGAACAAGGATTCTGATTATTTTTATCTTTCCATGCGCATCAGATTGTGAATAGGCTCTCAGTCCTTAATTAGGGTGAGCCCGTTCTCTATCATGAGGCATCTGTTGGCATTTATTGTCTTGGGAGGTGCATGATGTTTCTCCGAGTCCCTACTTTTGGCTTCATGTTCTTTTTGTATGTATGTGTATCGACCGCCGCTGCCGAGGAAGTCAGGGTGGCCGTTGCCGCGAATTTTTTGCCGACTCTTAACGAAATTGTCACGAATTTTCAGGCAGACACGAGTCACACGATACTGGTCAGTTCCGGATCGAGTGGAAAGCTGTATGCACAAATTCAAAATGGAGCCCCATTCGAGCTCTTTTTTTCTGCTGATGTGAAGCGTCCGCAACTGTTGGAAGAAGAAGGACTGGCGGTCAAGGGTAGCCGGTTTGTCTATGCCGTGGGACGTCTGACCCTATGGAGTCCTGATTCGAACGTGGTAAATGGGGATGGACCAACGGTCCTGTCGAAAGGCCGCTTCGAGCACCTGGCCATTGCCAATCCAAAGACCGCGCCTTATGGCAGGGCTGCCGAACAAACACTCAAGAGGATGGGTCTCTGGGAATCCCTCAAGGACCGGATCGTTCAAGGCGAAAACATCGGACAAGCGTTTCAATTTGTGTTTTCGAGGAACGCTCAGCTCGGATTTGTGGCCCTTTCCCAGGTTTTGGATCCCAAAATCAACGGGAGCGGCAGCCGGTGGGATGTGCCAACTTCCTTCCACGAACCACTTGAACAAGAAGCGGTTCTGTTGGTGACTGGACAGAATCATGCCGGTGCCAGAGCATTTCTGGATTTTGTCAAAGGAGATAAAAGCCGGGCCATTATTGAGCGATTTGGCTATGAGCTGCCATAACCAACTACATAGCGACCTATGAGAAAAATACTTTCATTCGATAGGCGATAATGCTACATAGGAAGCCATGACACTATCTGAGGTGGACTTAGGACCTCTCTGGCTGACCTTGCGTCTGGCCGGGGTGACGGTGATTGTGCTTCTGATCATTGGAACGCCGCTTGCCTGGTGGCTTGCACATACCCGATCCCGAGCCCGGACGGCCATTGAGGCAATTGTTGCCATGCCTCTCGTATTGCCGCCCACCGTGCTCGGATTTTATTTACTGGTCTTATTGGGTCCCCATGGATGGATCGGGAGCGCCTCGCAGGCGATAACCGGATCGGCGCTTTCGTTCACATTTACCGGACTCGTCATGGCTTCCGCGTTGTATTCACTTCCTTTCGTCGTTCAACCCTTGCATAGCGCTTTTGAGTCAATCGGGCGAAAGCCGTTGGAGGCGGCCTGGTCTCTCAGAGCCTCAAAACTCGACACATTTCTTACCATTGTTTCCCCCATGGCCTCTCGCGGCTATCTCACGGCGATTGTCCTTGGATTCGCTCATACCCTTGGCGAATTTGGTGTGGTTTTGATGGTGGGAGGGAATATTCCAGGAAGAACAAAGGTGCTCTCTATTGCCATCTATGATCATGTGGAAGTCTTGGAATATACCCAGGCTCATGTCCTGTCGGCAGGGCTTCTCGTCTTTTCATTTCTGGTCCTTCTTATGGTCTATACGGTGAACCGCCGTTTGCCTATCCACGTCTCATGAGCGAGTTGACAGCCAGGTTCGAAGTGGTTTTTCCCTCATTTCACCTGCAGGTGAAGGCGAGTGTGCCCGCCGAAGGGATCACGGTCGTATTCGGTCCTTCCGGATGCGGCAAGACTACCCTCTTGCGCTGTCTCGCCGGATTGGAACGATCACCGGATGGATTTCTCGCCCTGGGAGAACAGGTTTGGCAGGATGAAGCCCACAATATATTTCTTCCACTCTCCCGACGTCCGGTTGGCTATGTGTTTCAAGAGCCCCGTTTATTTCCTCACCAGAGCGTCCGATCGAACTTACTGTACGGATGGAAGCGGATACCGAAATCGGAGCGCCGTATTTCACTTGATCAGGTCGTCGAGATCCTGGGCTTAGACTCGTTGTTGGAGCGTCGGCCAACCCACCTGTCTGGCGGAGAACAACAACGAGTGGCCATTGGGCGTGCTTTATTAACCAGCCCGCGCCTGCTCCTCATGGATGAACCGCTCAGCTCCCTTGATGTTCAACGAAAGCGGGAAATCATGACATTTATCCAACGGCTGGATAAGGAATTCAGGATTCCCATTATCTACGTGAGTCATGCTCTGCATGAAGTGGTGCAACTCGCCAGGACTCTCATCCTGCTGAAGGAGGGAAGCGTGGCCGCTATCGGACCTCTTGCTGAGGTGTTTTCTCAAGTAGGCAGTCGCCGCGTCATCCCGGACAGCCACATTGGTGCAGTCATTGACACTCGTGTGGCGGAACATGATGTGGAATTCGGGCTCACCACTCTCAATTTTTCCGGCGGTCAATTGTCAGTGCCCCATCAACATTCATCTATAGGAGAATCATTACGAGTGCAAATCCTGGCCCGGGATGTCAGTCTTGTCGCCAGTCCCCCTGCATTCCAAACCAGTGTACTGAATGTTTTAGAGGCCACGGTCCTGGAAATCGGACCCATTGAGTCTGGTCAACCTTTTGTCGATATTAAATTGGATATTGGTTGTCCCTTGCTGGCCACCATTACCCGAAGATCATTAGCGACCCTCCAACTCCATCCAGGGCAGAAAGTTCATGCTCAAATCAAAGCTGTAGCCCTTACGCACGATTCCCTGGAATAAATATCCCATTCTCCCTGAATTCTTTCTCGATGCGAAAGGCAATACGTTTATTTCTTGGGTGTGGTTTCAACCCAGAGTGCCGAAGTGGAATCCAGGCTGTTCCGATGGACGATTGCCGCCAATAATGGGATCGAACGCATTGTTGTCTTTCCGGTTGTCACATGCGGAATGTTGTGAGATATTGATTTTACAGTAATGACCGGACTCTCGCTGCTGAGGGAATCGCACATCGATTTTTTGTAACACTTTTTAAGTAGACGATACTTAAGCGAAACAAATAAAATTCTGGTTCTTGAGTGAACTCACATGATTGATGATCGTATAAAATTTATCAATGAGGAGACTCATGAGTTTTTGGTTCATACCTTTCTTTCAGCTTGAGTTCTCTCTTTTTTTGCTTACCGCCCTTTCCTTGGCAACCTGGCTCTACCTCTCGTTTGGGCGTGGCCGCTTCTGGTATGCCGATCAGCGACTCAGTAGGGATGGGCCAATTACTTTCAAACCCATACAATGGCCTACTGTCGTCGTGGTTGTTCCCGCCCGGAATGAAGCGGATGTCATTGAACGGACGCTACGCTCTCTTTTAGAGCAAGACTACCCAGGGGAATTTCACGTTGTGATGGTGGATGATCAAAGTGAGGACCGTACCGGCGACATTGCACGTCAGCTTGCTATCGGACATCCAGCGGGAGCGCACCTCACCGTGAAAGCCGCCGAGAATCGGCCCTCTGGCTGGCTGGGAAAGGTCTGGGCTCTCCATACCGGATTGCAGTACGCTGAGAAGCACTGGCCCGATGCCGCCTATCGATATTTGACGGATGCTGACATTGAACACAGCCGGGGAAATCTGCGTGAGATGGTTTCTAAGGCCGAATGCGAGGGGCTTGATCTTGTATCGCTCATGGTCCGATTACATTGTCAACACGCCTGGGAGAAGCTGCTAATTCCAGCATTTGTGTATTTCTTTCAAAAACTCTATCCCTTTCCTCTTATTAACGATCACAATTCAACTGTCGGAGGCGCAGCTGGAGGCTGCATCCTCGTGAGGAACCGTGCGCTGATGCAGATGGGGGGGATAGCAGTCATTCGCGGTGAAGTGATTGATGATTGTGCCTTGGGGGCCGCAATTAAGCGGGGAGGAAAGATCTGGGTCGGTCTTACGGATTCAGAGCACAGCATTCGCCCCTATGTTGGGCTTCATGACATCTGGACAATGGTAAAACGGACCGCCTACACCCAACTGAGATATTCCCCTTTGATGCTTCTGGGTACCGTCATGGGTCTGGTGCTTGTCTATCTCCTACCACCGATTGTCGCCTTGACCTGGCCCCTTCACGGAAGTGCTCTGGGGGGAGGGCTGGCGCTCTTCGCTTGGCTTATCATGATGTATACGTTTCAACCCACGTTGCGTCTATACGCACTGGCTCCAACCTATGGTTTTGTGTTGCCCATTGCCGCCTTCCTCTATCTGGGCATGACGATAGACTCGGCTTGGCGATATTGGTTGAAAATCGGGGGACAATGGAAAGGACGGACGGGAATTGGTTGCACAAACTGAGTCTTGGTTTCCGTTCAGTACAGTTGGCTGCCAGGGACACCCAGGATGGCAGGCGCCACGTTTTTCAACCTGCCAATATTTCCAGAAATGGTTGAATGGATAATGGGTATGGGGAAACCACCTAAAGGCAAACAACACCCAATCCCTCAAAGGTCAGGAATGCGGATTCCTGCCAATTTCGTGCTATACGGTCAAATGGATTTTTACAGGACCGGGAGCCTGCTGCCTCCAACACTCTGCTGGCCATAATTCCAGTACATTTCTCATTCGTGATATGGAGGTGGAAGCACTGGTTGGAGAGGTATCCACCCGTGTTTGTCCTATCTCCCGGTTTCGGCGCTTTGGTAGTGCGCCGGTTCCACCTTCCAATAGAAATCAACAAACGTCATGCTTTGTCCAATATTTTGCCTTCATCCAATCAGAGGAGAGAACTTTAATCTTTCTCTACAAAAGCCACATCGGTGACCTTATTTTCATTGTCGACAAATAGGACGACTTCTTGCCCTGAAGAAACCTTTTTGAACTTTTCCTGAATCAGAGGACGCACTTCATATTGGTGCTCCTTTTCCCCGTCCGGTTGAACGGCAATCATATTATCTTTCAGTGGTTGCTTCAGAATTCCTGAAACCTTTTTGAAATTTCCTTTTAGTGGAGACTTTTTTCCCCCAAGATGTTGGGCTTTGTCCTCTGGTGTGTGATTCTCAAATGTGACGTCCACGATCTGATCTATTTCATCAATAAGGAATGTGGCTTCTGCGCCAACCGGAATGGACGCCACTTTGCTTCTGGCCATTGAACTGATCTTATGCGATTCCTGCTGACCCTCCTGTGACTGAATGACGGCCTTTTCGTGGCCGGTCACCAGTGGCTGGGCCAACACACCATGTACCGTTCGATGATGGGACTGTTCACCTGCCAGATGAACATCTACAATGAGGTTTTGATTGTTGACGGCTATTTCAACGCGATCCCCATTTTTCAGAGGGGGGAGCCCTTTCTCCTCACGGAGATTCATGGGCAGATATCGCGGTTGACCTTCCCCTGTGTTCACCTTGGCCTGTTCCCCTCTGACTTCTTCCACCGTTCCACTTATGACACGCTCCCCTGACAGGGATTCACTACCTTTCGTATTATTTCCTTCATGGGCAATAACCACAACGGGAATAACCAGACATCCAGTCAAAAAGCACACTCCAAATAAACCTACGAATCTCATGGAGCCTTGTGCCTATGGCGTTGTGGACGTTTTTGGGAATATGGTCGTGAAAGGCATGAAACGCTCCTTCTGTTAATTTTGAAATGTTGAGGGATAGGATAGATATTTGGAAGATACCCAATTTTTCTTCATGGGAGACCTGAGAAAAACCCTGGGTTTGAAATTCACGATTTTTTAAAGTGGAGGGAAAATGGCCTAGGAGAACTCCAGGAGAGGGGACTGTGGCTATCGCTATGAGGTCCGTTTCCCGTTGGGCGTTTTAGTTGAGGCCAGTGAAGGTGGGATGGAAGATCAGGACTGCCCAAGGACCACCACCCAGGCTCCAAGGCATATGCCCAAAGGCTTGCCGAGTAATAATTCCAGCCCAATTCCTAGTGAGAGGGTATTGCTGACGAGTGAAGGAGTGTCGGTGGTAAGTACGACTCCCGCATTAGCCAGAGCAAAGATAGGCATGATGGCAAATGTGACCCACGGATAGAGACCATGTTCGAGTTGTTGAAGAGGAGGTTGGATCAAATCGTTGGCCGTTTCAAGTGCATGGACCGCTTGTGCCTGTTCTTAATTTTCCAATACTGAAACCCCAGGAACTTCAGCCCTTTGAAATTCCTGACTGAATTTATGAGCACATTCCTTTTTGGTTATGGCAGATGTGGCTGGAATAGTAATAGCCGCAAGCATACCGGCAATCGTGGGGTGAAGACCAGAAAAAAGAAACGCCAACCAAAGGCCACTAATCCCGAATAGGCCATAAATAAACGGAGAACGGATTCCCAACCGGTTTGCACTCATCAAGATTACTAAAAATCCTAAGCCAGTCCCAAGACTGATCCATGAAATATCCGAGGTATAGAAAAAGGTAATAACGAGAACAGCTCCGAGATCGTCAACGATAGCCAGAGTCGTCAAGAAAAGTTTAGCCGAAAACGGGAATCTTTGATCCCAGGAGATCCAGCAGGCCAATGGCAAAGGCAATATCCGTGGCCATGGGAATTCCCCAACCTGAGCTCTAAGGGGTTTGAAAATTAAACAGGAGATACGCCACTGCGGAGGAACCATTCCGCCAAAAGCCGCCGCGATGGGAAGAATGGCTTGACGGGGTTCGGATAATCCTCCGACTAATATTTCCCGTTTGATTTCGAGTCAAATGACAAAAAAGAAAATGGCCATCAATTCGTCATTGATCCACACAGTAATAAAGGTTTTTCTAATAAATAGGTGTCAAAGCCAATGGTAAAAGGCATTTTGTTTGGTGAATTCCTCCAAGGGCGAAAGGGGTTTTTCCACTGGTCGGCTTTTAATGGATTGTTTGGCTCCTTTTACGAGATCCATGAAATCGAAAGTCCTGGAATGGTATTGCTCGAGATTCGGGATACATCTATGGATTCCATGAATATTTGGCTACCCACCATGTCATTAAGAGTCGTGGAGAGATATTGCCCCAATTCTTTTTCGGACCGATTCGGCTGTGATGTAGGGGGTGCCTTCGTCTTAGAATCGGGTGAGGCTATGAATAACAAACCGGGTGTAACAACCTGAAGATTATTAAATCTCAATTTGCATGTTATTTATGATACAGCGCAACAAAAATGGAAATCTAAGACAAAATTTTAAGATAGGAGGCTGTTTTGTCTCTTGAGGCTTATCCACTCCTATCCAGTAGGATGACTTAAATTCATCATGTGAGAACACATTGAAATATTCTTTTTATGGCAACAATTATTAGGGGAGGCAAACCATGTTGAAGGCCATTCAAACTTTTTTAAGCATTACGGTGGTAATGGGATTGTTGGTGGGGTGCCAGTCTATGACCGGTCAGACCACTGGAGAGTACATTGATGATGCCAGCGTGACTGCCGCCGTGAAAACCAAACTCGCCAATCAACAACCTTCATCATTGTCTCGGGTAGAGGTTGAAACCATGAAGGGCGTTGTTCATCTTATGGGTGTAGCCAAAACTGAAGGCGACAAAGCGGAAGCGGCTCGTTTGACCAGGCAAGTCACAGGTGTCAAGCGAGTCGATAATGATTTGACGGTCCAATCTCCGTAGTCCTACCCGCCATGATCGGCAGATATTCCGCATCAGAGGCGGGATGGGATTATTTCTCTCATGAACGAAAACGGAATATTCAGACTAATAAACACAAAACTGCCCCTGAATTTTCAAATCCGGGGATGTTGCCTGACATTATATATTCCACGATGGGGATGGCGATTAGGGCTGTAATTGAAAAATGGGGTCTCAGAAAATACGACCATGGTGGATCCGTGCCCTTATCCTCACGTCGGGGATGCTGGGATTTGCCATTTTGGTGGTATGTCTGGCGTCCTTTTTTATTGATGAACCGTTGCGGGCATATATTGAATCGAATCTCAATAAACATCTCAAAGGCTATACGGTTGAATTAGAGAACATTGATATTCACCCACTTGGTTTCTCCATTGACTTTGAAAATTTGACGTTAAGACAAGGAACGAATCCTGAGCCTCCTCTACTCATCATTCCATTCTGGAGCGCGAGTATCCAGTGGACGGAATTATTCAAAATGGAGATTGTCAGTGATCACCTTATTAAAAATGCCAAAGTGGTCTTTGTTTACCCCCAAGCCGAAAAAGTGGTTAAAGATAAAACAGATGTCAAAGGTTGGCAAGAGGCCTTATATGCATTGTATCCCGTTACCATTAATACGTTTCGAGTAGAAGATAGCTCCTTTTTATATCGGGGTGAGTCTAACCATCCTCCTCTTGAGCTGACAGATCTACAATTGAATATTGAAAATATCCAGAATTTTCGTTCGAAAAAGGGAGAATATCCCTCAACCGTTCATCTGGAAGGATCCCTTCACCAAGCAGGATTTGTGAGTATTTCGGGAAAAGCCAATTTCTTGGCTGAACCGTTTCCAGGAATATCAGTAGATTTTGATTTGAAAAATGTCCAACTACAGCCGTTTATTCCTGTCTCCTCCCTTGTCAATGTGGAAATACATTCCGGAACGCTGAACGGAAAGGGACATATCGAATATTCCCCTTGGGCAAACATGGCTAAAATTTTCAGGTTGGAAATAGAAAATCCATATATTAACTATGTCGAGAAACATTCTCCCACGAAACCACAAAAGGCGAAGCAGGAGTCCCCAACACAAGACACGGATGATTCAAAAAAATCCCAAGAGGCATTCAAGATCTTGGTGGACTCCGCATCCGTGAAAAATGGCGAATTTGGATATATGAACCAAACAACGAATCCCCCGTATAAGATTTTTTTAAATCATGTGAATCTCCAGGTAACTGGGGTGGGGGCTCCAAATATCACCCGGAAAGGAGAATTGAAACTTTCCGGGAAATTTATGGGAAAGGGGAAGACGTCAATCCAAGGAGGATTCAGGCCGGAAGTCCAACATCCGGACTTTGATGTAAAAGGGAAAATTGAAAAAACAGATATGACCACCTTAAACGATGTATTTAAAGCTTATGGAGGTATCGATGTTAAGAGTGGAGGGTTCTCCGTATTTTCTGAATTGCATACTGAAAGGGGCCGTGTTCAGGGGTACATTAAGCCATTTTTTGATCGGCCCGAAATTTTCGATCTCTCGCAGGACAAAACCGACAATATTTTCCAACAACTCTATGAGGGTATTGTCGGTGGGGTTGCTGCGATATTGGAAAATACTCCAAGGGAACAGGTGGCGACGAAAACAGAAATTACCGGAAATATGGACAATATACAGATTGGGACATGGGAACTGATATGGAATCTCTTCAGAAATGCATTTGTTGAAGCCATGACACCGGCCTTCGAAAATTTAAAAAAACTTGGAAAGAACAATTAAGGTGGTCTTTTGCAACCAAAGTGAGAAATACAAATGTGGGAAAACTAAGGGATTGGATTTAACAATGCGAGAGGAGGCTGGGAATATTAATTCGGCCAAGAATGAATCTCACCCACGTTATTCCATTTATATGGTTTGGGGTTTTATTAAACACAAAGGAGGCGGAAAATGAGCGTAAAACATTATGTGTGGGGAGTGCTTTTGATCGCTTTGTTGGCGATGACCGGGTGCAATACTATGG
>JBATLR010000381.1:0-2525 GCA_049289415.1 Nitrospirales bacterium
ATATAGCATCGATAAAGCCGATATCATTCGGTTTATCAATGAGGGGTGGTTACAGTTTGCCTGCCAAAATGCCGGGGGGCATCTGAATCGCGCGTATGTTATTGGAAAGTCCCTCTGGGATTTCATCGAAGGGGAAGAACTCCGTCAGATATACCGCCACATTTTTACAGCCGTGAGAATGAAACAACAAGCAGCGGTTTTCAAGTTTCGCTGCGATTCCCCGGTATGTCGCCGGTATTTTCATCTCATGGTGTCTCCTCTTCAGGAGGACGAACTGATGTTCTCGACTCACCCCATTCGTGTGGTTCCACGGGATCCTGTTTTGTTCCTGGATCCCGATGTACAAAGAGGGGAGCCCTTTCTGACGATCTGTAGTTGGTGTATGAAAGTCCGTCTCCCGAACCAGGGATGGGTCGAGTTGGAGGAGGTGGTGAATGATTTTGATCTTCTTGGCAGCAGGGTTGTGCCATCCTTGACGCATGGGATTTGTTTGGAATGTCAGGGCAATATCGGGAAGAAGTTGAAAAACCTGAAGTGACCAGGTAGAACATGCCATGGCCTTGTTCGTCTTGGCGATGGAAGCCAGGGTGCTCGAAAAAATCTGACATGGTGGTGTATAGTCGTTCAGCGTATTCGTGGACAAAAGGACGCAAATCTCTGTGACCGGTTGTTCGTTGTGAAATTTATTATTGGTCAATTGGAGGGTAGTATGGCCGTACCAAAGAAGTCGATCCGTCAAGCAGCTAACAAACGCACTCCTTCTTCCCCAAAAAAACAGACGCCTTCTCGCAAAAAAGGACCAGCCACCTCCAAGAAAGGGACCACCTCTCGAAAAAAGGGGATCGCCTCCAGGAAATCAACGCGGCCTCAACACGTGGGTGCTTCTCGTGCACCGGGAGGCATGGCCAAAACGATTGAGTCACTCAATGAACGCCTCGATATCATGCTCCCTGAAGTGATGTTCCGGATTGCCGCGATTGAGCATCTCTTAGTGAAAAATCAACTGTGCTTGTATGACGAATTGATTAATGCGCGGCAATTTATTCAAGAACAGGAACGTACGTAATCGGCATGTCCAGGCCAGAGACCAGGATCGAATGGGAAAGCGCGGGATGGACGATATTCACCCCTTGACGAAGAAGGGAAGGTTATGAGCGTCGATTTCAAGGAAACCATTGGGCATTATATGCAGCGCGATCTTGAAGGGGTGAGCGAAGACACCTCTGTGGTGAATGCGGCCAGTCTCATGGCGGCACGACGGATTGGCAGTCTCGTGGTCTATCCGGCAGGGCAGGAAACTCACCCTTCAAAAATTATCGGGCTTATTTCAGAGACCGATCTCCTTCGCCAGGTCATGGCCAAAGGTCTGACTGTGGCGGGAACGACCGTGGGGCAGGTTATGGCAAGTCCGTTACTCTCCATTCCCTCCGATCGCATGATGCTGGATGCCAGCCATTTCATGGAGAAGCATGGCATTCGACATCTGTGTGTGACAGAAGGCGAAGCGATTGTCGGGCTGATTTCCGTTCGCGATCTGGTGAAACATTTTGTGTATGCGGAGAAGGGCCCGATTCGAGATCTTGATGATGTGTACCGGCCTCTCAGCGTGCTCATGCGGCGTGATATTGAAATGATTGATCGGGAAGCGACACTCATCACTGTCGCCAAGCGTATGGCCGACAAACGGATCGGCGCCCTCATGGTGACGCAGGCTGGAGAGGTGGTGGGGATTGTCACGGAGCGTGATCTGGTCCACAAAGGCTTGGCTCAGAACCGGGACCTTACTGAGGCCAGAGTGGGCTTTGTGATGACGCAAACGCTGATCGATATAGATATCAACCGGACGGTGCATGATGCCAGCGATCTCATGGCCGAAAAAAATATTCGGCATCTGCCCATTACGGAAAATCATGCGATTGTGGGTATTTTGTCTGTGAGGGATCTGATGCGAATGATTTCCGTCAGGGATCGCCCCAGATTTCTCAATCAGCAATCATAAGGCTCCTCACCGATGCCAGAATTGATTTCATCAAATTAAGGAGTGCACCTATGGCGGCAACTAAAGGCTATGCGGCGTTGCAAGCCGGCGCCATACTCGAACCGTTCAGTTTTGACCGGCGACCGGTCGGGTCGAACGATGTCCTGATCAAGATCGACTATTGCGGAGTCTGCCATTCCGACATTCATCAGGCGCGAGACGAATGGGGTGGATCCATCTTTCCTCTGGTCCCGGGGCATGAGGTGGTCGGGACGGTGACCAGGGTGGGGGCAGGTGTTAAGAAGGTTATTGAAGGAGAGATGGTCGGAGTCGGATGTTTTATCGATTCATGTCGCACCTGTTCCTCATGTACCCGAGGGGTAGAGCAATATTGTGAAGCGGGCATGACTCTGACTTACAACGGTCTCGACAAAGATGGCCGGCCGACGTATGGCGGCTACTCCAGCGACATCGTGGTGCATGAATCATATGTGCTCAAGATTCCTCACTCTCTTCCGCCGGCAGGTGTCGCCCCGCTCTTGTGTGC
>JBATLR010000382.1:0-23537 GCA_049289415.1 Nitrospirales bacterium
CGCTGCCATCGATCCCAAATGTCCGCCCGTTGTTCCGCGCTATAGTAAATTCTGGTTCGTTGTTTCATCGTCACACTCCATCTCTAGAAGATAAGATAAAGTGTTGCGTTGATCAATTGAACTCACAACTGTGAATGGTTGATCACAGGATAGATATCGTGGAGGTGCCGGTAGACGTACTGATCCACGAATGCCCTGATGGAGAGATCGGGTGCAACTGTCACGACATCGGTTGCCATAAAGCGTTGGATCGGTTCTCCTTCGAAAGCCTGCCTGGCGAGCAGTTGATCGTAGGAGGCACTGGCGGCCCGGTCGAGGAAGAGACCCAGCACGCAGAACCATATGCCATTCAATGGCCGGCCGTGGAGTATATTGAGGACACCCAGAAACAGCAGAAGGAATCCAAAACCCGATCCGATGCGGGAGGCCAGGTGTGTCGCCCATCGAAGATCGCGCTTCCAGTGCCATAACATCGCGCGAAACATGCGCCCTCCGTCCAGTGGGAAGGCCGGAAAGAGATTGAACACGGCCAGGACCAGGTTGATAAACCCCAGGTACCCGAGAACCGCAAAAACCGGAGGAGGAAGGCTAAGCAGGCGCCCTAGCGCGTACGCCCCATAGAACACACCTGCTAATACGAAACTGGCCAGTGGCCCGGCAATGGCCATGCGGAACTCGGATGTGGCATTTGGCGGCTCTTTGTCCATTTGCGCCACTCCACCGAAAATAAACAGGGTAATGCCGGTAATGGGAATGTCGTATCGTCTTGCGACCAGGGAGTGAGACAATTCATGCAGGATGAGAGACCCGAATAGTCCGATGGCCCCGGAAATAGCCATCAGCCAATAGGTGGATTCCGGCAAATCCGGATATTCATGCGGAAAGAATCCCATGGCCAGGGACCAGACAATCAGCAGGGCCAGAAAGGGCCAGGTCCACTCGATGCCGACCTTGAATCCCAGCAATTGAAACAGTGTGACTGTGCGCTTGAGCATACGTGGGAACCTTATCAATCGTCTGAGCGATGGTTCATGATGATGTCCGGCGAAGAAATTTCTTGAGTTCTTTAAGACTGCGGGTATTCAGGACATCATCTGGCTCCAGCCAACCCCGACGGGCTTGCCCCACACCGAAGCGCATGAAATCCAGATCGGTCGTTCGGTGCGCGTCGGTGGAAATGACCACTTTCACTCCCATATCCTTCGCCATTTTGCAGTGGCGATCATTCAAATCGAGGCGTACGGGTTGGGCGTTGACCTCCAGGCAACAGCCGCGCTCCAAGGCCGCGGCCATGATTTGTTCCATATCGATCTCATAGGGTTCCCGTTCATTAATCATGCGGCCGGTGGGATGTGCCAGGATAGAAAAAGCGGGATGATCCATCGCCCGAATGATGCGCTCCGTTTGTTTCGCACGTGGCAAATTAAATTTGTAATGGATGGCGCACACCGTTAGGTCCAAACGTTGTAACAGGTCGTCGCAGAGATCCAGGGACCCATCTTCCAGGATATCCACTTCGGCCCCTTTAAGAATGGTGAAGCCTTTCAATGTGTTATTGAGTTGGTCGATTTCCTCAATCTGCCTCGCTAGGCGTTTGGCATCGAGGCCGTGGGCAATCGTCGCGTGTTGGGAATGGTCGCAAATGGCGAGGTAGTTATACCCTTTACTTTGGGCGGCCAGGGCCATCTCCTCAATAGAGAAATGGCCGTCGCTGGCTTTGGAATGCACATGCAGATCGCCACGGATATCCTTGAGCGTGACGAGGTGGGGGAGGGCATGATGGAGCCCGGCTTCCACTTCACCCCAATTCTCTCGTAGCTCCGGCTCAAGGTAAGGGAGACCGACCTGGGCATAGACCTCTTTCTCCGTCCGTCCCGCGAGGCGTGTTTCTCCTCGAAAAACTCCGTATTCATTGATTTTGAGGCCTTTTTTAACAGCCAGAGACCGGACCGCAATATTATGAGCTTTGGACCCGGTAAAGTATTGCAGAGCAGCCCCATAACTTTCTTCGGGGACTACGCGCAAGTCGACCTGGAGACCGGATCGGAGTATGACGGTTGACCGGGTGTGCCCCTTGGAGACGACCGTTTCAACTTCTTCATAGGCCACAAAGTGGTCCATCATGGTTTTCGCCTGTGTGCATGTCACCAGGATGTCGAGATCGCCAATCGTGTCTTTTCTCCGGCGATAGCTGCCGGCAACAATGGCGTCTTTCACTCCCTTCACGCTTTTCAGATAGTCAAGAATCGGCTTCGCAAATTCTTCGGCCGTACTGATTTTGACCCGCTGCTCCGTGCCTGAGCGTTTGTCCGTCTCCGCGAGAATTTTTTCTTCGGTTTTTGGCCCAAATCCGTGAAGCTCACGGATTTTCCCGGCTCGGGCTGCCTTTGCAAGACCCTTCAGGTCCTTGATGCCGAGTGTGTCGTAGAGCATTTTCACGCGCTTGGGGCCAAGAGTGGGAATCCTCGCTAGTTCCGCAAGGTGATCGGGCAGTTGAGAATTGACCTGGTCTAAGAGTGAAAGATGACCCGTTTTCACAATCTCTTGTATCTTGGCTGCTAAATCTTCTCCGATTCCCGGAAGCGCAGAAAGATCCGAGCCGTCTGCCAACATTGATGTCACACTGTGTGGTAGACCTTCGATCGTCTGAGCGGCCTTACGATAGGCTCGAATGCGGAACGGATTGGCGCCTTGGATTTCCAGAAGCTCTGCCAGCCGGCTGAGCATTTCGGCAATCTCGGTGTTATGCACTGGCATGGATGAAGGGCCTGGGGGGGGCAAGACATACTGTCACTGTAGCCGTTTGAACGATGAGTTGTTTCTGGCACAATGGTACCTGAGACGGTCAAGCGATTTCATGCTATGTGTTCCCCCAGCCTCCCGGCAATAACAGGGTTGGTGAATAACTCAACGTTCTTCCTGTCACAAAGGTGACAACATGACTAAAGATGAATTTTGTGAAACGGCTCTTCAGGAACTTCAGCGAATTGAACGTGGGGAGGCCAGCGTGGAATTAGTCGCCGGAGATATTTTAGAGGGCAAGGTCGAATATCAGACGAGCGGTGAGTGGAAGATTGTGGTCTTCAGGGATGGGGATGTGTGGGATTATGTGCGAGCGATGACCCCACCAACTAAGGAACATATTGATATTTGGCCTGAACAGGAAAAAGATGATTGTGAAGGGTTTCGAAAAATCCGGCCCTACCATCAGCCCCCTGCTCAACTCAAGGCCACGTGGGGATTTCTATCCTGATCCAATGCGGGGGAGGGGAGTGCTGCAGAGGAAGATGGATGCCCGATGACCACTGTCGGGCATGACGAGGGCAGATAAAGATGTGCGGCATGACGAGGGCCGATTGGTACGGTCTTTGTTTTAGACCATGGTTAAGGGGTTCAATTTTGAATGAGGCACTTCGCCAAGGTTTCAGACTCTCGTGAAGAGATCGGAGCCTATGCGATTGGAGTACCACATCCATTCGTGCTCTTCTTTCTCCTTCACGTCTGTTGCGTGGAGCCAGTGGGTATGAATTCCTCCAATCCCGTTTTCCACACGGTGTTGTCCAATCCAGGTGACGATGGTCCGGTAGAGTGGATACGCCGCGTGAAAGGTGATGACATCGCCTAGAATGCGTCCATTGATCTCTGCCCAGAGTAGTTGGCCATTTTCTCCGACTCCTGATTGAAAGCGTCCTCTGGCTAGTCCATCTACTACCGACAATTCCAATATGGATTGATGTTGGTTTTTCCAGGTTCCTTCGAAATTCACAAAAGGTTCTTCGGTCATGATCTTCTCCTTGTTTCAGTGTGGTTGGTTTCTTGCCAGGCTTTCGCATGGGTTTTTCTGAATGACCGATTCTGTTTCCTTAACATGGTTTCTCCAATAATGCCTGGACCTTCCGTTGGAGGGCGAGCGCATTGATCGGGGCATACCCGTTTTCGTCATTGTCGAAATAGCAGTAGACGTCCTTGCCTGCTTGTGCCCACGTTCGATATTTGTTGGCCCAGGCACGAAGAATGTGGCCATGATACCTTCCCTGATAGGCCTCGCCAGGGCCATGAGGCCGGATATAGACAAAATCCGTGTTGATGATTTCGGGTGACCATCGACCCGCCAGGTGATAGAGGCAAAAGGCCGCATGATATTTGGTGAGCACGTCATAGACGGGTTGCGCGAACCACCTTGTGTCGCGGAATTCGAATGCATAGCGGAATGGTTTGGGGAGGGCTTTCAAAAATTCTTCCAACCGGGGAATGTTTATTCTCCAACGCGGTGGCAACTGAAACAGGATGGGTCCAAGTTTGTGTTTCAGCACGCTGACAGTTTCAAAGAAACGTTCAATGCTGTGCGCTGGATCTTTGAGCTTTTTCATGTGCGTAATGAACCGGCTGGCCTTACAGGCGAACAGAAAATTCTTCGGTGTGTCCTTCTCCCACTATTTCAGTGGGTGAGGGGTCGGCAGATGATAAAATGTGTTGTTGATTTCCACGGTGCTCAAGTGGCGGGAATAGTAAGGGAGAAACTCTTCACTGGTCATGCCTAATGGATACAATGGTCCGACCCAATGAGGATAATGCCAGCCCGAAGTCCCGATATGGATTCTGCCCATATGCTTCATGGTTGATGGTCTTTCCCGACGGCCGTCATCTGCTGAGCAGAAAACAGTTCATCCTTATGCCTGATGGACCGCCTCGTCAATATGGTGTTCACCACCCGGCCGGTTCCAGGATGTCAACACGTAGACGACCGTTGGTAGACAGTGGGAGGTTCCATTGAGCATAGGGGGGAAGCCGAACGTCTATCCGTTGTCATCCCCGCCGGTGGTTAGCGGGGATCCATCCGAAGGAAGGGCAGATGGATGCCTGATGACGAATGTCGGGCATGACGGCAGGGAATGGATGCCCAATAGCACCTGTCGAGAATGAAGAGGAAGAGAGATTCCGGTTTGCCGGAAGGTCTTCCGTGTTCAATCTGCAACCTGTTCAGGATGGATCTGACACTGTCTGGCACATGACGTTCAGATTTTTGCCTGCTCGTCGCGATGGTTCCAGGAATTACGCGGGTGCTTCATCCGGATTGTCCTGGCCACCGGAAAGGGAAGATTGGTGCGATTCTTTCTTCACCGACCAACGATCTTTGAGTTGAGCTAATAAATTCTGGTGAGTAATCACCACCACTTCATCCTCTGTCTTCACCTCCGTGTCCTTATCGGGCAGGATGAAGGTATTGTTTCGATAGAGGCAAATGGGGTGAAGTTGCCCTTGGATCGCAACCTTTTCTAACGGGCCTTCGTCTTCCGGACGGGCGACAAAGGAAAAGACGCGGGCCTCATCTTTAATCATCCCTGACAGTTCGAGCAAATCACGGCCGGCGAATTTGTCTGCTAAATACCGACCCATCGTGCCGGCCGGAATGATCGTTTCCTCAAGCCCCAGTTCCACACAGATGTGTTCAAATTCCGGATTGACAATCTTGGTGACCACGCGCGGGAACCCCAGGGACCGGCCGACCAGGCTAGCGATAATGTTGACTTGATCATTGCCGGCTAAACACAACAGAAAATCTGAATGTCCGGGGTCTGTCTCTCGTTGAATGGCCGGCGTGGTCCCGTCCCCATGGACAAAGCCGCAATCGAGATCCTTGCTGAGTTCATTGATCCGTTCCTTATTGCGTTCGACGATGACGACTTCGTGCCCTCGTTTTAAGAGAATTTCCGCCGTCATCACCGTCAACGAGCTGGCTCCAATAAATACGGCTCTCATTGCGCTCGCGTTCTCCTTTCACGCCAGGTGGCCGAGTATAAGACTATCAGCAGGGCGATTATTTCCAGTCGTCCCGCCAGCATATCAAAACAGAGGACGCCTTTCAGCCATCCGGGGAGGTCTGTACTGGTGATGCCGGTGGAGAGGACAACCGTTCCAGCGGCTGAAACGACTTCAAACAGCGCGTCCAGGGGATCGAATCCTCCTGCCAGAAAGAGGGTCCAGGAAATGAAGACTAATCCTGCAAACAGCACGGTGAGCAGGAGGGCCCGGCTGAGGTCTTCGTATTCCAATCGCCGGGTACCCAGCCACGGTTCAACCACGGCGTGAGGCGAAGTACAGGCCCGCTGGAGAATCATTCGGAACAAGGCGAGCACCATCAGAAACCGGAGTATTTTCACTCCGCCGCTGGTTGAGCCGACGCTGCCCCCGATCACCATCGAAGCCATGAGCAGAGATTTGGAGGTCGGGTCCACGTCGGAGAGGGGCAAGGTGGTAAATCCCGTGGTGGATTGTGCTGAAACAGCAAGGGCCGCGCCATGGGTCATGGCCTCTTCCCACGTCAGATTGGTATGCAATCCCAAAGACAGGCCGAGGAGCCCGCTGGCCAGGACGGAAAGAAGCAGAAGGGTTGGCAATTCCATATCAGAGGTCAGCCTCTGAAATCCGTCGCGATAGGCCCGGGCATAGAGCGGTAGAGAGATGGCCCCGCAGAAAGACACGAACATCACCATGGAGGCCGCCGGCATTGAGTCCAGGCTGCCCAAACTGTCATTGAATGAGGAAAAGCCCCCCGTGGAGATGGCCGCCAGCGTCAAGGTTATCGCATGGAAGGGTTCCACCTGTAGGCCCAAGAGAACAATGGTCCCCAAAACGGTCAGGAGGGCATAGGTTCCTAGGACCCGCCTGGCGTGGGTCCGGGTGGTGGTCACAAGATTATCTGCAGGGACCGGTTCCACTAATCGTTTGGAGGCGATGCCTTGTCCCATTAGCAATGCCACCGAAAGAATGGCGATGCCTAATCCGCCGTACCATTGCATCCATGCCCGGGAAAATATCAATGCTGGGGTGCGATCTTCCACCGAAGGCAGAACGGATAGACCGGTTGTGGTCATCCCGGA
Source organism: Nitrospirales bacterium (assembly GCA_049289415.1). Taxonomy (GTDB): domain Bacteria; phylum Nitrospirota; class Nitrospiria; order Nitrospirales; family UBA8639; genus Nitrospira_E. The sequence continues at coordinate 6,882 of JBATLR010000382.1, forward strand.
AATAGCTTCGAATAATGCATCTTCAAAGGAAAGTCCTGCCCCCATAAGAGGGTAGGTCATCACCAGTGGAGAGAGCAAAAATGCCATTGCCGTGATCGTCAGGGCTTCATTCGTTTGGAGAGAAGGTGGAACGGGTATGCGGGAGAGAGGGATCCCGAGGATAAGCAATATCAGGATCACTCCCAAGTATCGGCCGGCGTTACTATGATCACCGAAAAACAGTGAAGCGGCGAATGGCACAAAGGTCAGCATCGCCAGCATTAGGCCGAGCTGGCCTAGGTATTTCAGAAGGACCGGGCCACGGACGGGGTAGCTTAATGTGGTCACACCTTCATTGGCCATCGCTTGTTCTACCTCAATGAGACCAATTCAACTAGACTCTTGTGCTTTCCGCATTGATTGGACAAATGATGTTGAAAGGCTGGTGGCATTCAATCGGAACGCTGTTCCTTGTGGCCGAGGATATCGTATGGGAACTTTCGCTTGATGTCTTCCCTCACCCGCATCCTCTGCTCAAAAGGGCGAGCAACTATTCAAGAGGCATAGTCGAACATTACTATACTCTAGTTCCATCGACAGGTTGTTGTCGTGCTGACCAATGGGCGATCTGCCTGCGTGAAGCCTTTCCGGTGAAGGCAAAGCACGCCGATTGCGGCTCCTTCGGCTAGACTCAGGCCATGATTTCTCAACACTCCCTTATTCTAATTCTCGGGGTGTTCCAGGGCCCTACAAGGTCCAAGAACCGTCATGATGATAATCCCCTGTCGAAGATCTGCCTTATTGCGTAAACGAAGCCGGCTGGCGGTCCGGCGTTTAGGAGAGGTTGTTGGTTTGAATTGCTGTACGGGTTGTTTGAGTTTTGTCGGGGACGTTTTCGTGGTGTCAGCCGCCTTACGGTCACCCTGGTCATGGGCATCATTGGATGGAAGAAAAAGATCCTTAAGATTCTTGAAGGCGATGTCTCGCCGTATTCGCTCATTTAGCCATCGAATGGCCAGGGCGAGCCCAGACAAAAAAAGCAGGACAGCGAAAAACACCAATGATTCCATGCTCATTATCCCCTCACTTTTTCGTTGGGCCCGGGGATTCTTCCTCCGTGCCGGCAATGGCGTCCCGCATGGCCGTATCGGCTTGCACATTTTTCATCCGATAATAATCCATGATTCCTAAATTTCCCTGACGAAAGGCTTCAGCCATGGCCCTGGGGACCTCTGCCTCGGCTTCAACGACACGGGCCCGCATTTCCTGTTCCAAGGCGACCGCCATCGCTCGCCGTTCTTCCGCTTTGGCCTGGGCAATTTGTTTGTCCGCATTGGCCTGGTCGATTTGCAGTTTCGCGCCAATATTTTCACCGACGTCGACATCCGCAATATCAATGGACAAGATTTCGAATGCTGTGCCGGCATCGAGTCCTTTCCCTAAAATATTTTTTGAAATGTAATCCGGGTTCTCTAGAACATCCTTGTGAGAGGCGGAAGATCCGATCGTGCTGACCATACCTTCTCCCACCCGGGCAATGACGGTCTCTTCACCCGCTCCACCGACCAGCCGGTCAATATTAGCGCGAACGGTGACCCGTGAAACAGCAATAAGCTGGATGCCATCTTTGGCGACTGCGGTGATACGGGGGGTCTCGATGACTTTCGGAATGACCGACATTTTAACAGCCTCCAAGACATCCCGTCCGGCCAGGTCAATGGCGGCGGCGCGTTTGAACGTCATGGGGATATTGGCTTTGTCAGCCGAGATCATGGCATTGACCACTTTGACGACATTCCCCCCTGCCAGAAAGTGGGCTTCCAAATCGTTCACGGGAATTTCGAGGCCGGCCTTCACCGCGCTGATTCTGGCGTTGATCACGGTGACCGGAGGAACCCGGCGCAATCGCATGCCCACGAGTGTAAAAAGTCCGACATAGGCATTCGAGGCCCAAGCGGCGATCCAAAGAGGAATCGGAATGACATAGAGCAGGCCAAACAAGAGCACCAGGACCATGACAAGGAGTCCAAGAGAACCGAATGCCTGGGTTTCAATTTCCATTATGCGGGGTCCTTTTCTGATTGTGAAAAATCGTCAAAGATGAAAATATGGTAAATGTGAAGAGAAATGATTTTCGATTGGTAGATTTGCCAGGACTTCATGGATGAGACTTCAATACAGTCTTGACAGAGAACCAGTATAAAGTATAACAACAATGGTCGAGGTTTTTGACCCAATTTTTAGCCCTTCTTCCTCAAAACTCTCCTAGATCCGTATGCCGTTCCAATTATATGAAAAACAGCAAACATCAGGTGGAATTACTATGGGGATATCCCCGCCCTTGGTTTCGGATCCCCATTCTTTCTGACCATTTTGAAAAGGTCTTATCGCTGACAGGGAAACTATGAACAAAAAGGAAACTCACGCGATGGTGTTCGCGACTGCCAGTCTTGGGTTGTTGTGGCTATATGTTGCACTGGTCCTGTTCTTAGGCGGGTCTATCGGCGGGAAAGACATAGGGCTGGGCCTGATAGCCCTTTCCCTTCCCTTCGCTATAGGCGCGTTCTTCTTTGTTATTCGAACAGGCGTGGTTCGCGGTCTGGTCTCGTCAAAGCACCTTGTAAACCTCACGGTAGTAGTATGTGTTTCATTGGGTAGCCTCTTCCTCTTGGATATCATATATGCGATTCATCTCAAGTCCCAGACCGTCGGAAAACCTCGTCTGGAGGACTCGAGAAAATTTGATGCTGCGATTACTTGGGGGGAGTTGTATCCTCCCCTCTATTATCCCACTGAACGCAATTTCCGGTTGCACAAAGCCAATCTTTCGGTCAGTGGTGAACATTATGGGCTTTTGTATAGTCCCGAGTTGATGCAATCACCGACTCTTGCCAAATCTGTGTTCGAGCTCCAACAATTTTCTTGTATCATCGACCAGCACGGATTTCGCAACACTGTAGCATTGGACCAAGCTGACATTTTTACACTTGGAGATTCTTTTACCTTCGGATGGGCCATTGATTCCGCACGCTCCTGGGTGGGAATTCTCGAACAGGCCATACATCGGCCGATTTACAATCTGGGAATACTCGATTCCTCGCCAAAACAGGAACTCGAACTACTAAAATACATGATACGAACGTCGGGAAAATCCATGAAAATACGCACGCTGCTCTGGATGATCTACGAAGGAAACGATCTTGAAGATAGCACCAGAGATAAAGGTTGGACTAAGCCCAACAGTTCCAATAACATGAAGCAATTAATGGAGGGAACCGTCCTTCAAAGTTTGTACCAAATTCCCTTTCTCATCAAAGAGCAAGCGATGATCACGAAAATACGAAATAAGGATATTGTTTTTCGGCTTCCAAGTTGGCAAAAAGATGGGTCTAACCCGAATGTCATTGACGGTATACAATCGTGGTATCCTCTTTACTATTCTACTACCCTTGGACCGCGTTTGTTTATTCCGGAATACATCGAAAGGGTAGGGAAACCATCCTCGTATGTTTTAAATCACCCCAACAGGCCAGGTTTGGATCAAGTTTTTGAAGAAATGGCACAGATGGGAAAAGAATTTTCTTTCAAGGTCATTGTGGTCATTGCTCCAACGGCTGTAAGACTTCATGGTCGATTTTATGAAAATTTCCCACCAATATCCGAAAAGCCCCATTTTATCGATTACATCGCCACGCTGTCTGAGCAGAAGGGATTCAGAACTCTCAATCTGCTCCCATTTCTCACGACCTATGGAGACAAGGAACTCTTATATCTCAGAGACGATGATCATTGGAATAAAAAGGGCCATGCCGTCGCTGCAGAGATCATACATCGGGAAGTATTTCAGTAGAGAACTGGAGAATAGGAACCGTGACGGCTTTTCTTGGGAATGGAAATATAAACTGAAAATAAAGGCGTGAATAAACTTGAAACGGTCACGGCGCGATACGAAAGGAGAACTCACAACGGCGCAGGGCATTAGTAGTACTGAATTCAAGAAAACTGAATGAATGCCAAGGCTTCTCGTTCGATTAGACCGTGTCCTTTTCTGATGTGGGTGGCGCGAGTCGAACCACCACCCGATTCCCATCGATTCGTACAACTTTCAGAGGTTGACCGGCATCAATAAACGATCCGTCGGATACCACATCCACCCGTTCTCCATCAAAGCGGGCAATGCCGGATGGGTGAAGATCTGAAACGGCTAATCCCTGTTTTCCCAGCCAACGATGATCTTCTGCCGGACTCGATTCGTAACCATCCTGAGCCTGAAGGTTCGTTTCCAGGATGAGGCGTTTTCCAAATGGAAGACGTGGAAAATAGCGGACTAAGATGAGGGTGGCGACGATGGCCACCAGGATTGAGAGGGCCACTTGACCAACTGCGGACAGCATGGAATCCCATGAGGCTCCGGTCCCGATAAGGCTCAGTCCAAGTCCTCCCATGAGTGCCATAATTCCTAAAATTCCTGCCATTCCAAAGCCGGGGATGACAAACATTTCCAGCCCAACCAAAACCAGCCCAAGTCCGACCAGCAGGAATTCTTCCAATCCGGCTAATTGAGCAAGCCCATGCCCCCAAAAAAAGAGGGCAAGGCTGATGAGCCCGAGGACGCCGGGTACCCCGAAGCCGGGCATCCGCATTTCCAGCATAATTCCCAAAATCCCAACGGTCATCAATAGGGAGCTGACCACGGGATGTGTGAGGAACCGCACCAGAGACTCAGCCCAAGTTTCTGACGCGTAACGAATCTCAGCATCAGCGAGATTCACCGATTGTAGCACAGCCTCCAGCGAATTGGCTTGGAAGTCGGCGATGTTGACCTGTAACGCTTCTTTGGTGGTGAGAGTCAACAATTTACTTTTTTCAATCAGGTCTGGAACTTCCACATCCGCGTCAACCATCGCTTCGGCGATGAGCGGGGGGCGATTCCGTTGCTCAGCGGTTGCCCGGAATTCTTTGCGCATATACGAGACGGTTTTTTCTTCAACCGGTTGGGCCGGTGAACCCGGAAGACCGATCTGCACCGGTGTTGCGGCACCGATGGTGCCGCCGTCTGCCATCGCAATTTTTTCGGAGGCCAGGCTGATGAGCGCTCCCGCGGAGATGGCTCGTTTATTGATAAACGCGACCGTGAGAACTTTGGAGTTCAGGAGCGCATCACGAATCAGCACGGCGGCATCGACCCGGCCGCCAAAGGTATTAATCTCTAATATGACAGCTTTGGCTCCGGCGGCCGTGGCTTCGTCTAATACCCGTTGCACAAATGGCGCGAGCCCCAGATCGATGACCCCCTCAATGGGCGCCACATATACGATCGGCTTCTGTGTGACGGCCTGGCTTACATCGAAAACCATGAAGACAGACAGATAAAACGCCAGCGCGAAAAGCATATGGTGTAATCGTATTTGTGCCAGCATTATTCAGAATCCTCTTATTCTATCCTACCTTGTTTGACGGGACTCAAGCGATGGCATGGCTATGGGGGTACTTGAGTCGCGGGAATATCGTGATTTCGGATCATTAGACATCTCTGACCTTATCGAATGGTTAAAATCCAATGTGGAAGAGTCCTAGCGAAGGGTATTATTAACTCTGGCATCATTTAGGGGAGTGAGATGAGAAATGGGAGGTCGAGCATTCGGGAGGATGGAGGGAGAAGAAGGTTCAGCAGGACTTGTATGCACCAAGGGAAAGTCGGTCAGCAGGAGCCAGTTCATTTTTCAATTGACTTTATAACTTAACGCGGAGGTGTCAAATGAAATTCACTTACATGCTTAACGGGGCATTGGCTTTGACCTTCATCGGGGGAGTGGCCTATGGACAAGAAAACATGACCGCCAGTGCGAGTGATATGGAAATGCAGGTCGTCGATAAGAATTGTTGGGCAGAATTATTTGAGGATACGGATTTTGATGTTGACGATCCCCATGTCCGGGTCATGGGCCCTTTCCAGTCAGCCACCTTAGAGGATGTGGCCGGCCAGAATTGGAATAATGAAATTGAAAGTCTGATTGTAGGGCCCAATGCCATGGTTTATGCCTATAAGGATCCGGATTTTTCCGGAACCGAAGTGGCGTTTGTGGCGAATCAACGAACCAGTGATTTAGCTGAATTAGATATGTCCGACAATATCGAATCATTAAAAATCAAATGTGGAAAAGAATAAGTGAGTGTTGAGCTTACAATCAGACTCTTAAATTTTGGGAAAGGTTGGAAAGTTTAATTTACATTTTGCCTCAGTCCCTAAACTACAGGTGGCGTGCGAAATTCCCTGTTGTCCAAAAATGTGGTGATGCTTCCCCCTCATGCGTATACCTAATTGCTGAACGGAGTGCTAAACAGAAAACGCGTCGGCTGGATGCCTCAATGCAACGTAGAACATCTTTTTGGAGTCACATTGGATCATGACATCTGATTCTGTTCGTGTAAGATATGGCTCTGCGGAATCATTTCCTTTTCGGAAATTTTTAATTTGGAGGGCCGCTAAAGACTTGGGAAGAAAGGGGTGAGTGAATCGGATTTCTCGTTTGGTACCGTGAAAGGAAATGCCGAGACAGGACTGTAACAGTAAAAACACCGCGCCTGATGCCCATGCCTGAGGGGCACAGGCGACCGGATAGAGAATCGGACCTTCTCCAGGGTTTCGGGGAAAACCGCAAATCAGCTCAGGGAGGCGATGGAGGTCAACATGAATGCTCAAATCAAAGAGTCCACCTATGAGTCGTTCCACGCTTTGTGTTAATCCATAACGACTCATCCCCAGGGCAATGAGAGCGTTGTCATGGAGCCAGATGGATCCATTATGGTAGGCCATCGGGTAGTATCGAATTTCATTGGTCGGAATTGTCCGAATTCCCCAACCAGAAAAAATCCTCCTCTAATAATCCCTTCGCGATGCGTTCGGCTCGATCATGTGTGGCAATTTCAGTGAAGAGCGTATGCCCGGCGTTGGTGGATCGAATTGCACAGGGCTGTTTTTTTCCGTCAAGCGCGACGATGTACGTGCCTAATTCGTCTGACCAAAATTGACGATTGAATTGGTGTCCGAGTGTTGGGCTTCCCGTAACATTGCTTCTGCTTGATCGTGGTGGCTAAATGAGACGCCGCAAGTCTCGGAACACATGAATTTCCACAATTAAGTAGGATATAGGAAAGCAGGGTATAGGCCGTCCCCCTTCAATCATCACAAACAATCTTGCTTAAAAAGTGCGGAGGTCATAGACAGGGTGTGCGAGGATATATTCCCGATGCGGGATTTGGACAAGAAACCTTGAAACGCAAGCGGGGATCAGGTTTCTCGTCTGTATGTTTTTTTCTACCGCCGATAAAGGGAATTGATTCGGCTTTGAAACGAAATCGATACGCTCAATTGTTTCGTAAGCTCTCCAATTGTTGCCGAACAACCGGTTCCCGCAATTTTTTTAAGGCGATGGTTTCGATCTGCCGGATCCGTTCTCGAGTGACCCCTAAGGTTTGTCCGATTTCTTCCAATGTGGATTCTTCGTCGTACCCGATGCCAAACCGCATGCGAAGAATGCGTTCTTCACGTGGGTTCAACGCTTTAAGGATGCGGGAGATGGCGGCCTTCGAGCTGAATTCCTCCGAAATCTTTAACGGTGAAGGCGCGTTGTGATCCTCAAGAATATCTCCGAATGTGCCCTCACCCTGTTCATCCAACGGGGAGTCCAGGGAAACGGGATCATAGGAGCCCTCCAAGATTCCTTGCACTTTTGCAACAGGTAGCCCGGTGGTTTCCGCCAGTTCTTGAAGAGTCGGCGTCCGTCTTAATCGTTGAGTAAGATGCTGTGAGGTCTTCTTGATTTTTTGGGTAATCTCATAGATATGTACTGGCCTTCGAATAGTAGTCCCTTTTTCGGCAATGGCCCTGGTGATGCCCTGTCGAATCCACCATGTGGCATAGGTGCTAAACTTATAGCCACGTGCATAATCAAATTTATCGACCGCTCTCATCAACCCAATGTTGCCCTCTTGGATTAAATCCAGAAAATGTAACCCGCGGTTCGTATAGTGCTTGGCCACACTCACGACTAATCGCAGATTGGCTTCAACCATTTTCGCTTTTGCCTGATGAACCTGGGCGACGGTCTGATCGAGGATTTCACAGGATTGCAAAAACTCCTGATACGGCATCAAAATAAGAGACTCCTCGATCTCCCGAATACGTGCCAGAGCTTTTCTGGAGGCATTCCCATGGTGGTTGCTGCGGCTGGTTTCCAAGATCTGTTGGTGGGTGAGAATTTCTTCTTTAATCTGGTGAATTCCCTGAATCAGGGTTTCCTGTACGTCGGGACGCAAGTTCAAGGCATCAATTCTTTTTATCAATTGTTTGATAGGTTTTTGGGAGGAGGCAGAAGTACGGAAATTATCTGGTGCGGAACCATGCATGGCCAGACGTTGTGCAAAAGGGGACAGAAATGGTTTGGCTAAACGAGCGATCGCATCAAGATGCTTGAGAGTCTTGTGGAAATTTTGTCCTGCCTCGTGTCGGTTTTCGGATGCAGGAGTATCGTCTTCTGACCCAGCTGCGGAAGACATGATGACCAGATCACTGACACGGAGGTCTCCTGTGTGCAATTGATCTCGAAGCGCAAGGAGACGAACAAGGATGACGGGTAAACTGAAAAGAGTTACGACCAGGTTATTGGTACCCTCTTTGATCTGTTGAGCAAGCTGGAACTCGGCATCTCGTGTCAACAGCGGAACTCGACCAATGTCTTTCAAAAAGAGAGGGATCGTCATGTTGGCGGTGACGGGGTCCTCATGATGTTGATGGGTGGGTTCCATGAATTCGTCAGGATAGGAGTCTGGCACCTTATTGCCGGTCTTTCGACCCCTTTCCTCAAAAGAGGAGCGAAAAGACTGAAGTGAGGCTGATAATTCCAAGGAAGCACCGGATGAATACATCAGGCCATCCTGCTGGAGGGAGTAATTTTTCAAGACCCGTCTTTTCTTTCCCGAGCGTTGCAAGGGTTGATGTAACAATTCACTTGATGCCATGGTGGCCTCGCTTTCTCTTGCGCACAATAGTCACTTGCAACCGAATCGTTCTTGGCGCATGAAGCAAATCCTTTGCATTGGTCATCCGACTCATTCTTCACGCCCATATCCGGAATCCCCTTTATTCCGGTTTCTTTTCCAGTTTGGATTCAGGGTGTGCTCCACAATCGGATCCCGTCGAACATTTCCTTCAATTGACGCGTCTTGAGGAAAGCTGGAGTTCCTTTTTCCCATTCTGGTCATTTTTCATTCCACGGGCTTTGAGAATGGTTGTAACTACCGTTTCTCCCCAGTTGAGGCACCTCAATACTTCTAGATGGTGATACTGCCCGTCGAGATTATAAGTGCTATCTCGTACTAATAACCCTTTGCACGGTTGGCATTGCATCATCTTTGCACCCATCTGTTCAGCTGTCATTAAATTATTTCCTCCTTTCGGAAGTGTCCACTTGCACCTCGACCTCCTACTAGTTATGATAAGTAACTAGTTACAAAAGTAAAGTAGTTACCATAAAGTAATCATGAAATTGCCTCCCAGTTCCTTCGGATGTCCGTTGGATTCTCTTCTTCGTGTTCTTGCCGGACCGTGGACGATTTACATCCTCTGCCGCTTGCATAACAATGGAGAAACCCGTTTTGGCCAGCTCAAGCGCCAAATGCCGGGTATTTCATCCAAAATGTTGACGGAGCGATTGCGATCGTTGGAGAAGGCTGAAATTATCTTTCGTCACCAAGCCTCGACCATTCCACCCCAGGTGAACTACGGGCTCACGACAGAAGGCCGTGAACTCACCACGATTCTTGATCAAATTAATACATTGGCCGGCCGATGGCAGGATCTTGAGACCAAAAAGACCGCAAACATCAACAGTCAGGTGAAAGAAAAAAAAAGAAGAAAGACGGTAGTTCAATATTCCGGGATTCCTTCCTCCCAAAAGGCAAAAACTGAACGGAAAAATTAGGTGAACATGGTTTTCGCCAAAGATTGGTTTGGTCTTGGCATTCAACCGGACATGGGAATTACCCTCGGGAATGTGAGACAAATCTCCTTTAAATCAGTTTGAAAGTCATCTGCCGAGTAATCCTCCTCACCCAATCACTTGCTGCAAAGAATGCGTTATATCGTCGTGGGACTTTGACTGTCGTGGAAAGGTGAGGAGGGGATGGATGTCGGGCCAGACCCGAACAGCTCTTGCTGGAAATTTTCCTGAGCTGAGGATTCTCCCGGGCGAAAAACGACTGCACCCGATTAAGTCGAACGGTAGAGAAATGAAGAAATCTGGATAAAAACGTGTTTCTCTTGTTTTGAAAATCCCGTCAACTTACGGGTTTTGGAGTGTGAATTCCGCTCGCGATTTCGGGAAGGAACGGCAGCCGGTTTAGCTTTTTTCAACTCGGACAAAGTGAAAGTTAATTCCGCCGCTGATACCCTGGTTATCAGGGTCAGACGGTTCGTATGTTGCCACGGAAAAATTTTCTGTGGGCAACGCATCCTGAAGAGCCAGGCCGAAATCCTCCAGAGTGGTCACCTCGACAGAATTGATTTCCTTGATGAGGGCCCGGGGTTTTATGCCAGCAAGGGCCGCAGGTTTTCCCCCGATTACCTCAAAGACTACCACGCCTTTTGCGCGCTCTAAACCTAGAAAATCTCGTATTTCTTCGTCCACTTCTCCGACGATGATGCCGAAGTCTTCTCCCAGCTTTATGGCTTGTTCCTTAGTCATGGCCTGAGGAGCGGTTTCAGCATAAAGCAGATAGGGAGTTCCCAGCGAGAAGGCGAAGATCATGCTCACAATCGCCCCCTGGCCAACGTGAGCAAGTATTCCGCCAAGCAGGTGGATTCTATGTTGGATAGTCGGTCGAATCATGTTCATCATTACCTCCCTCTTAGCTGTACAGACTCCTGCAGGAAGTGATTTACCCAGTTAAATGAATTTTCCTTCTTGGTCGAATTCATAAAGAACGCTGATTTTGGCACACTTTTCACCGGAATCCATTGGGATGTTGCGTCAGTCTACGCCTGAATAACGGGATCATCTTAGCGGTCAAGCACTGTCCGCAAAAGAAACCGGCCATGATCATGCCGATGAGTAAGTACTGAAAGCTCAGTTCTCCCAAAATTCCTGCCATTGGTAATTCCCTTTCCCGTTTTCATGAGACCAACTCGAAATGATAAAAATGAGGTATTTAGGCAAGCACCTCTTCTTGATTAGCTGTCACGGTACTCTTTTCCGCTTGACGGGTTTTTAGAAGAGTGAGATCAACGACATGGCCGCAATTGAGGCATCTCCCCATTTCAATTTCTAAAAATTGTCCGTCCACGTTAAAAATACTATCTCTCACCATGAATCCTCTGCAGCGTTCGCATTCTCCCATTTTGTCACCTTTAGTTAAATTATAACCATTTTTGCCTCGGCCTTCTTTGTAGGTTAAGATAAGTAACTAGTTACTAAAGTAAAGTAGGTACTATAAAGTAACCAATGAACTCCTCTGGAATTTTAATGTCAACTGGATCCCCTCCTGTTGAACCGGGAAATTCGACCATAGAATCTCCGGACCGGTGGCATAAGAACGGGTAGGTCGGTTTAGACGGCTCACATGGGAAACGTCCGGTATGGCGCTGGAAATTTGGCGGATCGATCAGATGAATGCGCGGATCCTTCGTGGGGAGGGTGGTTGACCAGGATGACAGACTTCAACCTTTGAGGGCGGTGTGACGATCTTGACGTAGTATGATTCAGATAGGGAATAATCTGATGGGATTGACCAAAAGGTGCGGGATGGGTCAAAACGGTTTTGGGGGAACGCTAGCTTTTGTGTTGATGGTGGGTTTTTCTATCGTTGGACCTGGGCATACCACAACGGCTCAGGAAATCGACAGACCGAACCCCTTGCCTCCTTCCTTAGAACGCATTCAACCGGGTAAGGGCTTATATGAGGGGCTTGCCAGGTGTATCCATTGTCATGGTCAGACCGCCTTGCGACGTCCCCTCACCAGGCAAGAACTTTTTTCGATTATTAAATTCGGGGTTCCAGGGACATCTCATATGCCTTTTATGTTCCTGCTTTCAGATGAACAAATATGGGATATCGTGGAGTATCAGCTCCGTGATGCGTGTCAAAAGGGTTGTGCCGTGGATCCGTCCTAAGAAGAAAAGCATTCAGGGTATTTTCATGTTTTAAGAAGATGGGCACACGATGGAGGTGGATACTGTTCCCTCAAGGCCTGATGTCCGGTTGAATGCGGAAACGGATAAGTCGATCATGGTTACCGGGCGAACAGCTCCAGGGGGCATTTCAAATACTTTCATGGCACTTTTGAATGTTGAAGGGGCAAGCGAAATGGCGGATATTCGGACCGCCACGGCCTTCACCGGTCTTCACGCATGTCGACCTTTTCCAAAAACGCCTCAAGTTCCGAATTGGCGTAGACGCCATAGGCATCGACGATGGTTCCCCGTAAACCATCATGCGTTTCGACGGCATACACCACCGACTCATCATCGGGATCACTAATGCCCTCAAACCGATGATGCTCACGGATGGAGAGTTCTCCGGGTTTGAACGTTTTCCCGCTTTCGACGGCACAAAAGGCATGATGAAGAAAGGCAAAGTTGGTGATAAAGCCCCGGCTCCTTAATCCCTTTAACGCCTCGGTCATTGTCATATATTCGGGATGTGACATGGCGTTTATGGCTCCTTTCTCTTTTAGTGGGTAAGTGAGAGAGTGATAACCCCTTTCTTGGTCAACTTTTTCGAAGGAGGCGCCTGATGATCATTCGAATGATGATACCGGAAATCCGAAAACCGAAGCTCATCATCTACCATGGGGAAGAAGGCCGAGCCCACCGATGAGCGAGTGAAATCGATGAAGCGAGTTGCCGTCTGGCATTCACGAATCATGGTAAGAGCCAAGACCTCATGTTCTTACAGAATTCTTATCTAAAGCCTGTTCCATTTCCAGAATTTTGAGGGTGGTTTTCAGGACGGCATCGGGATTCAAGGAGATGCTGTCGATGCCCTGTTCCACGAGAAACTGCGCAAACTCGGGATAGTCACTGGGGGCCTGGCCGCAGATGCCGATCTTCCGTCCTTTGGCCTTCGCGGCCTTGATAACCTGGGCGATGAATGTTTTGACTGCGGGATTACGCTCATCAAACACATGGGCCACAATTTCTGAATCCCGGTCCACGCCGAGCACCAACTGTGTCAGATCATTTGATCCGATGGAAAACCCATCGAAGATCCCGGCAAATTCTTCCGCCAGAATGACATTACTGGGAATTTCGCACATGACGTAGATTTCCAAGTCCTTGTCGCCACGGTTCAGTCCGTGCTTGGCCATCTCTTCGAGAACCTTTTTGCCTTCCTCAACCGTCCGGCAAAAGGGAATCATGAGTTTCACGTTCGTGAGTCCCATCTCCTCCCTGACTTTTTTCATGGCCTGACATTCCAGGGCAAAGCCGTCCCGATAGCGGGGATCGTAGTAGCGGGATGCCCCACGAAATCCGAGCATGGGGTTCTCTTCCGTCGGTTCGTATTCCCTGCCGCCGATTAAATTTGCATATTCGTTCGACTTGAAGTCGCTCATGCGGACAATGACATCTTTGGGGTAAAACGCTGCCCCGATCATGCCGACCCCTTCGGCGAGTTTGTCGACGAAATATTGCGCTTTGTCAGGATAGGCGGTCGTGAGACGATCAATCTCGGCTTTCACGCCGGCATCCTTCAGGTGCCCATACTCAAGCAATGCCAGGGGATGGATTTTAATGAAGGTGCTGATAATAAATTCTAGGCGAGCCAACCCCACGCCGTCATTGGGAATACCGGAAAGCGAAAAGGCTTCCTCAGGATTTCCGATATTCATCATGACTTTGGTGCGAGGGTGCGCCAAATTTTTTAGGGAAACCCGTTCAACGTTAAACGGAAGCCGACCTTCAAAGACGAAACCGGTATCACCTTCGGCACAGGAGACCGTGACCAATTGCTCGTCCTTGAGGGCTTCGGTCGCCCGCTCTGCTCCCACGATAGCCGGAACCCCGAGTTCCCGGCTGACGATCGCCGCATGGCAGGTCCGTCCCCCGCGATTGGTCACGATGGCGGATGCCTTTTTCATGATCGGTTCCCAATCCGGATCGGTTTTGTCGGTGACCAACACGTCCCCTTCTCGAAAGTCCTGAAGGTTCTGGACATGGGTGATCACCCGAACAGGGCCCTGACCGATTTTCTCTCCCACGCTCCGGCCTTGAATGAGAACCTGTCCCCGCTTGGTCAGGTGATAGGTTTCCATCACATCGGGATCTTTTCTGGACTGAACCGTTTCGGGACGGGCTTGAACAATAAACAGCTCACCCGTCTGTCCGTCTTTGGCCCATTCGATGTCCATGGGACAGGCATGGCCTTTCTTCTCGCTGTAATGGTCCTCAATGAGGCAACCCCATCGGGCCAACGTCAGAATTTCTTCATCTGTTATGGCAAAACGATTTCGGTCATCAGGAGAGACGGGCACGTTTTTAACCATTTTGCTCCCACCGATATCATAAATCAGTTTGAATTCTTTGCTTCCTGCAGTTTTATGAAGAATGGGCTGAAAGCCCTGCTTGAGGGTTGTCTTGAAGACATAATACTCATCCGGATTGACGGCGCCTTGCACCACATTTTCCCCCAGCCCATAGGAAGCGTTGATCAGAACGACATCGGGGAATCCCGTTTCCGTATCAATCGTGAAGAGCACGCCTGCTGAGGCCAGATCGGAGCGCACCATTTGTTGCACCCCGATAGACAGGGCGATTTGGAGATGGTCGAACCCTTTATCGACTCGATAGGAAATGGCCCGGTCGGTGAACAACGACGCAAAGCATCGCTTGCAGGTTTCAAGGAGCGCCTGATGGCCCTGCACATTGAGATAGGTTTCCTGTTGTCCGGCAAAACTGGCATCCGGTAAATCCTCCGCTGTCGCACTGCTTCGCACGGCCACGTCGGCTCCATCCTTCGACGGGGCACTCAGTCGGTCATAGGCTTCCTCTATGGCCTGTTCCAGTTCTGGAGGAAGGGTTGCACCAATAATCGCTTGTCGGATTTGTCGCCCTCGTTGACGGAGGTTGGACATATCGCCGGTATCCAGGTCGCCCAGGATCTGTTGAATTTTCGTATCAAGTCCGGCCTCACGAAGCACATAGCGATAGGCCTCAGCCGTGATGGCGAAACCGTTGGGAATCTTGACCCCCTGGGGAGTGAGCTCCCGGTACATTTCCCCAAGAGAGGCATTTTTGCCTCCCACTCGACTGATATCCTGTAAGCCAATTTCTTCAAACCAGAGGATATAGGATTCAGGTGTTGAGGTAACTGGCTTCATCCCGATGATTCTCCTTCTTTACATTTCAAAAACAGTAAAAGGGCGTGGCCACTTAATACACATCGTAAGGGTCAAAGGCGGTCATGGCTGTACCCGGTGCCTGCCGACCTGAGAGAGAAAGTGTTTTTCCACAATTGGGACAGGTGAATTGTTCAACCTTCGTTTCATTTGAATAGTGGCTGCTGGCCATCACCTGAGGGGGCCATGTGCAGTGACAGAGTTGAAAGCCCAGGGATTGCCCCATGGCCGCATGACCAACCTGGATCGTCCGTTCCGCTTCTTCAATCTTTTGTTGAATGGCTTTTCGTGGTTCGCCTGCCGGCAGTTGATCGTTCGCGGAATGGACGAGGGCAATGGCCTCCTTTAAGGTCGTCAACCCTTTCGTGAAGGCTTCCAAGACCTGGAGAAGACTCTGTTCTCGTTGTGCGTGATCCATAACAAATTCCCCTTGTGTTAATGAACGATGCGAATGCAACATTCTGGTTATAGGCGTTTGAGATGGTCGGGCCCTTATCCCTTAATACAGATTAACGGGCGCATTTTCGCTACCTTACGGGCCAAGTGCGCCTGTTCAGCCGCATCGACCACGGCGGTGACGTCTTTATAGGCACCCGGCGCTTCTTCGGCGACCCCCCGAGCGGATGGACTTCTGATCAGGATTCCCTGAGCCGCTAATTCTTGAATCACTCTCTGACCTTTCCATTGGCGGGTTGCTTGGTGTCGACTCATACTGCGTCCTGCTCCATGGCAGGCGGACCCATAGGCCAGACCCATGCCTTCTTTCGTTCCGACCAGAAGATAGGAGGCTGTTCCCATGGTTCCACCGATGAGGACCGGTTGACCGACGGCTTGGAGGTCAGGAGGAATGTCGGCATGTCCCGGACCAAACGCACGCGTGGCCCCTTTCCGATGGACAAAGAGGCGGCGACTCCGGCCGCCGATCTGATGCTCCTCCATTTTGCAGGTGTTGTGTGACACATCGTAGAGCAGCGGTAGGGACGTCTGAGGAAAAATCTCCGAGAAGGCTTGACGCACTAAATGCGTGACGATTTCACGATTGGCTAAGGCACAATTGATCGCCGCCCGCATGGCCCCTAAATACTCCTGCCCCAAGGGGGAGTCGATCGGGGCACAGGCCAATTCGCGGTCAGGCCACGTAATGCCATACTGGCTTGCCGCCACCACCATTTTCTTGAGGTATTCGGTGCCGATTTGATGCCCAAGCCCTCGAGATCCGCAATGAATGCTGACCAGAATATCCCCGGCATGGATACCCAGTTTTTCTGACAGGGGATCGTGAT
>JBATLR010000383.1:0-14305 GCA_049289415.1 Nitrospirales bacterium
CCTACTGACTGACCCCAGTCCTGGTGGAATCCACAAATTCTTCCGTTGAGTGATCTAACGCCCGGCCTGCCCGGCCTTTTCCTTTATGGATAAAGAGCAGTTTGTGTCCCTGTGACGAATGGCTGGATGAAGGAATAGACAACTCATAGGGAACAGGGCGTTGATGATCCGATAGTTGCAATTGTGGATTATAGACACTGTTAAATTTCCACAACATTTTGACAAAATTGGTCTGTCCGCGAAGTAGGTGGCCGGCTGCAATTCGCATGGTGCCTTTCAGCGCACTCCAGCCGAGATGTTTGTGGTTGAGAATTCGTTGGGTTTTGACCAGCTCTTCATAAAATTCCGGCAACGGCAAGCGTGTGGGGAGCACCGAATGTTGGATGTCATATAGCCGGTAATCCCGCGTCTGAACTCTCCGAGATTCCTGGTGCCACGTTTCCGTGCCGGGATAGGGTGTGTTGACACTAATATTGACAACCTCCGGGACCTCCAAACACCATTGTCGCACGGTTTCAAATCGATCCTTATCCCAGGTGGGATCGGCAATGATGTTAATTGCCACGGTGATGCCCAGAGAGCGGGCAAATTCCAGGGCTTCAAAATTTTTGCCGAGTGAGATACGTTTTCGATGTTGGATCAATCCTTCCTGATCTATGGCCTCCAGCCCTATAAACATATATTTCATTCCCAGCTTTTTCCACAGGCGGAAGACTTCTTTATTTCTCAATAAGACATCACCACGGGTTTCGAGATAATAGGACTTTTTGATACCCCGGCGTGCTATCGCTTCGCCAATGGCCATGCCATGCTCTGCCTGGATGAAGGCCACATCATCCACCAAAAACACTCCAGGTTCACGAATACCCGCCAGATCTTCCACGACCACCTCAGGACTCACCGGACGATAGCTTCGTCCGTAAAATGTCCAGGCACTGCAAAATGAACAATCCCAGGGGCATCCGCGGGTTAATTCAATGGATGCGCATGGGTCCAGAACGCCAAGAAAATACTTGCTCCGGTGACGAAGTAAATTTCTGGCAGGCCTCACTGCATTCAGAGACTGTACAAATTCCGGCGGAGGACCCTCAGCTTCCCGTGTGACCACACCGGGAACCCGGTGCACATTGGAGCGGTCATGTTCGATTGCGTTGAGGAGTGGCCCGATTACCGGTTCGCCTTCCCCTTTGACCACGGAATCGATGGCTCCCTCTGCATGCTCCAGAACCTCCCTGGCGACAAAGGAAAGGCTGTGCCCCCCGGCCACGATAAAAATGTTCGGAAAAGAAACCTTGGTCAACTTTGCGAGATCGATGATCTCGGGAACATTCGGCAAATAATTACAAGAGAGCGCAACAACATCGGGGCACCATTCCTTTAATATTTTGAAATAATCCCGGTGTGTCTCCACCTGCAAATCGATGAGCCGTACGTCATGACCGGACTGCCTGGCAGCTCCCGCGACCAGTTCCAAGCCCAAGGGCTCCAAACGAAGAAAAATTTTGGTATACATCAACGGACCGGGATGAACGGCGAGAATTTTCAAGACGAACCTCCTTTTAATCTATTAAATGACCGCGCTTCCAATTCTTTCTGCATGGATTGCCTTAGAACGACCAGGGTTTCGCAGAGTATATGCCATTGTGGCAATCAGCTATGGTGTATTCAGATAATCACCTACACACAGGAGGCGTGGGAAGCTATGGTCGATACGAGTATTAAAAAAGTGCAATCAGATCATTCTCCTAAGGGTTTCATGGGACAGAAATATTTGGCCACCGGCGTTGGATTAGCCATGCGATTATGGGAACAATTGCCTGTTGGGCAAACACAGGAATCTTCCTCCAGGGATTATGAGACCATCGGATATGTGATCCACGGTCGTGCTGAGCTTCAGCTGGAAGGTCAAACAATTTTGCTGAATTCGGGAGATTGTTGGGTGGTTCCCAAAGGCGCGAGTCACAGCTATACCATTCTTGAAACATTCACCGCCGTTGAAGCGACCCACCCTCCAGCCCATGTGCATGGGTCGTGATGAAGTCTCCCCCTCCTGATGTGCCTGCTGTTTCTCCTCCAGGAAAGGGAGTGTTCCTTTATGGATTGACAGCGGGAAGCTGATGTTCTGGCGCATGTTCCACCTTCTGGAAAATTTGTAAGGCCTCAGGCATTTCTTCTTGAAGACGTGTAATTCTCGTCTCATGGCTTGGATGGGTGGAAAGAAATTCAGAGGGGGCCCCCTCACTTCCTTGTTGCATTCGTTGCCACACCCGAACCGCTTCCTGAGGATCATAGCCAGCCCGGGCTGCCAGAATCAGCCCAATCGAATCGGCTTCGGATTCATGCGTTCGACTGTAGGGGAGGAGGATGCCGACTTTTGTTCCCAGGCCTAAAGCAGCCATCGCGGCCTGCCCCACAACAGGGCCCGCACCACTTGCCCCAAGCCCCACCGCGGCAGCGGATAGCCCGGCTTGAGCAAGCACCTCCTGACTCATACGCTCCGAACCATGGCGCGCGAGGGCGTGGACAACTTCGTGCCCAAGAATGGCAGCCAGTCCGGAATCGGTTTTCGCCACGGGGAAGATTCCTGTATACACGGCAATCTTCCCGCCAGGCAGGGCAAAAGCATTTTTGGTCTGGTCATCTTTGATCACGGTGACTTCCCACTTGAAGGCCTTGGCGTCTTCTGCAAATTTGGATTCTTTTGCCGCTTGGATAATCCTTTGCGCCACACGTTTCACGGCTCCTTGTTCCTCAGGGGATTGAGATTGTTGGACCTTAGGATCGGAAAGAATTTGTTGAAAGGCCTGTTCACCCATTTCTGTGGCCTGAGATTGCGGAACTACAACTAGTTGAGAGCGATCGGTATACGGAACGGTTTCGCAACCCATCGCCATGCTCATCAACATCATTAATGAACAAAAAAGTTTAATAAGATGAAGAGGGGGAAGCATGGGTTGGAAGTGCATAGATTTACTCTCAGTTAAGTGGATAAGGCAGCAAAACACATAATCTAATTGGAAATCATGAAGGAACCGGATGGGAGAAGGCAAAAGACAAGTGACTCGTTGAAGGGAAACAAAATGTCTATAGGGCAGACAATAATGCTTTCTTCTGAAATGCCGGGTTCAGAGCAAAGGGAGGGTTGGGATTGAATGTGGAGAGAAGAGAATACAATACAAATGAGGACGAGGGTACTTCAATCCATTTAAATATGAGTGAATCAGGTTCCTTAGGAATAACTTCCCGCGGGTTCAGGTTAGGCCGGACTGTGGATGCCGTTTCAGCGCCCAATCAAATCGAGGGCTGTTTCCAGGTTTTCCAGGGAATAGGGTTTTACCAGAGGGGTGGTTGCTCCGAGGGAGAGGCATGGTCAATCACAGTCGGATCAGAATGAGTCGTCGTGAAAATGGTGGGAATAGTCGAGATATCATAGATCTTTCTTAGGGTGTGGATGAATTGAAAGCGGTTTATCTCCGGCATTCGATAATCACAAATCACAAGGTCGCGCGGTGAGTAGCCCAATGTGTAAAGTCCTTCATGACCATCGGCTGCCTCCTGACATATATATCCCAACGAGTAATCTAATTGTTAAAAATTTCCGATGATGCGGGTTATCCTCCACGATTAATATTCTCATCTCAGGTAAATGCTCTGAGGTTGCGAGAGATGAAACCGGGGGGCCACGGCCACAGGCAGGGAGATGGGACGATGCCCTGAAATTGTGTAATACGTTCCTTTTCCCCACCCTAAGTAAAGGTGTTCTTGCCTTTCCTGAGTTACGCCTTTCTCCGAATGCTATCGCGACTTCCGCTTATGACAGAATTTCATCGTCTCTTTCATCATTATCACTATTTCCTCCGAGTTGCCATGAACAAAAAAGAGTAGCGGTGTCGAATTCGGTCCTCACGTGATTAACGATAGGATACGACCACATGAACTTCTCATCAGCCCCTCCCTGAATTTGACTTTGGTGATCCTTGGATTGTCGCAGCAACCGGGCCATAAATAATGAAACCCCCGTGAAAACAGATTCCTTTATGACAGCTGAAAATTATCGTAAGAGGAAAAGCTATACATTTGGTTTTTCCCGATTGGCGATTTGTCCATTGGTCGGTTTGCGGCGAACATGCTACTGATAAAGTACAGACGGCAATTGAGAAGCTGATAGGAAGGTTTTGCTGGAGCCTCAACGGTTTTTCAATTGAACATTACATTCATTTTTTCAGGAGGTGTGCTATGAAAAGAATTTTAGGAGTCTGTATGACAGCGGCATTCATTATGGGCATGGCATCCATGGGAATGGCCGGGCAGGGAATGAAGGCCGGTTCCGCAGAAGAAAATATCCCTGAAAATATACAAAGAAGTACGCCATCCGCGGAAGATCCGCTCTCGCATGGGAGCGGACCTGGCACTCGTTCCGATCAATTGACAGAGATGGGAGACGTGTCTGCCCAGAATCCAAGCGGAAAAAGTACATCCGACCAGGCCGCCAGAGATATAAAGAATAAAGGGAAGAAGGCTCCGGCCTCCGATCAGAGTTCTTCTGGAAAAAATCACTGATGCAGCACTGAGTACAGTTGCCGCGTGTCGCGTGTAATGAGTTGGCCGTCAATTTGGTTTACCGGATTGACGACCAACTCCTCGGTTCACAACCTTCGTGCTGACTCATTTCGTGGATGTAGTTTCGATGTCCGTATAGCTGGTGTTAATGGTCGTCTGACAGGGTCGAACGGCCACTGCTTTATCGTTACAGCGTAATCAAGAAGAGGAAATGACATGTTAAGAGATCTCAATAAACTTAAAAACTGCGTGCTGCAGGGTACAGATGGAATTATCGGCACCGTGGCAGATGTCTATGCGAATGATCAGACATGGAAGATCCATTATCTGGCTGCTGACACGGGGAATTGGTTACAGGGCCGCCATGTGTTGATTTCTACCCAGAGTTTTGTGCATCCCCATCTGGACGTGGGGTCGTTCCGGGCTTTAGTCAGTAAGGCTCAAGTCGAAAGCGCACCGGAATTTGAAATCGAAAAACCATTCTCCTGGGAGAAGGAACGGGAAATCTGCAACTATTATCGATGGAGCACCTATTTCCCAATTGACGAGAGGGAACTCTCGGTGTTCCCTGGCATACTAACCAGCGCGAATGGGCTCAAAGATTATTCCCTCCAGGCGACGGATGGTGAAATTGGAAAAATTGTGAATTTCCTTATTGATGATGCCACTTGGACTGTGCGCTATCTGGTTGTGGATACTTCAAAATGGTTGGCCGGCAGAAAGGTGTTAATCAGTCCAATGTGGAATAAAACCATTAACTGGGCTGAGAGAATGATGGTCGTGGCTCTCAATCAGGACCAGATAGAAAAATCCCCGGAGTATGATCCAGCCGCCCCAATCGAACGAGTGTATGAAATAAATCTCTATAAACATTACGGTAAAGCACATTATTGGTAGACCTGAAAAGAAAATCCATGCCAAGAATATGGAAATTTTGGGGAAGAACATCCTGCTACAAATGGGCAGTCATTTTATCCATCCGGCCGTAAAGGCCGGTCATCAGGTTAAGGTACTTTCTTCCCGACGTTTTCCTGAATGCTTTTCCTACATGTCATCCGGAAACGAGGTTTGTAGCTCCGATTGTAATTCTTGAAATGAGGTTCATAAAGACCCTATGTATGAGCATCTGGTCATTTTTGGAGCGACAGGTGACGTCTCAAAGCGATATGTTTTCCCTGCCTTAGCTCAAGTGTTCGCCAACCGGGGTCTTCCCACAGAATATAGAATAACGGGCGTTGGACGGCGAGATTGGAATACGCCTCAGCTTCAAGAGCATGTGTCCGAATTACTTGCCAACCATCACACTCCACCCCCTCCAAGATCTCGGGAAGGATTTTTGGGATCGTTGGAGTATGCGCGTGTAGAAGATCTTTCTGACGCTCGAGAAATTCAGTCGATTTTTCATAAACGGGCAGGGTCGACGCTTCTATATTTAGGACTACCTCCGCAGATGTTTCCTTCGGTTTTGGAGTCTCTACGACAGGTCACCCTACCGCCACAATCCCGTATCATTATCGAAAAACCGTTCGGATTGAGCTATGCCCAATCACAGGAATTAAACCGGCTCTTGCATCGGAAATTTTTTGAAGAGTGCATATTTCGCATTGACCACTTTTTAGGAATGCCAATTGTGTGCACTATATTTGGTCTCCGATTCGCCAATCCGGTCTTTACGCCTATCTGGAACCGGCATCACATCAAAAAGATCGAGGTGATCTGGGATGAGACCTTGACGGTGGAAGGGCGTGCGGAATTCTATGATCGTGCCGGAGCCCTGAAGGATATGATTCAAAATCACCTCCTTCAGTTGGTGGCCGTCCTGACCCTTGAACCCTTGGAGACCATGTGGTCCCCTGAGTTTCGGGACAAAAGAGTGGAATTGTTTAAATCAGTAAGAAAACTGTCAAGGAACGAGATCCGAGCGCAGACCTCACGAGCTCGTTACCGTTCGGGGGAGATAGGTGGTGTGCGGGTTCCCGGTTATGCAAAAAGCAAAGGGGTGGTTTCCGAACGAAACACTGAAACATTCGCGCAGGTGACTCTCTGGGTCGACAATGAACGCTGGCAAGGCGTGCCTATAGTGTTGCGTTCCGGAAAAGCTTTAGATCGGGATCGAAAAGAAATTCGGGTTCATTTTAAAGGTGGGCAGAAAGATACAGAAACTCTCCTTTCAGAAGAAGGCGGGAATATCTTGTGCTTGAATCTGGCGAGTGAGGAGGTCAATCTTGGGATATTTACCATCCAGGAAGCCGGAGGGGTTACGCCTGCACCGATGAGGGTGGACGACCCCATTTCTCCTGAACATCTTTCACCCTATGAACGGTTGTTTCTCGAAGCCATGTCCGGCAAATCACAACTTTTTGTGCGGGATGATGAGGTGGAGGAGATGTGGGAAATCATTCAACCCATTGCCGATGCCTGGGCGGAAAATGTGGTACCCTTACGGATTTATCCGGCCGGGTCCAATGGTCCACCTATGGTGGATACGGGGGCATTGACAGAATCCAGCCATTCCCGGACGACAGCGGAGACTCCGGGAAGCGAACCATTCCCATCCTATCATTAGGATCCCATAGTTCGATCGGTTTGTGATGGTGTGGGCGTGACTCGTCTTTTAACCAACGGCATGAACCGAAACGTTAAAAAATTCAATGCGCTTAACACCATCGCGATTTCGTAACGATGCCAGGCTACCGCCATTCCGATGGCTCCCGTGTTCCAAATACTTGCCGCCGTTGCGGTTCCGGCCACATTCCCTCTGTCTTTGAGAATGGCGCCACCGCCAATAAAACCGATTCCGGTTAAGATGCCATAGATGACACGTCCTTCGGCATCGGTGGAAGTCAACACATGGATTCCTGTCAACATATAGGCGCACGAGCCCAGCGCAACCAGGGGAAACATGCGCAGCCCTGCACCGCGTGATTCTTGTTCGCGATCTCATCCGAGAGGAACGGCCAATAAAAAGGCAATGATCAGATGATAAAAATGGGACCAGATTTGATGCCAATCCAATTCAGAGACCATATCTATGGTGAGCCTTCTCCCGTATACGCTCCATTGAACAGGTTGAATGTGTAAATAACTTTAATGATCGAGTCATGTGTGATGAGGATCCTTTTGATTCTTCTGATGTCGGGCAATCAGGGTCTCCAACGGTTCCTTAAATGTCAATGTGCGGTAGGGGAAAGGAATTTCAATATTGGCCTGATCTAACCCCCGTTTTACGGCCGCCACGACTTTGTCCTTTGATTTTCGGATGTCTAAGTGAAGGGAACCCGTCCACCAGGTCACTTCAAAATCTATGCTACTGCTCCCAAACCCCTGAGCAAAGATTTGAACGGCCTTATCCTGGTTAACCGATTCCAGGCCGTCGAGTGCCTGTTGAATCACCTGTCGGGCGCGGTCGACATCCTCCCCATAGGCGATGCCGCACATGATGGTTACCCGTCGCAGGTCCCGATCCGTTCGCACCGTGACTGGATTTTTAAATAGCATACTATTTGGAATAACGACCCGTTGGCCATCCGTTTGACGGATATGGGTATCTCGAATGGTGATCTCTTCCACAAACCCCTCCAGCTCCTCGCATTCAATGACATCTCCCAATTGAAACGGCTCGCGAAGCAGGATTAAGATGCCGGCAAGAAAATTTTCAAAAATATCCTTAAAGGCAAATCCGATGGCAATGGATCCCAAACCCAATCCCGTGAGAATTTTTCCCGGTGTTAAACTGGGGAAAATAATAATGGCCGCAATCAGGACACCGACGATCCAGATCCCGATGTAGGTGAGTTTCCTCAGCAGTTCCGAAAGGGATTCCCGAATGCCGAACCGGGAAAATATCCGGGTGAGGATCCTCTCCGGAATTTTGGTCATACCCCAGGTTGCCACAAGAATAACCACAGCTGATATGACATGGGGAAGATGTACCAGAATTTGACGCGCCAGATCCCGAAGACTGTTCAGAATGATGGTGAGAGGTTACATAGAATATATTTCAGGAGTTAGGCCCGGCCAGACGTATTAGGGTTTATAGATTTCATGGTGCACCTCAGTGATATTGCCTCGCTGAATCCGGGGAATTATCAGTTCCTTGGCAAGGATTTTCAGACAAGCGGCGAAAGGGATGGCCAGAATTAATCCTAACACTCCGCCAAGTGCCCCGCCGATCAGCACAACCAGTAGAATTGTCGCAGCGCTGAGGTCCGTTGACTGGCTTTGAACCCAAGGAGTTAACACCCACCCTTCAATAAATTGAACCCCTAGGTAGACCGCGCTGGGCCAGACGAGGAGTTGCATCCAATAATTATCAGGAGAGGAAGATCCCATGGACATATCCAAATATTTTAAAAGAATGGCGACGGGCCACATCAACGTGGCGGCATAAGGGACCAAACTCAATAATCCTGCGCCAAATCCCAGGAGAATCCAATAAGGCATCCCGACCAAAAACCATCCTATTCCAAACATCACACTCATCATTAACGCAATCAGTAACCGGCCCCTGAAGAACTCTCCAATGGCCCGATCCATTTTGGATAATAATTTTGCCCACCGGACATTTTCCTGAGATTCGACGACACTCCATACCGTGTGTTGAATGGAAGGAAAGCTCCAGGCAAAAAAGAAAAAATAAATGATGATTAAAGAAAACGAGAATAGGAAGGATCCCAGCGTGCCGATAATGAGATTTGTGAAATAAAAGACCTGACCTGTTCCCGATAAAAACGTTTTGAGCGTTGACAAAGGATTATCCGGGATATTCCCTGAGATCTCCTTGAAATTCCGGGATATCTCCTTCACATCTATGCCGTGGCGGTCGGCCAGAAGAGATAGATAGGTGGGAACCTTTTCAATGAAATGTTGCAATTGTTCAACAAGGATTGGTCCCACCCAGAGGAAAAGTCCAGACACCAATGCGCAGATGATCAGCGCCATGAAGGTCACCGCGAGCCACCGCGGGAGTTTCCAAGTCTGTTCAACATAATCCAAGGCAGGGTCAGTGAGGTAGGCCAGTCCCAGGCCAATGAAGACCGGAACTAAAATGGCCTGCAATTGAAAGCACAACCAAAGCACAAAGACCCCTACCGCCAGGATACCCACTTCACGAACCGCAACAATTTCCCAGAGATGAACATGTCGGGCAGGTTTCATAGTGGTTGAAGAGGAAGATAACAATGGCATACTTTAGTGTTCAATACGAATTTCCTCATTATTATTTACCATCATCATCTCTATCAAAGTTCAGGATGATCCTACATGGATAAAACTTCGCCGGGGCCTTCGTAACTTGTCTATTTGAATGAACAGCCTCATGCGACATCATGAGGAATCAGGACAAAGTGAGTGGCCAAAAATTTTCTTTTTAAAAAAACTCCTATTGATGGCATGTCCCCCTTTAAAGGAAGAAGAGAGGATGCCATAGATGGCGTTCGAGGTTCTCATAGTGTCAGACGGAGGACAGGATGATCGGGACATGGGCAGGTAATCTCAGTGAAGCAGGTAGACAATCTTTCCAGGGAGACAAAAAACACTCACCCGTGAAACCTCCACCTGATCCTGAAAGAAAATCGCCGCCCATCGGTCCTCCGAAACGAGATCCAAAACCGGAACCGATTCATGATCCGCCTATGCCTCCATCGCCCGGAACCGATCCCAACGATGAACCTCCCCCAATTGGTGATCCGCCTGATAGGTCGGACCAACCTATTCGTATGACCTTCAAGGGAGCCGGCTATCCCAAGGGATTGCCCGTGGATGATTCCCTATACAGGGGCGAGGAGTCCTCCATCAAAACACCCTATCCCACAATTTGGGATCCTCTTGAACCTCGTGAAAGGAGGTCTCTATGACGATATTGAAATGGGCGGCCATATTTTTTGTCATTGCGCTCATCGCGGGCGGATTTGGCTTCTCCGGCATTGCGGAGGGAGCTGCCGGAATTGCCCAAATATTATTTTATATTTTTCTCGCGCTGTGCATTGTCATGGTCCTCATCGGAGTGTTTGTGGCCAAAAAAATTACGTGAAGCCCTTCTGGTGTGCCATGATCTTCGAGTGATGAGAGATGATTGCCGTCAGCCCTATTTCACCTACTCGTCCGAAGGGAGGAGTTCACATGGGGAATTGGCCTCCATGATAAAAAGGATGTTATGACGAATCACGAAAAAGCCAAATTAATTACCCCGTGGATCAATCCTGCAGAACGGATCACGGTGGACTTTAACGATGTGACGGGTTTGAACGCCGAAGTGTTCGGATGCACCGAAAACGTGGTCTATTTGTTATTTCAAGAAGCCTTCCCGCATATGAAAGAACAAGTCACCATTCCGTTGAGAGCTGTGCAGGTAGAAGAGGATGATGGCCATTATACTCGTGATCCCGATGCTCCCCATCAATGGCGATTGCGCCTGCGGGTGAATCAAAGTCGGCCGCAAGGCATGTGAAATATTATTAATCCCGAGCTGTGGCGTCCAACCAAAATTGGTACATCAGATATGTCGTGTAAGGAGGTAACCAGGAAATTGGACGATGGAAGGATATAGCCTCAAAACTTGTCCATTCACAATGTGCGGGAGGGCAAGATAAGCTGAAATGAATGTTGGGGAAGAGCCGTTATCAAGGTGAACTTCAATTGTAAAGGAGGCACTGTATGAATGTTGCGGTCGAGAATGCCTATGAGGCCGGTGCCAGGAGAGTCAATAATCAATTGAGAGTACTCAATTGGCGTCTATTATCATCTATTCAAGTAAGAAAGGGATAAAGCCATGCCAATATTATTGTGGCTGTTAGGAGTTCCTCTAAGTCTTATACTCATATTATGGTTGTTCGGGGTCCTTTCGTTTTAAAACCCCGTTTAGCAGAAGCGGCTTACTCTAAAGGGCTTGAGCAACCTGTGAAGTGAACTTGGACATCCCTCAATTTCCATCTGAGCTCAGTAAGGTCTTGCTGGACTCTTAAACGGGCTTGGGGCATTTCGGTTTAAAGAAATGTCCTGGCCCGTTTCTATTTATGTAGGGTCCGCAGTTCAGATTTTTCTTTCCCTACCTCTTGTACCCGGATCAAGCCTAGTATTCTTGCGGCCCTTTTACCGGACAGGCTATGTAAGAAATTGAAAACAAATGTCCATTTGTTTAATGGAAAGTCTATGGTATAGCTCATTCTGACCAAGATAATGTCTGCTTCCCATTAGGGAAGAAAAGGGATCGAGGAGAGTCCGATGCCAAAGACTCTACAATGGACCGGATTGGGTGAGGAACGCAGAGTCCCTATCTGTGTATCTCTTGTGGTGGTTGCATTGGTGTCAGGCCTGTTCTTCGGTCTTTGGGGATCAATCCGTGTCGGGGACTTGTGGGCGAATTCTGGCTTCGGCAATTATCAACAGACATATCCTAATGGGAAAACCCTTCCTACGGGTTCTTCAGGGAGGACCTTTATCTATTCCTCTCAAACGTGGGGTGGCGTTGGATCTGCCCATTCCGAAAGGCGTCTTGTCCGTAAGTGGAATGTCTATACCCTGCCCGGCGATTGGGAGAATACTCCTTGTTTACGGCCGGAAATGTTCGGATGTTTGGAGAATCAGAATTAGCTAGGAAGGGAGGCACTACTCGTGCGCCATTTTAATTTCTTCGATTACGCAATCCGAATTGCATGACAACATCCTCAGGTATAGTAAATCGTTGGTCTTTCCAAACAATGGGAAAGGATATCACTTGAAGGGCGGAACCGACCATGGGTTAGATTTCTTTGGACTGGATCTAATCCCGATAATACCAGGGTCCGGTGTATTTCCTGCTTAACGTAACTGGCGGTGATGAGTATTCTTCTTGCTATCGACCCAGATCCGGATTCACAAGAATCATTGGAACATATCTGTGATCGGTATGGAGTAACGATTATTGTTGCCGGAAATCTTTGGGAAGGAGTCCGGATCTATAAACAACAATCTGTCGATCTCATCGTCGTAGACTTGTTTCTCCCTCAAAAAAGCGGGTTTTCGTTAATTGCGGAAATTACCTCGAAAGAAAACCATCCTCCAATCATTGCCACATTCTCCGCCGATCGAGCGCCAAAGTTCAATATTAAAAGGTTTGCCCATTTGCTGGGAGCGTCCTATACCTTTGAAAAACCTCTTAATCCAACGCTATTTCTTCAGGCCTGTAGGGAGTTGGTGACGCGTTTTCCCACCTAACCATAGTAGAGAATAAACTGGATGATACATTGTCTCCACTCTTTTTTATTTGCAATGTTCACGCTCCTGTTCAATATCCGATAATGCCGTTTTGTCCTAAATCCTTTTCCCACACTTTGAGGGGAAGGTTAGGCCATCTGAAGATTTCGATTTAAATCATGGCGTTTTTTATGCGCCGAGAAATTTTTTAGAGCCGGCCAGGAAACCTCTTCCTCCCTCAACGAATGAGGAGAGACATGAAAATTCAGCGTCACGTCGGGGTTGAGGAGAAATGAATCGCCAACTTCCGTAATGACCTTCATGCAGGACAGGCAGAGAGGTAAATGCCACATCCGGTAATCAAATCCATACCCCTCCCTGAACATCTCATGCCATTTTATATCCTCAAGGCATGGGTAGTAGGGGGGATCGCTTTTTCGATAAAATGGCAATAAGGTTTCCAGATTGTTCCTAACCTGATCATGAAAAAATTCAGGGTTGGAAGCTTGATTCTCAACTAACGATTGGACCTCTTGGGTGGTTAGGCCAACTTCTTCTGCCGCCTGAAACCATCCCTTTTGCCGCCATCGTGCAAAGTTTTTATAGATGCGCTGGGTTTGCCCTTCTTCCAAACCAAGAAGGAATCCGACCTCGACCGGCTTCATGCCGTAAAAGTGGTAAAACAGACAGATCAAGGCATCCCGGCTCAGTACGGCTCGATTGAGGAGGCCATCCAGAAACCGGTACAAAACGGGATTAGATGTTGATGAGGCTTGAGATTCCTGGGGTCTTCCAAAAAAATCTGATATGAACCCATCCAACAGCAGAGCAGGCCGACAGGGGAGTTGCGAGGGACAGTATTCGATAAACCGTTCAACCAGATCAAACGAAAGTCGCAACAATAATTTTTCATGGGCCGAGTTGTCGGCCCATTGCCCCATGTCTTGCAGAATACGCCGGATAAGGCCCGAAGAACGTTCCAGGAAATAGGAAAAGTTTGCCGGAATAAACTGTTTGAATTCTTCAGGATTATTAATCACACCGTTAGTTGATGGGGATAACGTTTTCAAGGTCGCCCTCCTTGCTTGGGGGAATGAAAATGAATAAAAAATAAAGGAAACTCCTCATAAGGCCATCAGGATGTATTGTTGTACAAATTTATCGAGATGCCTCCCATTTCTGTACTGTTAAAATCCCTTGATTCTCCCGCTACCGACCCTAGGGGATGTCATGGCAGGACGTTGGAAGTTTCATGGGAAAATACGTATGAATCTGAGAGTCTTCTCCTAAAAGAGGCCCAAAAACCCTTATTTGTCAACTGAAATCGCGGGGGAAGTGTGATAGGTTTGAGGCAAAACCAGGAAATCAGGCAGCCACCGGTTTTCTACATTGTCAGCCAACCAGGCTCCATATAGGTGAAAGGGCTTAGTCCATGTTTTCTTCAAACCAGATGGCAGAAAGTATTCGAAATAAAAATTGGCTGGAAACCCCTCTGGGGGACATGGCCGGATGGCCCTCTCAGCTCAAAACCTCCGTTCAAATTATCCTGGATTCGAGATATCCCATGTTTGTC
>JBATLR010000384.1:0-2138 GCA_049289415.1 Nitrospirales bacterium
GGCTGCCAATCTGATCACCGTAGCCTACTACGGTTCCGAGCTACCCCCGATGATCTCTATTGTGAATCTTCCGCCTGCTGGTGTGTTGTACACGATCATCGTTTGGCCAATACTCTGGGTTTTCACCGAGGAACTTGTGTACCTGGGCTTTCTACTCCCCCGACTTGAGGTCCTTACTCGAAAGACTTGGCTCGCAGTGACTATCGTTATTGTCTTCTGGGGGGCTCAGCATTTGGCCATACCTTTTCTTGCGGATGGGACATACATTAGCTCTCGTGTAATCGCCGCGTTTGCTGCCATCAGCCTCTTTCCAATTGCATATATGCTCTTCCGCCGGAGGCTCATGCCTTTCATCGGTGCTCACTACATTGCAGACCTTGCTACGGCAGTTCTGGTCACCCTGGTACCGCGGCTAGGTTGATAAGTGAATAGTGCCCTCTGCCTAACAAGTCTCTGGAGCGGACCGGGGCCGCTGGCGAGTGAAGCATTGGCGGTGTAATATAGCAAAAGTGCTGAGCAGCCGGCGGTGATATCCCCGGCCGCTCAGCTCAAAACGTTATGTGTAAAGGAACCATATGAATATTACGATAGTCAAAACAAAACTTGGAGACCTTGAATACTCTACTGTTGGAAAAGGTACTCCAGTATTATTCGTTCACGGTGGACATGCAAATTGTTGTGAAACACTATGTCACAAAGGTCTTGATTTGGAGAAATTTCAATTAATTACTCCTTCTCGTCCCGGATATGGAAAAACGCCACTAGATAATAATAAAACACCTAAACAAGCAGCCGAACTGTTTGTAGAATTGTTAAACTCTTTAGCGTTGGAAAAAGTGATTGTTTATGGGATTTCTGCAGGTGGATTGACAGCTATTGAGTTGGCGGGTAATTATCCTGACAGAGTAAGCAAGCTTATTTTAGCCTCTGCGATATCAGACAAATGGCTTGATAAGGAAGGTCAAACTTATAAAACTGCTCGAATGATATTTAATCCACGAATAGAAAACTTTACATGGGGCATGGTGCGTTTTTTTTCAGCACTTTTCCCACGAATGATAGCCAGAAATTTTTACCCTCAGTTCTCTACCAAACCGATTCACAAATTAAATAGTGATGATGTGAAAAAACTGATAAATACACTAAAATATTACAGTTCTGGATCGGGATTTTTGAATGATATTGACCAAAATGTAGAAGAAGGTGTTCTTAATAAGATTGAATGTCCAACTTTAATAATTCACAGCAAAAATGACAATAGTGTTTCTATCGATCACGCAGAGCATTCTAATAAGCTGATTAAAACCTCTACCCTTGAAATGATTGATAATGAATGGGGACATTTACTTTGGGTAGGACAGGACTCACAAATATCAGTTGAGATAATAACAAAGTTTATTGAAGAAGAATTGCCTATACACAACAATGGCCGAAGCCATCGAGAGTAAAATGATGAAAGAAACACATAACAAACGGTTGCACCGGACACGCTCCGCGTGCCGGTGAACCGCAACGTTGGGCCCCTTCCGAAAGCGCACCCCGAATCTACCATCATTCAACCCTATATCGCGACGTCGCTTCGGGCGATAAAGCATTCACACATGCTTTGTCGCCTCTTTTTGTGCAAGTTGCACAACGAGGTCGTTGGCAACTTTGGACACATGCGCGCTATCGGCCCGGCCCGATTCGGCCTATACTGCTTGCAAGCAAAGGTGCTGAGCGATGGGCAAGTCAAGTCATCGCAAAAAAAGAAACACATCGAGCAGCAACTCTACTTCTCCCAACAAGATTGGGACCCACTCAACAAGGAGCTTTATTATGGAACTTATTCTCGCTGGCGTCGGCTTTGTCACCCTGTTCACCATGTGGGTCGTGGCCCCCAAGTTCTTGGCCAAGCGCACGGACGCCTAAACAGGCTCGGGGTATTTACCCGTTCTTAATGCATCACACCCAGTCCCACCTCTATTTGACATTCACTTTGCAAACATCGACTCTCCAGTCGATCAACTGACCTCGTCAACCTGCCCCCTCTTGGGCTACCGACATGTCTGTTGATCGATTGGAGAGTCAATTTATGTTTGGTTGGCATTTATCTTTTTAAGACTAATTTTGAAAAACAAGAGAAAGGAACAGACACA
>JBATLR010000385.1:0-2678 GCA_049289415.1 Nitrospirales bacterium
GTTTTGGGTCTGGTTCATCGGCACCGCCGTGGTGCCGCCCCCATAGTGTACGGTATAGGAGGCGTTTGTGGCGTTGCCCGCATCGGCCGCCCACCGGGCATAGACATCATACGTCCCGGTGGTCGGCCCCGACAGACCCCACGTGGCCGTGCGCGGCGTGCCCGACCCCGCGGCAGTAAACTTGATGGCATCGGCCACGATCGTGCCCCCCACTTGATTGGCTAAGACCACCCGATGGTTCTGTCCCGGCGTCATCGCATAGGTCCCCAACACATTCCATTGCCCGAAGGTTTATTTGGGGAAATCCGCGACCCGATGGCCTATCTCTGCGCCTCATATCATCCCACAAAAAGCTTGTGGGAAATATATCCAAAAACGGTTTGGGCATGGTAGGATCACCATTCCGGTGAATCGGGATATGTATGTGAGAGGAATCATTGGCTCATGCTTTGGTGATTGGATTTTCCAACAAGCGGTTCAACTGCAATCCGGATGCAATCTGCTCTTGAAGTTACCCATGCTGTTACTCTATAAGTAGTCACAATCAATTGACATACACTTGTGCGGAGAGGTGGCCGAGTGGCCGAAGGCAACGGTTTGCTAAACCGTCGTAGGTCAAAAGCCTACCGCGGGTTCAAATCCCGCCCTCTCCGCCACATTTTTCGTCCAATTTTCCGGATCTGCCTTCGTTCCTTAACCTTCACCCCTTCCTCCGGCCATCTCTACCCGATATCGTTGGAACCGAAAGATCCACCTGCCCCGCATTTTGCTTTGTTGAATATGACCCATGCGTGAACATCGTTGGGAAACCCAAGCAACGCTCTCTTTCGACGATATTTTATCGGTGGCGGGCAAATTAAGGCAGTTAGGCCTGACCTCGATCCACGCGGACAAGGAGATGATCGGCTATATCGAAGAATGGGAAGTGGACCATCCACAGCGGATCCAGGCCCTCGCGCCCTGGCCCACCGAGGATGTCACCTTATTACATCTCCTCGACAACTGGCAGGGCGACTTTTTTCTATTGGCAGGCCACTATCACTCCATCTTTCAAACGCATCAATCGGTAAACACGTACTGTTCGATCGCGCATCCCTGGCGTATAACCCAGCCGCTGACAACACTCCTGCCGGAGGCCTGGCTGTGGCTCGGATTTCGACATACCCATGGATTCATTCGGGTCCGGGTTCATACCACCGACGTGATCACACCTGGGGAAACACTTCCCAAACCACGGGACCGGTTTTGGCTCACGGACCGGGAAAACGCCTTTCGGACGGCCATTCAGATCCTGGATCTTCCGATTGAGGCGACGCAAAAAGGCGCGCGGGTGCTGCTGCAGACAGACCGAACGGATACCCCGCTCTTTTGCTCATGGCCGGATGCGTTTGGCCCCTGCCAATTCGAACTCAACTCGCCGGATCCCTTTGAGTTTTTGGTGCCGGCCAGTCAACTGGCTGCGACCTACCAGGGAAACCCTGCGCATGTGCGTGTGTATCTCACAGGGTTTCCCGAATCCGCCCTCTTGGATTTTTCTGGAATCACTCCCAATCCCCGGTTCATGTATCGCTGTTCTATTCACTGCACGCTGTCCGATATGCCTGAGTTGCTTCAGCTCTTAGAGCCGCAAGGGCGGGTGTATGGCAGCCTGGCAGAATTCCAGACCGACTATCTCCTTCCTGAAGGTGAGGACGTCGCGGCCATAGTGGGTCTGGTGGGCACGAATGGTGACTTTCGTCTGGAGATTCGCCTCAACCAACGACCTCTTCCTCATCAGGCCACGGAACAATGGCTGGAGGAATTGGTTGGCCATCCCCTCATCTATGCCCCCCTACCCGCCTTCCCGTAAAGGAATATTGAAAAACACTGACAAGGGTATTGCTGGACACGCCTTCCTTCGGCCAGACCAGGACAAGCTTTGAACATTCCCTCATTGTCCTCAGGTTGATTTCTGTGACTCATATGCCCATGGGAAAATGCAACATATTTGAAATATTCAACAACTCCCGTCACAAAATCCTCTAGTGCCTGAGTCCACGAACACTCAACCCAGGAACAGGCGTGCGGCCTGGCAGACTTCCTCGACTGATATTTGCCGCATACAGCCTTCTTCTCCCCGGGAACACTGGTCATGACAACATTGTTCGCAGTCCAGGCCTTTGTAAATCACGGAAACTTTTTCTCCCCTCGGACCCCACACATAAGGATCAGAGGGACCGAATAAGCCCAGAACAGGACAACCGACGGCTGCCGCCATATGCATCGGGCCACCATCGTTTCCAATAAATAAGGCGCTTCCCTTCATTATTGCCGCCAGTTGACGTAACCCGGTTTGTCCCATCACATTACGCGGTTTGGACCTGGTCAGATTGACAATCCGGTGTCCTATCAGCATCTCTGACTCGTGCCCGATCAGGGCCACGACCGCTCCTTGATCGGCCAGCCAATCGGCAAGGGCGGCAAATCGCTCGAGGGGCCAGGCTTTTTTGGCATATCGCGCTGGAGGATGAAGGAGCACCAATGGCGCCTGCCCGATCTGGAGCGAGGCCATCAGGTGATCGCTTTGCTCATAATCCTCGAGTCGCAGATACCATTCCGGATTGCCCACGGGATCACTGGTACCTAAAGCCGATAAGGCCTGAGCGTGATAGTCCACCATGTGCATGGAACCATAGGCT
>JBATLR010000386.1:0-25745 GCA_049289415.1 Nitrospirales bacterium
GATGATCATAACCTTTTCCACCATAGGCATCCCGCATAACCTGCAATGCCACCACGCGGTTGGGACTATCCAAAATTTTCAATGTTTGAAATTGGGGTGTCTGACACCCTCCCAGAAAGATGCCCCCCATCACTATCAATCCCATCAATCTTGCCGATCGTTTCATACCGATATGCCTCCAATCAAAACGAATCATACCCACTGCCTTTCCGAGTCATTCTACCCTAGACTTCCACCGCAAAAGGAGTGGAGCAGACGAAATGTTACACATGCGTCACATACTTGCGATGCAGATTTAATACCAAGCCGATACATTCCATCATGAACCTTCATATTAACAAAGGAGAAGAACATGGTACGAGTTGAACAGTTAATGACAAGAGAACTGGCTTGTGTGGAGATCACCCAGGCGGTATCCGTCGCCGCCAACCTGATGCGAATTCGCAAAATCGGAAGCCTGTTGGTGAAACGTGGGGAAGAGTTAGTGGGTATTGTGACGGAAAGCGATATCGTGAGAAAAGTCGTGGCCTTTCATTTCCCTTCAGAGTATATCCAGGTCGGAGATATTATGAGCAGCCCCCTCCTTTCCATTGATGAATCGGAGTCGATTTTTGAGGCTGCCGGGATCATGCAGGCGGCCCACACGAGACATTTGGTGGTAGGCAATGAGTCCCAGGTGCTCGGGATGCTTTCGGTTCGTGATTTATTAGCTCCTGTTGCAAAGGATGAATTATAAACCCATGAAAGCCACGATACCGTCTACCGAGCCTTCCCTGTTCAATAGCTCTTTTCAACAGTCATCTGCGTGGCTGGCCAAAGCGTTGGAAGCCGACCTGACTCATTTCTGGATGAAAGGCATCAAAGCCGTCCTGAGCTTATTAATTGTCACCATACTCGTAGGACTCGCTGGAGGCGTCCTAAGAATTTTCCTGAATTTAGAAGCCCTTTTCACCGAACCTCTTGAACAGGTCTTTCGTCAACTCATCGTGGACACATTGATTATTCTCGCGATTGTCGAGGTGTTTAAAACCACCGTCACCTATTTTTCCGAGGGACGAGTCAAAGTCACGTTCATTGTGGATACGATTCTCGTGGTCATGCTTACCGAAATTATCTCGAAATGGTTTTCGGAAGCCCATCTGGAGCAATGGATGATCTTGGGTGGAATATTAGTGGTATTGGCCATTATCCGGGTTGTCGCCGTTCAATGGTCCCCGACACGAGCCGAAATTGCCCCGGAATGGACGCCAACCCCAAAATCTCACTAATCTCACGATAGCAGGAGAATATTTCCCACTCCCTTCGCGACGGAATGAAGGTCTAACCTGCATCGCTATCCAGTCCTGTCACAACCTTGCTATCAACCATTCGTTCCAGTAAAGCCACTGGTACCCATTTCGCCCATGCAAGTTAAGAAGCGAAAAAAAATAAAACCGGCCTTTGAATCGCCTTCTCCTAAAGTACAGAACCACCTTCAAGCCAAAACACCATGATCACCAAACTACGGACCATGCGAGGCCATGGCATTCACAACCTCTTTATACAAAAGAGAGACATCCCCCTTTCCCCGAATCGTTCCTCCCGACGGGAGTTGATTTTCCCCCTTGATTGGTTAGTGCTCAATAGCACCGGTTTACCAAGACATCATGAAATGTTACCGGCCGCTAACGGTTCGGAAACTCCATGGTAACAGTACTCTGTCATAATACAGGAAGAAGCAATCCCCGATGACACACCACATTCAGCAGGAGACACACAATGAAACTCATGGTCATTACTCTGGGAATACTGATACTCCTTCAGCCGCTCCTTTACGGAATTCGCACCCTTCTCCATCTTCCCAGACGCCAACGCCTGTGCTATCCGATTTTGCATGGACAGGGTCCGAAGGGGAAATTCTCCCTGGTGGCCTAACCATCGATCTCAAGTAAGACGAGGAAATTCAGATTTCCCTATTAATGAATTTGATAACAAAAGGAGCACACCTATGGTTCGAGTGGAAGAACTCATGAAACAGGATCTCGCGTCAGTGAATTGTGGAGACCTCGTGTCTCTAGCAGCGACCTTGATGCGGATTCGCCGCATCGGTAGCGTGTTCGTCAAACAAGACGGACATATTGTGGGCATCGTCACCGAATCCGACATTGTCCGCAAAGTGGTCTCGACCCACCGGTCGCCTGACCGCACCACGGTCGAAACCATTATGACCGCTCCCGTGATCAGCATTGATCAAGATGCGCCGATATTCGAAGCGGCGCATGTGATGGATCGATCCGGCATCCGCCATCTGGCCGTCACCCACCAATATGACATTGTCGGGATCGTGTCGGTTCGCGACCTCCTGCATCCAGTGGCCATCGATGAATTCTAATATTCGCCTACCGACGCTGGCTCCACACCTCAGGAATCATACACGGGAACCCGACCCAACAGAAATGCGCAAGACTTGCAAGCAGCTCCAAACGGACCCACCCTTCGAGTACAGGAGAAAGGGTGGCACGACCGCACTGAATTTGTGGTGATTCTCCCTGAAGTCCAGGTGTAGCTAGAACGGTATTTGGCGACATGGCCCATGCGAAAAAAAGACGACCCCTGGTTTCTGACGAGTGGGTACGCAACATAGGCAGCGGCTGCCCCCACGCACATTATTCGCGATTTTTTGTACGCCATGAAGTCGCGATTTTGAAAAAGGCGGTTATCACCCGGGATCCCGCCACCACAATGTCCTTGAATGGCGGGAACCCGGTCATCGCCGTCCCGGATAATGCTGCCCCATGTCTGCCGGATTGCCAATCTTTAAAAAGGTGAGAGAGTCAAGGCTCAATACCTACAACCGTCAAATTGTCCTACGAGGATTATCTGGTTTTTCGGATGATGGGAAACGCCATGCCCTTATTGAGGAAAAACAGGGTGTTGTAGATGGGGAATTGATGCAAATGAAATTTGAGTGGGGGGACCAATACTGGATATTATTCCCGTACCATTGTGGATAAAATGCTGTCTTATTTTCCCTCATCGAGTACACCAAATACCATGGACCTATCGAATACAGGACCATTCGTCCTCCTAAGCATCCTCTATGGTTTGTTTCTGATGTCCTTCAACTCCTTCCGAAATTCATCCATTCCAGCATGGACTGCCTCTTTAATCCCCCCATGAATGTCTTCCAACCCCTTCCGGGTTCCTGACACTATGTCCTGATACGTCTCAACAGTTTTATCTTGCAGATCGTTCAAATCTTCTCCTTTTCGACGAACATAATCACGAATTTGCTCACGCGAGTCACGCCCCGACTGAGGAGTGAACAGTAATGTGGCAACAGATCCAATCATTATGCCCATAGCAAACACACCCAGCATCTTTCCATCCACGGCATCTGATTCAGAGTGACGCATAATTTCCCTCACTTCAAGAGTTAAATTTCGAATAAATCACATCCACCCTCTACAAGTACCATGAAGCCCGATCCTCGTGAATAGACAAATCACTCCCAGGGATCAAGAAAAAGTAGTCCAAAAGGAATTCTTACAACTCATACAAATGTCCTGATGCATTACACCGTAACAGCGTCAACAGCAATGTCTCCACAAATACCCTCAGCAACCTCCCTGATGTTGCGTTCTCTCCTGTTCTTTGTGTTGGCTATCATTTTTAGCCAGCCTCTTTTATTGCCTCTTTCAGTATCTGACTCGGAAACCGGAAGACCTGAGGACAATTTCTACTGCCCCGAGAAGGTTAAACGTGCTGCTGCCGACAGTTTTTCTTGTCGCGTCCCTTGTGTTTCTGCGCATTCCCGAAACTATGAACGAGTAGCCGTTTCCCCTGCTGTGGGAATAGGGGCTGGCATATAACGGCTCCTTACAATTCGTTTCGGGATTACCGCTAATCGGCAACTTCTCACCGGAATTATTGGGCTGATTTGTCTTGACCAACGGGGATTTCAAGGCGACCCTTCTTGAAGGAGGGAAGGCTGAAGGCGAGGTCGCCCTATCCAATGCGGGTGGGCTGGCTGGCGAAAAATCCTCTTGATCTCGTGATGGATTTATTGGTGATGTTGTTTACCATCTTCTTCCTCTTTCGGAACGGGGCTCGGCTCTTGAGCCTTTCCTATCGAGGAAAGCTACAAGGCGGTAATCATGGATTGCCTGGACAACGTGATGGGGGCTGTCGTTCAGGGCACTCGCTTCACAGCCTTGGTTCAGAGTTTCTTCGCAGGGTTTTTCTATTGGATCTTGGAGTCCCGCTTTGAGTTTTTCTTTTAGCCCTGAGCGCCAGTTTTCCTCTCCTACCCTTTGAGAGAACGACATTGGTCTGAGGCTCCGTCGCTGCTTACTTGTTATGTGAACGGGCCCATTCGGAAAGGTTTGGCCGTGACCGGCGCAATGGCTTTTATCTGGCTCTATGGAGATGAACGCCTAGCCTGGGCTAACAACGATGAGATCAACGTCATTCCCATCCTACACGTCCAACGGCAGGGTAGGAAATACCAACCAAAGTGATCACCGTTTTAGGTTTCAAGGCACTGGAGTGTACAGATCGTCGAAAGTGGAACTTATTCACTTGTCCATATTGAATTGTGAGTCCCACATGCCAGGGGGTCTGCACAAGCCTTGTCCATGACTACCGCTTCTGTGGAATGGAACTC
The DNA here is from genome assembly GCA_049289415.1 of Nitrospirales bacterium. Lineage (GTDB taxonomy): Bacteria > Nitrospirota > Nitrospiria > Nitrospirales > UBA8639 > Nitrospira_E. The sequence continues at coordinate 4,646 of JBATLR010000386.1, forward strand.
ATGACGAGTATCGACTCCTGCCGTTATCACTCAATCGTCTGAAGTCCCCACCATTTTGCAGCGTGAATGCCTTACATCCTGTCAGTGACCATAAGGCTTTCTTACAGAAATAGCACCGGATGCTTAACGACTCGGTTTTTCCCTGAGGTTAGCAAACCTGAAAAACTTTCAGGTCCCGGCATCCCGATATTTCAAATACCCTTCACAATTATCATGACCACACCGACACTTTCCTACAGGCGCGATAATCACATTGGCACATTCTTCCGAACAGTATTCCTCACCCTCGGAATTCTGACATGAACATGGGGGATGGGCGCAGACGGCATTCATCAACAAAACCTCGCTTTCTTCCTAACAACGGAGCTTAATGAAATTTTATAGCCGGCTTCTCCAGCCTTCCTCCAACATTTGATAGTCCCAAAAATACATATCTCTTCATATTATGTCTGTCAGTTTCCCGTTTTAGCAACCTTTCTGACAGAGGTCGTTATTCCCTCCGGAGATATGGCTACCTCGATGTAATCTCCTTTTGCAAAGTCCGCCGAAGATTCCCCGCTTTTCCCCGGCATCGGAACACGAACGACTTCTCCGTTTCCTTTTTCGACTACAAGAGTCAAATCTTCTGTTTCAATCACCCGGCCTTCCACTACTCCGCCAGACGCGACAGGCGCAATTTCATTTCGGTCACCTTCAGAAGCATGAATAAGGAATCACACCCGATGCTACCACGAACATGATTGTCGCAACATACACAGATGAACTGCCCCATTTCTGTCTTTGCATGACCTCCTCCTTTCAGCCTTGATCAATCACACAATCATTGCCGATGAAACTCTGTTCAATTATGAATAGAAATCCGGTCTTCCTCACTAGATAAACTTTCCATTTGCCACGGGCATATATCCATGCAGTGAGACTGTCTGTACAGTGGATCTTTACCGGCATCGAAATTCTTAAAGACAAAGAGTTCATCATGACCAGTGTATTCCCAGGCTTTCGGCTTCGGAAGACAACATCAGCTTGGATCGCAACCTTTTGTCTAATGCGACAGGGTTTCGGGAAGGGCATACTCGACCTTTAAGTTCAGCGAGAGGAAAACGATAGTCATATTTACCAACAAAGGAGTCCGCTATGAAGAATCGTCTAATTCTCTGTCTCATGATGACCACATGTATTCTGCCGGTGAGTTCGGCTTTGGCCTTATTTGGTGATGATAAAGCTGAATTATTGAAGGGCACTCAAATCACACTTGTCGAGGCTGTGGAAAAAGCCCTGACAACGGTAAAGGGCAAAGCTGTGGATGCTGAATTAGAAAAGGAACATGGCAAGACTGTTTTTGAAGTTAAAATAGTTGACGAAACTGAAACCACCAGAGAAGTCTATGTGGACGCTCATTCAGGAGAAGTCGTGAAGATTGAAAAGGATTAATCCTAACCATGTAAGATTGCAATCATTACGTTCAAGGCATTGTTATCATCATGAAGCGAATCGTGGAGGGGTACCCCTCCATGATTGCTTCACTCCCCCCCCGGTGGAGAACGACGGTTCAGGAATGACTCTCTCCCCGAACGGGACCGATACCTACTCTGCCACGTCAAGGACAAGCATTGCGAAGGTTCTCAAGGAAGTGAGGATACTGCAAATTCCGCCAATCCTTCATGTCCAACATCAACCACCATTACATCTTCTGCATCACCTTTCCCATTCATCATATCTGTAATCAGGCAATCAATTTCCAAGGGTTTTCTCCAGTTGGCGAATGGGCCAACCCTGGCTACAGTGAGGTATTTCGCTTAACGGAAAGAAGGGTATGGAGAAGAGGCTATTGGGACGTGCTAAAATGGGACGTTCGTTAAACAAAGAGATTCGGGGTCTTCAAGCCAAATGAGATCTAACTGGGAGAAACGTCACCTACCAGACTTTTTTACAGTATGAATACAACCAAGCGGGCACGATTATTCCTTATTGACGATCATATACTTGTTTTAGAGAGTTGCAAAAAACTGCTTGAACCCCATCATGACATCGTTGGGGAGGCCCATAACGCAAGCGATTTGGTCAGCCAAATCCGAAAAACCAAGCCCGACATTCTCCTCATGGACATCTCAATGCCTGACCAAAACGGATACGAAGCTGCTCGAATGTTAAAAACGATATGTCCATCAGTAAAAATAATTTTTGTTTCTATGCATTTAGAACCTACTTTCATCATGGAGGCCTTTCGTAGCGGCGGAGAAGGGTATGTCCCGAAGCAAACGGCAGGAAGCGAATTATTATCAGCGATTCAACAAGTCCAGGAAAAACAAAAATACCTCTCTCCTCTGATTCCTGAGGAGGTACAGAATGCAGTTTCCTCACAAATCGATGGTATGCCGGGCAACGAACTTTCCGGAAAATTAACTCCCAGGCAGCAGGAGGTGTTAAAGCTTGTGGCTCAAGGTTTCTCTGCGAAAGACATAGCCAACGCCTTGACCATATCTCAAAGCACGGTCGCGTTCCATAAAATGCAAATTGTGCAGGCCCTAGGGCTTCATTCCAAGGCGGATCTTACGAAATACGCTGTCAAGTTAGGAATTTCCCCCCTTGAAAAGGATTAGGGATGCACCCCCCTAAAGCTAAGTGGCACTCATGAACACTGTGAATTTCTGAAAAGAGATCAAAAAGGCTACAGAAGGAAACGAATGAATCCAAAATACCTTGCCAGCTATTAAACAGAAATAATCCCATTGGCAATGGCATATTTTGTGAGTTCGGAGGCAGTTTTGAGTCCTAATACGTGCATCACCCGCGTCTTATGAAATTCCACAGTCTTGACGGCCAGATTTAAAATGACCGCAATCTCTTTATTAGATTTTCCTTCAGCGACCAATTGAAGGATTTCCACCTGTCGTTGAGTTAATGCGGGAGTCTCTGCCTCAGGGGCTTTTTTCGAATTCGAAGACGGGTTCAGTGCTTGACTGACGAGACCCTGGGCAATGGAGGGAGAAACGTAGGTGCGTCCCTGATACACTTCCTTAATGGCAAACACTAATTCTGCCGTCGCAGATTGTTTTAAAATATACCCCACCCCACCGGCCTTGAAGGCCTCATGGACAAAATGTTCCTCGGAATGCATAGTGAGAAAAATTAATTTCGTTTGGGGTTCACATTTTTTTATTTGTCGGGCGGCTTCCAACCCATTCAATAGCGGCAATGAAATATCAATAATGGCAATGTCCGGTGTATGTTTCTTGACGGCTTGAACCAATGCATGACCGTCTACAACGGTCCCCACCAATGTGAAATCCGTTTCCAGCAGTTTGGTCAGCCCCTCACTAACCAGGACGTGATCCTCAGCTAAGAGTATCCGAGCTTTGTTCATATCAAAAGAAGAATGAACGATAAATTGTCAAAATGGAAAAACCTAGGACAGGCATTATGAAAGAATCATGGAAATAAGTCTACAATGAACATCCGAATTGGTCCCACCTTAACAAAACCTTATGATTTACCAAAGAGCTTGACACCTCCAGACTTTCTAGCCTGTGGATCAGCAAAACCATCTTGAAAGATGAACCTCAATGGGAGAAGAGCAATGGTTGAATTTTTGGTATGGGAGGACGTGTTGGAGGAGGAGAGGGTGGTTTTGGAGGTTCTGGAGGAGGGTTCGGAAGCGGTCCAGGATTAGGGAAAGGGTCCGGGTTAGGATCAGGATTCGGGAATAGAGAGGGACATTGAAAGATAAAATTCTTCAGGTACCAGCTATGGTTTATGGAGTTGCTCATTATTGTCCCTCCAGACGTTTGGCAACAACATCCCAATTAACTTGGGAAAGGAAACGTTCAATGTATTCACCTCGTTCCGACGGTTGAAAATCCAGCAAATACGCATGTTCCCACACGTCCATCACTAAGATAGGGCGAAACCCTGCGACATTGCCGAATTCATGAAGGCTAATCCAATGGTTAGAGACCCTGCCGTTTTCGGGGTTGAGATTGCAAACAGCCCACCCGACTCCCCGCATCTTCCCTAAGCTTGAGAAGTCGGTTTTCCAAATCTCAAAACTCCCAAAACTGCCTTCAAGAGCTTTCAGCAGGGAATTCTGGCCTTGGGGCAATTTGGACGCTTGGGAAGTCATATTTTCAAAATATAATTCATGGAGAACCATCCCATTATATTCAAATCCCAGCCGACGGGTGAGCTCAGAATAGGCTGGCATTTCCTCCTGATCCACCTGTCCATCAATCAAAAACTCTCCGATTTGCCTGGTGAGGGAATTGGTGGCTTTCACGTAGCCTTCATAGAGCTTAAAATGCATCTCTAACGTCCTATCTGAAATACCGTTCAATCCCTTGAGCTTGAATTCTTTGACCGGATAATCTTTACCAGGTTTCATGCGCATAGGCCCCTCATGGAAATAAGCAAACTATCTCCCCCTCATAATTTCAGGTCCCGACTCCCATCAACTTCATCTTCTTGAATAAAACCAATATACGAGAGACCGGAAAATGGCGTAACTGGGAAAAACCCTTGAATCGGCAATTTCATGATGGGTCAAAAAACGCACCTCCGCCAGGATTCTGCCTAGTCGCTTCCCTCCTATATATTGAAGTAGATTCTTCTAGAAAGAAAATGGTCCTGTGATATATGAATATCGCATTCACCATATCCGATGAAATGGGCAAGGTTTTAACTGCCCGTCAATCCACCTTCAGGAGGAAAAGGATTGAAGATCTCACAATCCATGCGTGGAATGTGTTGCGTTTCCTTATTAAAACCATTCGCCACGATCGTTGCACTTTATCTCCTAAGGCGATTCACTGGATTTCCCAATCGACGAAGACTTCGCCTTCCGCTGTAACGTGGCATGAACCCTCGCATGCAGAAATTGACACACGATTTCTTCAGGAAATCCATCGGTTGCTTGACGATGACCAGCTTGATCAGGCGTTAAAAGCAACCCATTTCCTCAAACTCCTCAAATCTCCCACAAACCAAATTTCGAGCAGTCAATTGGTAACATCCGAGATGCTCCTTACTGTCGCGGAAACCTTTGCGGCGGAATGTGATCCAGAACAAGCGGTTCAGCTTATTATTCATGCCACCCACGAAACCACCGAAAAACCCACTGATGAATCCGAGGATAGAAGACATAGCTAATACTTTTTTACCCATCCTTTCCGAACAACCCCACAGCTTAGGGGCCTGGCTGCCTTCTGCCATGGTACCGGTCACGGCCAGCTACCGGAAGAATCGGATGAGAGCCTTTCCTTTCAAATCCCCTAGAATGAAAAAAACTTCGATACATTCTGGAAGTGCCTATGAAATCCCCATTCAAATGTTTTTTCCTATGTGTGGCATGTTCCTTATTCACCGCAGTCATTATGGAACATACCCATGGCCAGATCCTGTCTGTCCCTGCAGTAGGATTTGACGAAGCCATTTCTCCTGGAGCAAAGAATCCGCTATCCGACGACAATACCCATATGCTTTCAGACGAAGAGATACAATATCGCATTCAACGGCGTTTGGAAGTCAGTCCATATGAGAATGGTGAGATCACTGTTCACGTGGGACATGGCGAAACGGTACTCTCAGGATATGTCGAAGATCAGGATGCCTTGGTGGAGGTGGTCGAAATCGCCTATGACGCCGGAGCCACGAATGTCGACAATCAACTCCGCATCAAAAACCAAATTGATCCGCCATGGAAAAAGATGACCGATCAGGAAGTGAAAGAAGCGATTGAAGAGGAGCTTTATTGGAGCCCATTTGCAAATTCGGATCCCATTCGTGTTGAAGCTCAAAACGGGATCGTCACCCTCTCTGGAAGAGTCGAAAATCGAGGGGAAATTGCGAATGCGGTGGAAAACGCCTACGAAGCCGGAGCTAAAAATGTCCGCATTCGTTTATGGATCGTTTCCACATTAGATTAGACTCAGAAGAAAAGATGATTCCCTTCCCTACGAGAAGTCATCAAGGAATGGAATATCAACAGCACTCACACAATGAGATTTCTCTGATTGATTTTCTATGGAAATCTTGAGAACGGAAACGACTTCAAAATTTTCAACAATGAATGGGCCTTCCTCCCGGCACACAGACAACGCTCAAAAGCGCTTTAATTTTCGGCCGTCTTTTGAAGGTGGGTTGGTTGTCCTAACGGCTCACTTTCTTTGACCGGAGCTCTCTCCGGAGTCGAGGGATGCATGGGAACAGGTGAGACATCGGGAAAAATTTGAGATTGGTCTGTGGGTGATTCGGCTCGAACCGGAGGAGTGGAAGATGCGGTACCTGAAGCTCCGATGTCGGGGGGCGTCCGGACACCTCCCCCTATGAGGGGAGAATGTTCAGTGGACGGATTTTTTGAATGGCCATTGGATTGAATTCTATCAGAAGATGTGTCCTGAAAACTATCCCCCAAAACCGGTTCCGCTAGGGGAAATACCATAACAAGCATGAATCCCAAGCAACGCAAACATACGCTAAAGACCTTGTCGGCATGTGCCGGTTCTTTCATGGGGCATTCTCCTCTTCTGGGAACCCGACACGGAGCTCGTCAATGCTCGGCTTGAAAAGCATATCTTCACAAGGCTCGCAGGTAAGCGGACAGATCCGCCTTTTCTTCTTTTGTCAACTGGACTCCAATGACTAAGGCAAAAAACTCTACCGTGTCCTCGAGAGTTAAGAGGCGACCGTCATGCAGATAGGGTGGGGAATCTTTTATTCCCCTCAGGGGGAACGTTTTGATAGATCCCTCTGCCCGGCCATGATAAAAGCGTTCCACCCGCAAGTCATGCATCAGGTTATCAGTAAAATACGGAGCAGTATGGCAGGCCCCACATTTGGCCTTACCAAAAAATAGCGCTTCACCTCTCAATTCATCTTCGCTGGCTTTTTGAGAATCCAATCGGCCAAAGAGGTCTAATTTCGGCGCAGGGGGAAAATCAACAAGCTTCTGAAACTGGGCCATTTTCATGACTTCGGTCCGGGTCATATCACGACGACCCTTTTTTTCGGCTGTCGCCAGATCATGATCGAAATAGGCAGACCGGTTTTCAAATTCAGAAAAATCCTCAACAGACGACAGGGCTCGCTTAGATCCAAAGACATTCTGAATATTGACGCCGCGTAAGGACGGCGTTTCGATGCGAAACCTTGAGAATTGAGGCCGATTATCCGGATTCAAATGAATGGCGCCATTGGTATGCCCGTTCACATGGCAATCAAAACAGGCAACCCCCCGGCTAGGTGAAATCGTTTTCCGGTCGTCAGTCGCATTAAATTGCTGTTGGGGGATTTTTTCGACTAGTAATCGAACCCCGTCAAATTGTACCGGCGAAAGAATGCCATCGAACAACGCGTAAAAATTTTCATTGGTGATTTCCTGACCTTGCGAGACATCTCCTAAATCCGGCCGGCTTGTTAAAAAAAGCGGAGGTGGAAATTCCGGCAAAAACGGATCCGGCACATCATGAAGCACATCAAACCGTTCACGCTCAGGATGAATGTCTGTCATCATCGACGGAAACACCATTCCGCCGGTTGAATGAAGCGGATGGGGCAACGGCAGATAGGGGAAGAGATCTTTGGCTTTAATCTCTTCCGGAGACATTTTGGCGAGCTGTTCAAAAGTGAGGCCCTGCGTTAATCGGGCGGTGGGCCCTTTGGGGATGGGCTTCCCTCGAGTCATCGTCACCCCTTCAACAAATTGAGGGGACAAATAATATCGCTCCTCAAGCAATTGTTGCTGTTGTGTTTTGATCTTTGATCGTTGCCGGCTTTCCCGCTCAATCACCTTCTCAAGTGGATCCTTGGGACTCAGATCAAACACAAATGAACTAGGTGTCCGCCCACCCAATGTATGGATATTAGGAGGATTGGGTGTCCCCGGCTTAGCGTCCGGAGCTTCTTTGGTGTCGCCTTTTCCGATGGGTTGATACTGTGGATATGCACGTTGCCAGTCCTTAACCACGGCCGGGGGACCAATGTCCGGAACCAACTGTTCGGAGCCCGGCACCGCCTTCCAACTTTTGGGCTTGTCCTGTTCCGCCGCAGAAACCATTCCAAGACTACCGAGGACCAACATCAACCCCCACAGAATACTACAGGGAAGGCTATAGGAAGATTTTTTAAGATTTGGATGATAGCTCATCATTCTCCTTATTTCTTTTCGCATATCATTAAAACAGGATGAGCAGTTTTGGATTCTACTTTGCATTGTAGAAAAGGTTTGTAGGTCACCATCCAATACACCAATCTGACACCAGTCCCATTTTGCTGATTGAAATACCCCTCTACGCATAGAGAGATTTCCCCTCAAGGGGCTTCCCAGGCGGCTTTGCCGTTTGAATCGAAAAGCCGAACCAGGGGACTCCCGTCCTTATTTAACACGACCTGAACCCTTGGAGTATCCAAGTGATCTCGCAACACCAGCATAGGGAGGTCATCACTCTGAACTTCCAATGCCACCCGTCGCTTACAATCCTCTCCATAGAGGGTTAATCCCGTTCGCTCCTTCCCATATACCGCAAGAGAAGTTCGACGGTCACATTGATCATCTCCCATAATGAGTGCCGGATGCTCCCCATCCCACAGACTCAGCGTGGCACGGACCTTACCCTCCTCATTCACGATATGTAAGGCCGAAGTAGAAATCGGCTTACCTGAATTTCTAGCCGACAACTCTGAGTCAGTGGGATTAGTGGAAGCCAATAACATTCCCCCAATCGAACCCAAAAACAATGAACCGAACAATATGGCCAACAAAGTCGTTTTTTTAAAAGGCATAACTCTCTTCCCCTTGTTTCACGTGATGAACAAAAAAGGCAATCTGATCCCGGCCTCCAGTCTTCCAGTCAGAGCCAGAATCAGCACGATCATCAACACCAATCCAAGCCCCCCACTGGGATACGCTCCCCACGATGAACTGTACGGCCAGACCGGCAAGGCCCCGACCAGCAAAAGAATGAGTATGACTAAGACGATCGTAGACATAAATCTGGTTCCTCCTCCCTGGCTTAACAGGCTTTCATATCGGTGCTCATACGTTCCTTGCAGGACGGCAAGGAAAGCGGCAAGTCTGTAACGGGCAGAGCCAACTTGAGCACCATTCGCCGCGGCCAATCCCCAAACAAACAACGGGACATTCCAGCCTGCCCCAAACCCTTAGGATAAACCGTTTCCTGTTCAAGACTTGTAGTCATGGGTTTTGTTCTCCTTATGTTGATTCCAATTGGCGATCGGTTCAAAACTATGATGCCGGGCTCAAGGATGTCATTTGCGTCTTATCCTTGATTGTCTTATCTATACAGAATAGTTTGGGCGGCAAGACCTGAGAAAAACCCTGGGTTGATTGAGCACCAACCCTGGATGACCCAGTGGGTTCACATCTTGGGACCTTTACTCTTAGACAAGACTTATTCGTTGAAGCTATACTTTTCCGAGTTTCGGTCTTTCACGATATGTCCCGAACGTCGTTCTGCTTAACCGCAGCTGAAGGAGAGCAGCATGATTCTCATCATTCGAGGTAATGTTGGGAGTTGACTTTCTTCTTTTTTTTACAGAACCGGGCATGCGTATGCTGTTCTTCAGTTTAGAAGGAAACGTGTGAACGTATGATGACGGTTCAAGAACGCCTCAAAGCCGGTCCTCACGCAAAAAAATTGGATATCATCCTGCTGATAGTCATCAGCGCTCTCATTGGCGGAATTTTTGTGTTGGACCTATTCACCAAGACAGGAATCGCAATTGGCATGTTATATGTGAGTGCCATTATGCTGACTCCATATTTACCCCATGCAAAATCCCCCTTCATGGTCGCGGGAGTCTGCACGGTCTTTGCCATTATTGGAGTGATCTATTCACCAGGCGTGAATGTGGTGTATTCCGGGAGCACCATTGCCGGCAATGCCGTGACCAACCGTCTGTTATCGCTTTTTATGATTTGGGCAACAGCCCTCCTCACCTATCAATATCGTCAGGGGATGGAGGTCCGGCTTCGGTTAGCCTCCATCGTGGAATCCACCCCCGACGCCATTATCGGACAAACACTTAAAGGGCAAGTCACCAGTTGGAACAACGGAGCCGAACAGATGTTCGGATATTCTTCACAGGAGAGCATCGGGCAATATATGCCATTTCTTTTTCCACCAGACCGGATTGCCGAAGAAAAGGATATTCTGGGAAAACTCCAGAGTGGGAAGCAGATTCAAAATTTTGAAACGATTCGACGTAGGAAAGACGGACAGGAAATACCGGTGTCGTTGACCATTTCTCCCATTATCGACCGATGGGGAAACGCTATTGGCGCGTCGAAAATTGCACGGGATATTTCCCAGCAAAAGAAGTTGGAGAATCTCCTGGCTATACAAAACCTCACATTGGCCAGTCACGCAGCCTCCCTTAAGCAATCAAACGAGGATCTCGAACAATTTGCCTATATTGCCTCTCATGATCTCCAAGAACCCCTCCGCACGATTCATGGCTTTACGCAGTTGTTGGCGGAGCGTTATAAAGAGCAATTGGACAAACAGGGTCAGGAATTTATTGGATTCGTGACGGATGGAGCGAATCGCATGCAAACTCTTATTCAAGACCTCCTGAAATATTCGAGAATTCAGGCCCAGGAATTGAACCCTGTTCCGGTCAACGCCGAGGAGGTGCTTTATGAAATCCTCAAACATCTCCGCATGGCCATTGAAGACAAACAGGCTTCGATCACACATGACCCTCTGCCGATCATTCAGACCGATCGGTCGCATTTTCAACATCTACTCCAAAATCTAATTACCAATGCCATTAAATTTCACGGCCCGAAACCTCCCCACATTCATGTATCTGCTGAGGAAAGGTCCGACGGGTGGATTTTTTCGGTACAGGATAACGGGATCGGCGTCGGATCGGAATATTTCGAGCGGATCTTTCTTCCATTCAAAAGACTGCACACGAGGGAAGAATATCAGGGCACGGGAATCGGTCTGGCCATATGTAAGAAAATCGTGGAGCGCCGTGGAGGCCGTATCTGGGTGGAATCCGAAGCGGGAAGTGGATCCAAGTTTTCTTTTACCTTACCCAAATAAACCGGAGAATGTTCATGCAGAATCCTATTGAAATTTTACTCATAGAGGATAATCCCGCTGATATCCGGCTTACCCAGGAAGCATTTCGGGAAGCTCGCCTCCAGAATACCCTTCATGTGGTTCAAGACGGGGTCAGCGCAATGGCTTTCATTCGACAGACAGCACCCTTTCAACAGGCTCCCCGACCGGACCTTATTCTGTTAGATTTAAACCTTCCCAAAAAGGACGGGAGAGAGGTTCTGAAGGAAAGCAAATCCGACCCGCACATCCGCACAATTCCCGTGGTAGTGTTGACAACCTCAGATGACGAAGCCGATGTCTTGCGTAGTTATGATCTTCATGCCAATGCGTATTTGGTTAAACCCATTGATATTCTGCAATTCATCAAAATGATTCAATCACTCGAAGATTTCTGGCTCTCTGTGGTAAAACTCCCTCCAAAAGTGTCAGAGTCATGAGCGATCTCCCATCCCCTACTCATTCCATTCTGCTAGTGGAGGACAATCCTGCCGACGCAGAATTAGTGCGCGAACGGCTGAAGGATGCCTCCGGCATGTCCCCCTTTCATATCACCCGCGCATCGACTCTGAAAGAGGCCCTGACCATCCTTCACAGCACGCCGTTTGACGTCATCCTTCTTGATTTAAATTTGCCGGAAACTAATGGTCTTGAAACGTTGAAACGAATCCGGTCGGCAAATTCGGCCATTCCCCTTGTTGTGTTAACCGTGAATGAGGATGAGCCTCTGGCCCTTGAAGCCATCAAATTAGGGGCTCAGGATTATCTTCCAAAATCTTCGATGAATGCCGTGTTGCTTTCCCGAATTTTGCACTATGCCATGGAACGGGAAAAGAATGAGCGGATTCGCCGGGAGAGCGAAAGAAAGTACCGGTTATTTGTTGATGGCGCCACAGGCCTGGCTTTTATTATGCTTGATTTGGATGGGAACATTACTCATTGGAATTCCGGAGCGGAGCGTCTCTTGGGCTACACAGAAGACGCGGCCTTGAATAAACATTTTTCTATACTCTTTACCGCTGAAGACCAGCACAATGGTCGTCCGGCAACCGAATTGCGGAGGGCGGAAGCCTTAGAAAAAGGGGACGATGACAATTGGCTGGTTCGGGCTGATGGGTCACGATTTTGGGCCAGCGGCGCGGTGACGGCCATACGCGACCCCAACGACAAGCTGATCGGATTTGCCAAGGTGGTTCGAGACAAAAGCGCTCAAAAAGATACCAGTGACAAATTAGCCGAATTGAATCGCACATTGGAAGAGCGCGTAATCCAACGCACTCAGGAACTCACTCGCAACCAGGAACGGCTACGCGCCATGGCTTCCGATCTCACCGTAACCGAACAACGGGAACGACGCCGGTTGGCTACGGACCTTCATGATTATCTGGCACAGCTCCTTGTCGTCTGTCGATTGAAATTAAGTCAAGGTCAATCGATTTCCGATAAGGAAACCCTCGTAAAGGTGATTCAGGAAGCGGATACCCTCTTGGACCAATCCTTGACCTATACACGGACACTGGTCAGCCAACTCAGTCCGACCTGTCTCTATGAATTCGGACTCCATGCCGCTCTCGTCTGGTTGGGATCTGAAATGGGCAAACAGGGATTAACCGTCACCTTGAAAAGTGAAGATGAGACGCCAAACCTGCCAGAGGATCAGGCCGTTCTGGTGTTTCAATCTGTTCGGGAATTGTTATATAACGTGCTCAAACATTCCAGAGTGAATGAGGTGATGGTGAATTTGTCTCTTCAACAGGGTAACCATCTGCTGATCGAGGTAAAGGATTTTGGCTGCGGGTTTATTGAAAGTCCTGAAGATAGAAATGAACAATCCCCAACCAATTTTGGACTCTTTAGTATTCGGGAGCGCTTGGAGGCCCTCGGCGGAGAAATGGTTCTCCATTCAGCCCACCAGAAGGGAACTCAAGTCCTGCTGCGTATTCCAATAGAACACCCCAGTGAGAATCTCCAACCACGCGCTGCCAAACCGACTCCGGTTCAAGCCGTCAAGAAGGTCCATGCTTCCCGTCCTCCTTCAGAAAAAATTCGCATTCTTCTTGCAGATGATCATAAGATGGTCCGTGAGGGGTTTTGCCATATTCTCAACGCTCAAGTGGATTTTGAAGTCGTGGGAGAGGCAGAAGACGGGAAACATGCCCTTGCCCTCAGTGAATCACTCCGCCCCGACGTCGTGGTGATGGATCTCCATATGCCCAAGATGGACGGTCTGGAAGCCATCAAAAGAATCAAACAATTCCTTCCCGACACGGTGATGATCGGATTATCCGTGTACGACACGCCGGACGTGGCTCGATGGTTCCGGGAGGCAGGAGCCGCGGCATTTGTCACGAAGGGAGGTCCGGCCGAAAGCTTAGTCACCATCGTCAGGAAATATTGGCATCAAAACAAACCCGCCTAGCCCCTCCCTTATTTCTCGTTGGTATTCTGCGCCATCAATCCGGAGGCGTGCTCGGCGCCCGAAAGGGTCGCTCCCGTTAACAACTGATAGGCCTGCAACACCGTATTGACGGGAGAAATCTGCATCAGAAAAGGAGTCTGCTAATCATTGTCTTCAGGGAACTGCTCTTCAGGAATCATTACTCTTGGGATATGTTCCGCAAAGGCGGCCTGAATTTTCAGTGGGATCCCTCCCACCGCCCCGATATGGCCATCATGGGTCACTTTGCCGGTCATCACGCGGTTCAGGATGATGGGGTTATCATTAGCCATCGCCAGAGCCACGACGCTCACCATCGCGGTCAAACTATCTCCGTAAATCGTCACACCGGGACTCGGAAATTTGAGAAATATATTCCAGGTCTTTGGATCAAGACCGGCAATACGAGCCGCGGAGACGATTCCGGATTGAATAGCCACTTGGGTCAATGGTGAAAATTTTCCCGGTCCGCTCGCAAATGTCACATTCAGCGCTTCCTGACCTTCCTGTTTCCGAAACGAGATGTCAAGTTCAGCCACAATTCCTATTGGTTGACTATTCAGGTCAAGAGTGGTTCCCAGAAAGGTCACGGATTGTTTCTACCATTCCATCTGTTCGGCCTCAGCCGGCTGTGCGAAGGGGAAGGCCGATCCGCCAGGGAATCGCCCATGCCAGAATGCTGAAAATAAAAGCCGTCCTCCTAAAATGATGCATAGACTAGTTCTCCGAAACCGGCAAATAGGGGATAATATAGGCCCCATCTCCTTCCACCCGCTGATCGACAAATTGATCGAAGATGCCATCTCGATTGTCATCCAGCCAATAGAATAAGGGCCATTCAACCGTTTCAACTACCGTATTCCAAAATTTGTTATTGTCATAAAAAATGATTTGCCGGGCCGTTTTATAATCGACGCCACCATCTCCCTTTAAGGAATATTCTCGGATATACAATCCCGAAATGACATTCACATCTTCATTCATGAGATTGGCCTCACCAGGTTCCTTCGGCATATCCGCCGCGATGCCATTTCCCAGCATGACGAGACTCAATAGAAGTCCACACATCCCGTAAAAAATGCATTTTTTACCATTCATGAGATTAGTCCCGTATGTGCCCTTTTGGTGGTCGAACCCACCAAGAATGAATAACCATATTTTTACCCGGTCATGACCAATCCATTTTCACGATGACGTGCCTGAGACAAGGAGTTCATGGCCGGAGTCTCACCTGAATGTTTTCGCAACCGGTTCAACAAAATAAACGGGTCGATAACATCACCACATTGAATACAGTGCTTGGCCTGAAACTGAAAATCCTCATAATCGGAGAAAATATCCATATAGGTCTCCTCGATCATCGTTCCTCCGCACCGTGAACAATGGGATTGTTGCATTTGATGAATCAGTTGAGGGAATACATCGGGGTGTTCAGTTCGCATAGCGTCCAGTGTAAACGTTTGCATAAGGCCTCCTTCTTTCTTAGGGTAAGAAATGATGTTCATGGTCTGACTGTAGTGTCCCACCCTGAAAGCCACTACTACCCAAAACCCTTGGTCTAGACGGGAAGATCCCTTGAAAATTGTTGAATGGAATATGAGGGAATTAAATAAGGGGGCGAAGGAGGGAATCTAGCCAATGGGATGACATCATGTCCATGAATAGGAAGACAGGACCAGGCTGAGCATCAACGTTGAAAGTGTCGACAATAACAAAGTTTCCGACTTTTGAACGAAACCACACTTTACAAATTCGGAGAAAGCAGAGAAATCCACTTCCTACTGAAACACAACTTTGCAAGCTATTGCCGGCTTGACCGCAGAGGGGTGAGAGAGGGATAGCAAGTGCACTCACCGTCCGCTCTCGCATGAGATGAAAACGGTTCTTTTTCCTGAGCATTTTTTGTGAGCCCAGCTCGGCCGCGCCAGGGCCCAGCAAGATGTTTCAACTGGTTCAGCATGACCATCATGGCTGCAGAATGTCGAAGGGGATTGCGAAACATCAGGCAGGGGGCGCGAGGGGTTTTCTCCTTACTCCTCACAGTTCCCTCCGTGGGCTGTACGACTTATGTGAGGGATTCGAGGGATTCAGAAGACATCATCGTTTTTTTGACTGGATCGAATGACCTCGGCGAAGGAACCGAAGGAATCTCCTTTGGACACATATTCGTCTCCACCAGCCTCAGCAAAGCTCTTCGTCACGATCTGATCCCCATGCATGGACAACCCGATGATATAGACTGAGGGGTGGCTGGCTTTGATGAGACGGGTGGCTTCTATTCCGTTCATCACCGGCATATTGATATCCATCACGACCACATCAGGGTGGAGAGTCTGAACAAGCTCAACCGCCTGTTCGCCGTTTTCGGCTTCTCCGACCACCTGAATATCGGGGCAGGCATTCAACATAGTGCCCAATCCTTCACGGAAAATGGGGTGGTCATCTGCAAGGACAACCCGAATGCTCTCCTCCATTTTTCCGGGCTTCGGAACCTGCACCGCCATGGGAGGAGGGGCGGACTGACTTGGCTCGAAATGGTCCTGAACGGAAAAGGGCACCTTGATCACCACTCGAGTGCCCTCCCCGATCGTCGAAAGAATCTCGTATTCTCCTCCAAGACTTTCCACACGTTCTTGAATGTTCAATAGGCCAAATTTTTCAAAATGGAAAAGGGTTTCCTGGGTCGAGGACAGATCAAAACCGCATCCGCGATCCGCCACTTCTATTCCAACATACTCCGATGAGACGTGATTGATCAGTATGGAGGCTTCCTGGGTTTGGGCATGTTTTATCACATTCAGCAATAATTCCCTGATGACGTGATACAGGATAATTGAGACCGTTTCGGAAAGGTTCAAGACATGATCCTCAAGATGAGATGTCACCGTGACGTGCAAATCATACCGGACCATTTTTTCAGCCAACCATCGGATGGCTGCCATGAACCCGAATTCATACAAGATGGGCGGACTGATTTGAGGGATGAGATCCCGCGTATATTGCAACGCCTCATCCAGAGATTCTTCCATGTCCCTGACAAGGGATGCCTGTTGGTCCGACAGGTCGGCTTGTTGCAACTGACTGACTTTTATCTTTCCGACAACCAGCAACTGGCCCAAATAATCATGTAATTCAGTGGCAATGCGACGCCGTTCCCGTTGCTCGGTGAGAATGATGTCTAACGACAGTTGACGAAGTCGTTGTTGGTGTTGAACGAGTTCCTGTGTCCGTTCATTCACGCGGCATTCCAGCGATTCCGTCAGGGATTGCAGTTGGGTTTCGATATTTTTCCGGTGTATGGCCGAGGCCAGAATATTAGCCATGGCTTGTAGGAACTCCACCTCCTTCTCCCGGAATTCCCTGCTCGATGACGTATGCACACCGAGGATCCCATGCGGCTTGCCTTCCTGATCCCGGATGATACAACTCATGCCACTGACCACCTGATGATCAAGCAGTAAGGAGGGACCGGAAAACCGGCTTTCCCGGGAGAGATTCTTGACGATAACCGGCTGGTCGCTTATCAGCGTATAGCCCGCCTGGGAATTAAGATCGGCGCTCACCACGGCCTGGCCCACCAATCCCTCTTTCCACCCTACCCCGGCACGAAGAAGGAAGGTCTGTCCACCCGGCAATAATTCCAGAACTTTAACCATTTCGATCGGTAAGGTCCGACTCACACATCTCACACATTCGTTCATGACCTCGAGCACTTCTCTTTCCTGAAGCGCCAACTGTGCGAACCCCGCCATCACCTTCTGTTGTTGAGAGAACCGAAGCACTTGATCTTCCACCTTGCGAAGCTGCGTAATGTCCACAAAGGTCAGCACGACTCCCTGTATCTGACCCTCTCTGGTTTGGTAGGGAGTAATTCGGGAAAAGTAGGTCTGAGGATCATGAGAAAATCGGCGCGTGTGTTCTTTGGGCTTTGAGGTGCGCAGCACGTCTCGAATATCCGCCAATAACGTTTCATTCTCAGAAAATGAGGATAATTGGCTGATGGGCCGGCCGAAATCGGCATCCAAAAACTGGAACATTTTTTGGGCGGCCGGAGTGTATTTCTGAATACATAAATTGGTATTGAGAAATAACGTGGCAATGTCCGTCGTCCGGAAGAGGTTTTCCATGTCACTATTGGTGTGATCCAGTTCCTCCACCTTCTCTGAAAGTTGAGCATTGACCGTTTCTAATTCCTCATTAATCGATTGCAATTCCTCCGTGGAGGTTTGCAGTTCTTCATTGGCGGATTGCAATTCCTCATTCACCGACATCAATTCCTGGTTGGAAGATTTTAATTCCTGGTTGGACGTCTCCAGCTCTTCCATGGCCGTCTGCAAATGCTCCCTGGTGGTGTGAATTTCCTCCTCCAATGCCCGAATGGTCTGGTGCTCGACCTTGGAGGATTTCTTCCGGACTTTGGACGTTTTCCGGGTTATGCCTTTCTCACGGAAGACCACCATCAGCAGATCGGACGCTTGCTTGGCATGAAAAAGAGGACGGACAATGATATCCACAGACTGGATATCCTCATTCACGGCCAATTGAATATTGGCATGGACCACTTCCTTGCCGGTTTTCACGGCCTTAAAAATGCCGGATCGCAACGGCATACGCAAATCCGGCATGACCATATTGATCAGATTCACATTGACCGAACCGGGGGGAAGCTGCAGATAGGTCCGGGTCTGCCCGGAGACATATTGCACCTGGAAATCTTTATCGATCAACACGGCGGCAGGGCCGAACTCTTGTCTGACCAGTTGATCGAAGGTGTGAGTGAAAGGATCTTGAACCTGGGAGAAAAAAGCAGGTTTCGAAGTCTGGATGCTGCCACGTGGTCCCCCAATCGGAAAGACGGGAAACGTGCGTGGCACCATCTGTTTGGGTTGAAATACCCGAAAGCGTTTATTCACGGAGCGGAAGAATCGGGATTGGTCTTCCGCATGTTCGGAGGCGCCGAGAAACAGATAGCCCTCCGGGTTGAGGGAATAATGAAACACGGAAAACATCTGGCTCTGAAGATTGGATTCCATGTAGATCAGCAGGTTCCGGCAGGAAATAACATCCATTCGAGAAAACGGGGGATTGCCGACGAGGTTATGAAAGGAAAAAATGCACAGGTTGCGTATCACCTTGGCAACCCGATAGGAGGAACCGTCCTGTTCAAAATATCGGGAAAGCCGCTCGGGGAGCACATCTTCGCGAATGCTCTCGGGATATCGTCCACGTCGCGCAAATTCCAACGCCTGTTCATCGATGTCCGTCCCGAAGATTTGAATAGGGAGGATAAGATGTTCCCGATGGAGATATTCATAAAAGAGGATCGCGAGCGAATACGCTTCTTCTCCCGTCGAACAACCCGGTATCCAGATCCGGATGGCTTCATCGTTTTGCTTGAATTTCACGAGCGTGGGAATGATCGTGCCGGAAAAAAATGCAAAGGCTTCCGGATCTCTAAAAAATTGCGTGACCCCGATCAGCAGTTCCTTAAACAGCCCATCGACTTCCTCCGGGTCCTCTCGCAATCGTTTAACATATTTCGTGGGAGAGGCAATGTGCAGAATCTGCATGCGCCGCTGAACCCGGCGACCCATCGTATTCCGTTTGTAACCACGGAAATCGTGTCCGGTGCGCCGGTGCAGATGCGAATAAATCACGTCTAAATGATTCAACGCTTCTGCACGAAGGGTGTCCAGTCCCTTCCCGTCCCGTAAATCGTACAAATACTTCGTATAGTGGATGAGCACCTCTACGATGGTTTCGACCGGTAAAATATGATCGATCAATCCGGTCAAAATGGCACTCCTCGGCATCCCGGAGAATTGGGCCGTTTCTGCCGATTGGACAATCGTTAACCCGCCATGCTCTTTCACCGATCGAAGCCCGACTGCGCCGTCGGACCCTGCGCCAGACAGAATCACCCCGATGGCAAATGGACCCTGATCTTCGGCCAGGGAATGGAAAAATTTATCAATGGGCGTTCGAAAGCCATGACCTTGTGAACGCCTCTCCACTCGCAAAAACCCGCCATCGAGGCTCAATTGCGTGTTGGGAGGAATGATATAAATATGATTAGGTTCGACTAATGTTTCATCTACCGCAACATGAATCGGCAGCGAGGTCTTCCGCGCCAGCAATTCAGGCATGAGGCTTTCGCGATCGGGAGCCAGGTGCTGGATTACCACGAGGCCCATTCCATTATCGGCGGGAAGCATTGAAAAAAACCGGGACAATGCCTCGAGCCCTCCGGCGGAGGCGCCAATCCCGACTATGGGAAACGCATTGGACGGGATGTCAGGCGTCACATTCTGAGGCCGAGGAGAACGAGCTTGAGCTGAAGTAGGAGCCCGCTGGCTGCTTGAGGGCTTCCGTGTTTTTTTGACTGTTGGCGATTTTTTCGGTGAGGGAGGGGACGAGGATCTCGAGCGAACCTTGGAAGAGGGTTTTTTAGCAGCCACTACAGGTCCTTGCTTTCGTCTGAGCGAATTTGACTATTACCCTACCGCACGGTTTCAAAGAAAGAGTGTGTGCCGGAGATCATCCTCTCTCATTCTTAATTGGTGTACGATTGGTATAGACGGGAAAAATCATCCTTTTGTCAGTTTTCAATCCTGTTTCGTAAATCTCGACCACAGATCCTGATGATAAATGAGCTGAACCTTTCGCGAAACTCGTAGGAAACCGAAACGTGTGATCGATAGATCATTCAGGAATACCATTCTGCGGCCGGCTAGTCTTTCTACACGGATGATATTCCGGCAGAAGCTACTTGTCCTTCCGTTACAGAGCTTTTCATGCGTTCACCCTTCGCACCGGACCCTGGAAGTCGGCATTTCCCTTCTAAAACATTCCCCAATTCCTCGTTGGTATCAATCGTGGTAGCCATTTCCAGTATTCCTCCCTCTTTCAAGAATGGGTGTAAGGCGGGTTGCACATTGTAAAGATAGACACCCTTCCCTTGTTCCCTGGCTTTAAACACAATTTGGAAGATGGTCCAGGTCCCAATGGAATTCACACACGACAAGGACCTCAAATCTAAAATGAGTAAGGAAATCGGTGACGAGACCACACGATCCAATAATAAATCGGTTCGACTCAAATTCGGGGTATTAATACTGAGATCCACGGTGAGTGTAAGGACCACAAGTTGGCCAGGGGTGCTAATGGTGCATTTCATTACAATGACCTCCTTAGGTGATAACAATAAAAAAGGTTAAAAAATTCTTTCAATTGTACGCATCAAGGTTATTTGCACCACTCTCTGTAACCCTTGAGGTTAAATACTGAAGCCTGCCGTGGAGAGAATCTCGTCCCTCCCGTTGTCAGAAGAAGCGAGAGGTTTTCCTACTCGCAACTGATTGATGACAATCGAGGCTCCTGCTTCAAAGGCTTGCTGTTCGGCCATGAGCCGTTGGTGCATATGCTGTACTGACCCGGACAAGGTGGCCTTCCCATCTTCCACCGTCGCCACAATATCCTGGCTCGATAAAAATGGGCTCCACCACACCTGATTTTCGAAATCAAGTTGGATTTCCCAATCTGTTTTTTCGATTTCGGGATTTGAAAAGCTGATGTGATTGGT
>JBATLR010000387.1:0-3565 GCA_049289415.1 Nitrospirales bacterium
GTTCACACCCGAAGGCGCGAGGGCAAAGGTACCGGTCCGCTGGAAACAATTTCTCGTAACATGGTCTGCCATCTTTCCGTTGGTGCTCGTTATTCCCCTCGTTGTTGCATTGGGGCTGCGGCAACTAGGCGTACCTCACAATCATTATCTGGACTTGCTGCTTAGCACCGGTTTGGTGGTATGGGTCATGGTCTATCTCGTGATGCCGCATTACACCAAACTGATCCAACGCTGGTTGTTTAGCTGATTTCGAGAAGCACTCGCCTCTAAAATCCCTCCATCCGTGGCCACGAGGCTGCCCTCAACTTGGTGTGGTCTTCGTATGCCACAGAGACATTTGCTGCCGGCGGATCGGACCGGTAGACTCATAAGGAACCAAATCATCCATAGAGAGGTAGTTGGATATTGTTCCAGCTTGCAATTAGGAGGCACACCGAATGCGCAAAAGAGTCATCGGCCAGATTGAGAAGGGAAGCGAACCGTCAGGGGATTGGCTGAATGTGGAGGAGCTTGCGGATGTGGAAATCACCTCGGAGGACGTCGCCTATCCCATTGAGGCAGCGTTGGTGCCCGGTGGGACTTCCGGGTGGCGTGCCGCAGGGCCGGGCAAGCAGACGATCCGGCTTCTCTTTGCCAATCCCCAACCGCTCCGGAGGATCTGGCTGAATTTTTTGGAAACCCGCACCGGGCGTACGCAAGAGTATGTGTTGCGGTGGTCGTCTGATGGCGGGCAGTCGTTCCGGGAAATCGTGCGCCAGCAGTGGAACTTCAGCCCTGATGGCGCAACAAACCAGACGGAAGACCATCATGTCGAGCTCCCGGCGGTCACGGTGCTCGAGTTAAGCATCATCCCGGACACTAGTGGGGGCCCTGCGCTCGCGTCGCTGGCGCAGTTGCGGCTGGCCTAAGCCATCCATCGAGCGGTCAGCCAACCAGCGACGCTCGCTGGCTGTCTCTCAAGTCAAACCTTAGGCATCAATCAACCGCACGGTACGGAGGAGAGGTTTTTTGCGGAAGGCTGTTGAGGGGCTGCTCAAGTCTGTTCTTATTCCCGGATCTTCCACGGGTTCCGTTTGGTTTACGTTAGGCGCATTTCCGATATCGGTCCTGTTTGTCATAGAGTTCTGACGTTGGTTCTCATGATGATTCCAGTTGATCAGGCTCCAGCGGTTCGATTCCATTCCCAAGCGTTTCGCCATCCTGACAACACAAACTCACTCTCGAAGGGTCGTCCGGTTTGTTCCCATTGCTCCGTAAGCTCTTCAATTCCGTCAGCCTCTCTGTCCGGTCCAACTTCGTCACCCGGTTACGGGGTTGCCCGATTGGTCCCCCATTGAGCGATGCAGACAGCGTTGGAGGGAGTGTTGAAAAATGCCGCCAGCGGCGTTCTAGCCCCTAGGCCGTGCTCACGTACTCCTCCATACACTTCGCTCGTCCAAGCGGCTGCGGCCCGGCCTTACAGGACAGGCCTTTTTGAACACTCCACCATTTTTCTTTGGTGAGCCTCGGTGATTCAGAAGCGAATGAAAAAGCAAAATTTTTACAAAATTCAACAGTCCTTTGGATTGTCCTGCGTATGTGTCGTCCCCTTTTCAGGGATGTTCATGGCCGGTTGGGAATGCAGCGATGGCTATCGGTCTTTCTGAAACGATCCCTTCGGATTGGTTTGATCTTGGAAACCCCAGAAATGACAGAAACTATAGACGAGATCGAAAAGATCGTCTCGCAACTTTCTAGAGGATTTTGCCCAGTCTATATGGTGAATCCTGTAAAAGCTGTCGAGCCTGTTATGAGCGTGCGGTTAATCCGAAGGCCCCGCCTGTGTTCAGGACTATTCGGGATGTCCAGGAATGATTCGCGGCAACCGGAAACCTGGAGATCGGCTTTCCTCCCTATCGATGCAATCCGGCAAACGCCACACATCAGCCGTGCGACGTACCGGAGTCCGCTGGATGTGTTTGTTAGGTAACCATAGCGTGAATTAATTCAAACACCAAATAAACCAAAGCCCTGCTATCTTCAAACATACTGGCTATCGAATACGTGAAGAGAAAAAATAACGGGTAAAAAAGATTAGGCATGGACTTCGACAAGTTGACGATTGCCTGTATGTTTTTGTTTTTAACAAAATAGATATTTGCTATGAGGGTAACCGTAATTCCGATCATTGCCCCTGCAATAATGTCGGTTGGGTAATGTTTTCCTAAATATACTCGCGGAAAAGCGATAAACACTGTGCTATACAAAAGCGCAAATACGCCTGCCTTCCTCGATATAAACAATAGCCCGGTAGAAAGGGTAAAGAATAGGACAGCATGATCACTTGGGAATGAACTCCAGCCCTCTAATAGATTCGGCGTTATCCCATATGGAAGTAGGAAATGTAAGGCTTCTTCGTGCAGAGGTCTAAAGCGGAATGGCAACGTTAATGCCAAAATTCTTGCCAATAACTCAGCGACCAAGCAACTAAAGAGAGTTAAAATTATATATTCATGATTATGTGAAGGATGCTTTTCTCTCTTGAACCATGCCCACCAAAGAATAGTTGCTAAGACGCCCCCCTTTAACAAAGGGTTGGTCGCAAGGAATCCAATGAGTCTGTCAAACATCCAGGAATGCTGAGAGAACTGGTTAACAAAACTCAAGATTTCCGAATCAAAAGCATTCATTTCAATTTCCTTTTAAGTGCAACATCTTATTATCGGTTCTTATTTTGCTCACCTTGAAATGGAGAAACATCCAAAGACATGGTCCTAAGTGGACCAAGAAGGTGCAATGGCAACGGAAGTAAACGAGCAGATTGAACCATGTATGGCTAAAAGGGGCCTGGTGTTGGTCGTAGGCATCCTGAAAGTCGAGACGTCGGTGGCCGAAGCGGTCCGTATGCATGGGCTGACCATGGCGGAGGTGGAGGCCTGGCCGGAGAAGTTACTCCTGGGGGCCCAGGCCGGGCTGCCGAGTTGTTCGAAAGATGAGGAAGCGCTCAGGGAGGAGCAGATCAAGATGCGGAAGCAGAAGGTCGTTGATCTGGTGCTCAACAATGATCTTTTGGGGGATCTTGAAACCCTACCCTTCAGTACGAAAAACATTTGACGCGTGAGGACCACCGGATCGAGTGTCTCCGAGCGACGTGGTTGTCGTGTCTTGGGAGTCGGTCGTGCGGGGATGCACCGAATGGCGCGGAGCCCGAAGAGGAGAACCCTAATCGAGCCGCCCTGGATCCGAGGCGTTGAGGTGGAAATTATCTCGGAGGACGCCGCTTATCCCATTGAGGAAGCGTTGGTTCCCGGTGGGACTTTGGGGTGGCGTGCTGCAGGGCCCGGCAAGCAGACCATCCGGCTTCTCTTTCCCACTCCGCAACCGCTCCGGAGGATCTGGCTGAACTTTTTGGAAACCCGTACCGGGCGCACGCAAGAATACGTCTTACGTTGGTCGCCGGATGGCGGGCAGTCGTTCCTGGAAATCGTGCGGCAGCAGTGGAACTTCAGTCCTGATGGCGCAACCTGCCAGACGGAAGACCATCACGTCGACCTTCCGGCGGTCACGGTGCTTGAGTTGAGCATCA
>JBATLR010000388.1:0-13641 GCA_049289415.1 Nitrospirales bacterium
CGTCCACCCCATTGGCTTGGCCTGCTATTTCAGCCACGTCTCTATAATCTCCCCGCAACGCTTTTAAAGCATGACGCTCCTGTTGAATTTCATGGGTGGTCCGTATTCCCATTCGCCGAAATACGGGAACCGGCGGGCACCATCCTTGTATAGCATGTTGCAAGAGAAAACCGGCTACTGCGGCGGGCAATATAAACCACCGGCGATCAAGGAAAACCCCCAACGCTAGGCCCATGAGGGAAAATGAGGCGGCATTGGCTTCAAGAACTCGTTCGATATCCCATTCCACCTCTAGCTCCCTTAACCGTCGATCGATGGCCGAAGGTCCGGCCGAGGCATACAACAGGACATTATTTTTTGTGCGGTTGTAAATTTCCTCATTTATTTCAGCGTCGGTATGTTTCCCAACCCGTGTGGTCGTTGGTGGAATAATCATCCAGGGCCTCCATTCTTTTCTGTGGTACAACGCACTCCCACGCTGTGGGTTGGCGCTCTTTTACATTCAGAAGATAAGAAGGAAAAAATACTCAACAACTAGCAGAAACCCTGGCATGCATTGAAACTTCAGGGTTTCTGAGAGTAGACAATTCAGGCCGTTTGGGCCACAAATGGATTTTTGGGGGATAAACCGGGAACGAAACCTGCCCAAAAACTCCCGATTTTCGTTATCGCCTACTATGAAAATTCATTCCCTACCAGAAAAAAAGCTAAGAGGGAGCTGGACAGCATTTTTTATGAGATTCAACAACTCTTTCGTGTATCGGGAGTGAATCTCAATTTTCGCCCGACGTCCAGTTTGTTATATCTGCTCCCGAGGTTAAGGCGGTGGACACCACCGGGGCGGGCGATGCATTTTCTGGAGCATTCAGTGTGGCGCTTCTGGAACACCAACCATCTGAGCAAGCCGCAACATTTCGGTTGCCCGTCAATCCATGCTGTCACCGGCTATGGCACCCAGACTTCCTACCCACCCGACGCCAAATTGAGTCTCTCGGAGGGTGGTCGCGACAGAAAAATTAAAACTGCCTGAATAGAAATTTTCTTTTGAACTCTGCTCATTGTCAATCTGCTGTTATTTCTCATCGGGAGCGCTTTTCTCTAGTTCCTCCGGCGTAAGCCGTTCCAATTTTTCTTCGGTCATGGGCTGTCGGGTGGTAGGATCCACCACCATCTCCGGATCTACCACCGGGGGATTCACCACCGCTTCGGGATTGGGGGGAACATCCGGCTTCACAACCATTTCCGCATCATTCGGTGGAATGGTCGGCTGTGTATTGTGAGGTTCCTTATTCACTCCCGGTTGGTTTTGTACAATCGTTTCAGCTGAAATTGAGGGTTTTGGGACACCTGATCCTGACACCCCCATGGGGAGATGAGAGGCATTCATCAAAAGAATTACACTGATTCCCAGCACCACTGGCCACATATCCGTTTTTGGTCGTCGCATTTTCTCCCCTTTCTTTCAATTTTTCCTTGATTCGTAGTTATAGTTATTATCCTCCGAAAGAGGAACAAAAGCATCTGACAAGAACCCTGGCAAAACGATTTTTTTTAAAAGTCCAGGCAAATTCTTAAGGGACGATAACGGAGGAAGCAAGGGTTTTATCCAGGCCCGATTAGTTTCGTTTTTTTTATACTATAAAGAAAAAATTCCTGTCTTCTGTCATTACAATATCAATCTCATTCCAGGTCTGAACAATGAACCTAACTACAACTCGGGGCATGTTGGGAGTGGTATTGGCTTTTGGTTTGGCCGGAGCGGGGGCGGCGCTTATTCTTCCTGAATTACGTATGACAGATCAGGGGAATGAACCGCCATCAATCAGGGATTTACTAAGGGATCAAAAACCCCGTCACATTTCATATCTCTCGTTTCCGATCACCGGACATTTGGCAGAACAATTGGAGGCACGTCCGAAAACAATTCGATTCCCAGGCGAGAGGTCAGAGCATTCCAGCCGAGAACCCAGACTTCAACGATAGGATATATAAAAAATATGGAAGGCGCGAATAATCCTGCAGATAACAGAGTTCTTACCTGCGTTTACCTATTCATCTCTGAAACTCATATTTTCCCTTTGACCCTTAATTCAAAAACACAATTTCATGAGAGGAGTAAGCGAGGAGGAGAAAGAAGAAAAGATTTTTTTCGTTTTTTTCCTATCCAGGTTGAATCGGCTGCAACCTTCAATAGACTGAATCGGGAATCTCGAACAGGCACATTAACAAATCTCACAAAACGATGATCCCTATCATGAAAACCAAACGCAGAACCAGTGGCATGCTCGGTATGGCCTTTGCTTTTGCCCTGGCAGGGGGGAGGCATGTCCATAGCCCTTAGCGAGGCAGGCCAACAATCCAAGGAACTTCTTCTCAATGCCAATACCCTCATCGGGAATACGGTCATTGACAAGACGGGCAAAGAACTCGGGGCGGTCAAGGATTTACTGATTGATCAAAACACAGGAAAAGTATCGAATATGGTGCTCTCTTATGATGGCACTTTCGGCGGCACTTGGGGGATCGGATCGGAAAGTTATTCGATTCCGTGGGCTAAGGTTAGGCTTACCAAACAGAATGATAAAATGTTGGTTCAGATAGCCGAAGCCCCTATTAGCGAAAAAAGGACCCCAAAAGACCACGTCCTCATGCGCCACGAGCAAGCTGCTACGGTTCAGAGCAAGATTTTCAACCCCGTGACCATCGCAACGGTAGAAGGGACTGTGGGAAATGTGGATCACGATATGTTCGGGCCCGGAGTGACCACCACCGATAGTTTGATCGGGTTGGATGTAAAAACTCCATCCGGGACAGAACGGATTCGCCTCGCCCCTGATAACTATCTCAAGGAGCAGGAAATCGAAATCAATGAAGGCGATAAAGTGGAAGTCACCGGATCACGAATCATGCGGACGGGGAAAGTCTGGTCATCGGCTCAAAAGTTATCCTGAAAGAAAATGGAAAAGTTCTGGCGGTCCGGAAGGATGATGGCAGTTCCAAATGGAACATAGAGGGTGGAATCCATAGCAAGACCTCATCCGGAAATTAATAAAATTACTTATATTCCCTGTCAAGAGGAAAAACCATCTGGGCTTTTCCCCGTTTTGACTTCGTTCTGCCCTTCCCAATCCTCCTCCTCTCTTTGGAATCTCTTCCGGTCTGTGTTTTAAACCCTGGCTGAGATTTCGTGGAACCAGGGTTCTTTCCAGTTCATTTTCGAAAAAAACGCTGATACAAGCTGTAAGTAATTGTTCGGTCTTACTCTTTTGACACGATTTCAAGGAGATCTCAGGATGGCACGTTCGCCCAACAGGACATCTGGCTCCGGGAAAATTCGTTACGCGGTGGCGGGCCTGGGCTATATCGCTCAAATCGCCGTACTTCCGGCATTCGCACATGCGAAAAAAAACTCGCTATTAGCAGCATTAATCTCCGACGATCCCAAAAAATTGAAACAATTGGGAGGAAAATACGGCATCAACGGGCTCTATTCCTATGAACAATATAAAGAATGCCTGGAAAAGGAAGAAATTGATGCCGTGTATATCGCGCTTCCCAATCATTTGCATTGCGAATATACGGTCAGAGCTGCGAAAGCGGGCGTTCATGTATTGTGCGAAAAACCCATGGCTCTCTCGGTAAAGGAATGTGAAACCATGATTCGCACAGCGGACCATTATGATGTCAAATTAATGGTCGCCTATCGGCTTCATTTTGAAGAGGCCAATCTTCGGGCAATACAAATGGTTCAATAAGGGAAAATCGGCACCCCCCGGTATTTCCAATCGGCATTTAGTCTCCCGGTCAAAGATAAAAATAATATCCGGTTACGGGAAGAGACCGGTGGAGGAACGCTGTGGGATATCGGCATTTATTGTTTGAATGCCGCCAGGAATCTGTTTCAGGCGGAACCTATTCAGGTGTTTGCCAACACCGCCGGACAGGGTATCGGCAGATTCGACGAAGTTGAAGAAATGAGTGCAGTGACACTTCAATTTCCCGATGACCGGTTGGCCACCTTTATCTGTAGTTTTGGAGCCGCCGACGTTTCCGAGTTTCGGATGGTGGGGACCAAGGGACAACTGCGGGTGACATCGGCCTACGAATATGTCGAACCCATTACTCATTACCTTACGGTGAACGGGAAAGAGAAAAAACATACCTTTTCCAAACGTGATCAATTTGCTCCTCAACTTTTAAAATTTTCGGATAGCATTTTGAACGATACGGTTCCTGAACCGGCAGGCGAGGAGGGTCTCCATGATGTCCGCATTATTGAAGCGCTGTATCGTTCAGCCCACAAAAACCAACCGGTCCCGCTCAAAGGAGTAGAGCGGAAACGCCGTCCAACGCTTCGGCAAAGCCTTCGCCGTCCGCCGGTTAAAAAGCCCCGACTCATCCATGCTCAGAGTCCGTCAGGATCATGATGAACTATTTTCATTCATCTTATAAAAAAAGGAAAGGAATTTATTCATGCAAGAACAATCGAACAACATTGTTTCTCAAGGGTCAAATTCCTCCGGAAATAACGATCCGTCTTTACCATCCTATCTTCTTGAGGCTGCATTGGATAGGGAATGGGAACGCCGCCACCGGCAAGGACAATTTGGAAAAGCTCAAGGAACTTCCGCAGAAGAAGAACTAATGTCATGAGTCAATCAATGGGGGCTAAACGATGGGCTATTCCGGAAGGATATATCCCTGCGGAAAGCCGTGGACCGGAGCCGCAGATGACGAGTCATGAAACCGCATGCCTCCTCAATGTTTCCAGCGATCCGGCGCATGTGCGTGTCACAATATTTTTTTCAGACCGGGAGCCGGTGGGGCCCTACAATATCACCGTCCCCCCTCGTCGAACGAGTCATATCCGTTTTAATGATTTGGAAGACCCCGAACCCATACCCAGGGATACAGATTTTGCAAGCTTGTTCGAGTCCGATGTGCCAATTGTGGTGCAACACACCAGGCTGGATTCCCGACAGGCAGAGAATGCTCTCCTGTCTACCATGGCATATACGGATCATTCGCAAAGACGCAAATACGATTGTTTCCACCTTGAGTAAACAAGAGAGGAACTCGGAGCATGACAAAAACTGCCGCGGACGTGTTGATAGAGAAGCTTCAAAATTGGGGCGTAGACGTCATCTTCGGTCTTCCCGGAGATGGCATTAATGGAATTATGGAATCCCTGCGTCAACGCAAAGATGAAATCCGGTTCATTCAGGTGCGTCACAAAGAAGCCGCGGCCTGGATGGCATGCGGATATCCCAAATACACGGGGAAACTCGGGGTCTGTTTGGCTACTTCGGGTCCCGGGGGCCTTCATCTTTTGAATGGATTGTATGATGCAAAAATGAACGGACAACCGGTTTTGGCCATTACCGGTCACCATTTTCATGATCTCATTGACACGCATTCCCAACAGGACGTGGACCTGACCAGAGTGTTCCAAGATGTCACGGTTTATAACACGCGGGTCATGGGCGCCAGTCATGTCGCAAACGTGACCGATCTCGCCTGCCGAACCGCTCTGGGATACCGTGGAGTTGCTCATATTAATTTTCCCGTGGATCTCCAGGATTTAAAAGCGGATAAAGGATATTCCAAGCGAAATATTCCCCACCATTCGATAGAAATCTTTTCCCGTGACGCGCGATTACCCAATGAAGCAGATTTTCAACAGGCCGCCAACTTGCTGAATGAGGGAAAACGTATTGCCATCATGGCCGGGGCTGGTGCCTTGGAAGCCACCGATGAACTGGAACAAATTGCAGAAATGCTCGGAGCACCAATCATTAAACCGTTATTGGGAAAAGCGTCGGTGCCTGACAACAGCCCCTATACAACGGGGGGCATCGGATTGTTGGGAAACGCGCCCTCTCAGGAGGCCCTGGAGGATTGCGATACTCTGCTTCTCATCGGAACCTCGTTTCCCTATATGGAATTTTATCCCAAACCCGGCCAGGCCCGGGCCGTCCAGATCGATCTTGACCCGGCGCGAATCGGCCTGCGGTACCCGGTGGAAATCGGCTTGGTTGGCGACTGCCGGAGAACCCTCCAAGAGCTATTGCCGATGTTGCAGCGGAATAAACACCGGAAATTTTTGGAACGGGCACAAACGGCCATGGCCAAATGGCGGACATTGATGGAAGAACGCGGAACCCGAAAAGACAAACCCATGAAACCCCAGGTGGTGGCCTGGGAACTGGGTAAACGCCTTTCTGACCACGCCATCGTTTCCTGTGATTCGGGAACAATCATAACCTGGTGGGCCAGGCAAATCCCGGCCAAACGAGGGCAGAAGCACACGGTATCCGGCACTCTGGCCTCCATGGCCTGCGGCTTACCCTATGCGATTGCCGCCCAAATTGCCTACCCGGATCGTCAATGTATCGCCTTTGCCGGAGATGGGGGTTTTTCGATGCTCATGGCTAAGTTCGCCACCTGTGTCAAATATCAATTGCCCGTGAAAGTGTTCGTCATCAAAAACAATACGCTTGGCCAGATTAAATGGGAACAGATGGTGTTTCTGGGAAATCCCGAATATGGTTGCGAACTGCATCCCATCGACTTTGCCCTCGTCGCCCAGGCTTGCGGAGGAACCGGACTGACCGTCGACGATCCTGCGGATTGTGGTTCCATCATCGACCAGGCCTTCCAAACCCCGGGGCCGGTATTGGTACAGGCCATCGTCGATCCTTTTGAACCTCCAATGCCCGCCAATATCACGGTGAGCCAGGCCGCCAAATTTGCCGAATCGTTGGCAAAAGGCGAACCGAATCGGGTGAAAATCGCGCTGACTGCTCTTTCTGATCGGGTACGGGAGCTGATTTGAGTCGGGAGCGATTCAGAAATTTCTACTTAACTCACCCATGGCTCAGGAGGTAATCGATGTTCACAATCGGGTTCATATTATTATTTATAGCAGGAATACTTGCCCTATTGGGTTTCGGGATTCTCACTTCTCCAATCGTCGGTCCCGTGCGGGTCGCATTTTATTTCTTCTTAATTTTGTCCCTGGTCACACTCTTCTATGGGATCGTGGAGCAGGAAACCCACGTGAATCCCGGAGTCCCCACGCAGGAACGGAATTGATAGGGTTGTCCTGCAAGCGGAGTATCGGTTGTCTCCCCCGAGGCGGACCGACCTGAAATCACCATCAGACATAACGCCAAAGCCAACATGCAAGGATGAATAGGTGTTTGGCGTAAACCCGTGCGGACTGGGTGGTCTCCTGAAAACATTCCTGTGAGCGTGGACCGGAAAGGAGCAGGCAATGGGCAGTTGAATCATAGGGAAATCAGAAATGCTAGGGAGGAGTCGGAAGAGATTTTGGGGACACTAACTTGGAAAAAGCATAGGTCAGCATAATTGTTAAAAATGCCCCGATGACCGCTACGGTCATATCCTTTTGCGCATCCCATTCGTCTCCCTGAGTGCCCAGATACGCCTCTCCCAATTCCGGACGAACGAGAAGCGCCACCCACGATTCGATAATTTCAAAGAATCCACTGAGAGCCAATATTCCGCTGATAGGAAGATAATAGGCCCAGAATCCACGTACATGCACGCGACGCAGAAATAATTCACGTAACGGATAGACCAGGAGCAGCCCGAATGAAAAATGCGCGATCCGGTCAAAAGGATTGCGCTCCAATCCCCACCACTCCTGCATCCAAAAACCCAGAGGAACTTTTGAATAGGTATAGTGGGCTCCGATCGCATGAAGGGTCATAAACACGGTGAGGAAAATATAGGAAAGTTCCGATAAGGGGAATCGTCGATAGGTCGTGGCCAGAACAACGACGAGTCCCATAGCTAAAATATTTTCGAGTAACCAGTCATGACGATCAACAGGATCAATGGCGAGGAATATCCAAAGCACCACATACCAGCCGATTAAGCCGTGAAGGAGAGTCTGGTCCTTAAATGGTTTCTGATTACTAACGTTCGTCGTAGTGGTCAGACGCATGAGGAAATGTCTCCGGCCTTTTCGGTGTAAAACGAGATCCCACCAATTTCCATGAGCCAATCATGATAACTAACCAGATGAGTGCGCCATATAAGGTGGAAGCCATATCTTTCTGCGCATCCCAGATATCTCCCTGGGCACCGAGATAAGCCAGTCCCAATTCCGGATGAACAATTCGTGTCACCCATGATTCCAGGATTTCCCACAGCCCCCCAAGCCCCATAAGTGTGAGGAGAACCATACCCACGCGGATCCATGCGGCCATCCCTGGAACTCTCCCGAAAAGTTCCAATAAGGGATGGGCAAAGAACAAGCCAAAACAAAAATGGACGATGCGATCGAAATGGTTACGGGGCAATTCAAACAGTTCCTCTAACCAGAGGCCGAAAGGCACCTGAGCATAGGTGTAGTGTGATCCAATCGTATGCAACGTGAGAAACACCGCAAAGAGCACATAGGAGGCGAGGGAAAAAGGCAATTGCCGATAGGAAATGGTCAATACACAGACGAAAAGAAGAGGAAGGATATTGGCAAAGGCCCAACTTTGAGGATCAAGAGGCGCCATCCCCATCAACAAAAAAAAGCCGACATACCAAAGCAATAAACCGACCACCACCCAATTTTTCAAGCCTATACTCCTTGAGAGCGATGGTAATGGGTCATTCCAACAGCCTTTACATTGTCTCCCAGGAATTCCTGAATAACAAGTCAAAGGAGGAAAAGCTGTTCCAGGAAAGAGGCGTGAACGCATCGTTTAACACCCGCATTGATGAAGTCTGGTTCGCTATATATGTCTGGATCAGTCTCTTCTTGGGCTCGTGTGAGAACCCGGCCCATCAATTCCTCACGCTTCACGACCATGCGGATCCCTCTTCCGCTATCGGCTGGGCGAAGCGGTCGGAGGCTGGGAAGAGGAACCTTCCGCTTGAGCAGGACTACCTTTCATGAATCTATTGCATCCACTATTGCCGGAGACCAGCAATCGATAAGATTGTAGGTTTTCATCTATACACAGTCCCATTGTTGCATCTTCAATTTTTGCAGATGGTTCGATTTGCCACCATTGACACCTTTTACATAATCCCCATTGATCCGCCATCTTCGTCTCCTTTCAAAAATATCCGTCTTCCAGGTGAATTTTGTTCGCGAGAACACATGCATTCATATTCTTGGCTATAACTAATCATCTATTGGTTCACACTTCCTAAATTTCCATTCATTTCTTCCAATGATTATTAAAGAAAGGGGACATGAAATTTTGATGGGCATTGTCGTACTAAAGCACAGGGGGGTATGGATCAGATATGGATTAATCTGTCAGGCGGCTTTCCTAAATGTCCATTTCCGATATCATCGGATACACCCATCAACAGAACTCACCCCGCCGATATTGCACACGTATTAAGAAGATGAACACGGCGTGAGAAGAACACAGGAAGGATTTCACCCCAATGTTTCCACCAATAGTTTTTTGGGGATAATGGCCCGGGGATATTGCTCTCAAAAAAAAACGCCTGGCAGGGACGAAGGTCCACTTTGAATGAACACGTTTGTTTAACTTGAGTCGCCAAATCCCGGTAGACTTCGGCCATAGAATCGGGATGTGAAAAGTTCCGCTGAATCATACGCCGCACACCCTATCGTTTGGAGGCTGACCCCATCGATCACCACGTGAGCCACGAACCAAAACGTCGACGATCCATCCACGTTAATTAATAGCTCTTCTCCCTGCCGCATTAACCGGTCTTCTTTCTCCTATTAGTCCGGCGGCTATGGTCGCCTTGGACGGAAAACTCCCAGCGATAGCCGTCAGGATCATGGAACCATATCCCCATATGCGGTGAGTCTGGAGACTCGGGACCGATTTCGTTACCGGGATCCTCCACGTTGATTTTGTGCTTCTTCAGGTGTTCCAGCACCTTTCGCAGCGCGCCCATATTTTGTAGATGGAATGACATGTGACCTATCGTTTTAGGTGACGGTTTGCTTTTTGACAAAGCGATCCTCACATAGTCGTTGCCGACTGCCACACCTTCTTCGAACTCAAACTCTTTGCGCAATCCTAATACTTGCACGAACCATTTTGCGCTACGTTTGGGATCACGGACAGCGAGTCCGAAGTGACCGACCGGGCCAAGGGTAAACGGTACTGTCATATTCCCCCCATTCGTGCAATCCGTGCACGTTGGTAAAAATTTTGGGTGTCTTATCTACTGTTTTAGCTTTTGTGCCCGTCCACCCTAATCCGACGAGCTTTCTTGATCTCTGGGATCCAGTGCGGATGCCACCAAAGGATGGGGTTTCGAAACCGAAGTGCCCCCACTGCCATATGGACGGATAATGATTTGAGAAGATGCCCGTTCGGATCGTCAAAATAAGTCCGCGTCCATCATCCAAGGTGTTGATGGTGTTCAGTTCCTTCTTGTGGGGATCAGCCCAGTACGGAAACCGTCGTGCCCGGCTTCGCTCAAAGATCTGGTCGAATTCGTTTGCGCCTACCAGGAAAGCATAGTGCTGAGGGGTGATATCACCATCGGCATCGAAATAATCCAACGACGTCTCTTCTACCCGCACCCCTGCAACCGGCCACATGAGCAATGGAGGGGGAAGGCCAAGCATCTCCGTCAAAAACAATACCGAACTTCTTTGTCTTCTGCGTCGACAATGGTGTGGTTCAGTTTGATTGACACGGTTTTGACCTTTTTTTAATTATGACACGGATAGCCTTTCCAATGAGATTGAGGATTGACCAGTGCCTATTGATCAAATTTTTCCGACAAGTTCCAAGCCCGGTTTTAATGTTTTATCTCCCGGTTTCCAATTAGCCGGACAGACTTCTCCTTTTCCTTCCCTGACGTGGACTGCCGCTTGAAGTTTTCTCAGTAATTCCCGGCCATTTCGTCCGATGCTGTTGTCGTGGACTTCTCCCACTTTCAGGACCCCGTCCGGATCGACCAGAAAACTCCCACGCAACGAAACTCCATCATCCTCCAGATATGTTCCGAACTCCCGGCTTAGCCGGCCGGTGGGATCGGCTACCATGGGGAACTGAATATTTTTTATGGCAGGCGAGGTATCGTGCCAGGCCTTATGCACAAAGACCGAATCTGTGCTTACGCTAAGAACTTCAGCCCCGAGTTTTTGAAATTCCGGATACAACTCACCCAATTCTTGTAATTCGGTTGGACAAATAAACGTAAAATCACCAGGATAAAACACCAATACCAGCCATTTTCCCTGAAATTCGGATAACTCAAGAATACGGATCTGTTCCTTGTGAAACGCCTGGTATGTGCCATCCGTGATGGTCTGTCCAATTTGCATCATCATGCTTTTCGACCTCCTTTATGGAAACGGGTTGAAATGTTTAGCACAAGTGTTTCAGAGCAGATATTCGGGCGTGTGTATCTGAACTCCAACTCGGAAGTCACTTAAACAAATTTTATCCCGGAATGCAAAAAGTTGTGACTGCCATGAACCCTTGTGTGAACCTTTCCTATTACCCCCTTAACAATTTTTGAAATTTCAAACCAGGGTTTCTTACAGTGTGGCCTTTTCAATTGTTTCGATAGGATAAAGAGTTTAGCGTCATATGTCGCCTCACCTATTCATCACAAAATCATCAATGATAAGGAGCGTTTCGCATGGCCAAAAAGCAACCCACTAAATCTTCTCCTACTTCCACCCGTAAAACCGCTCAATATGCAGACCAAACTGTCGAGATCGGCACAGGAGGGGAAGTGCACCAGACAAGCGGAAAAACTAATCCGGTTTTAACCACTCAGCAAGGTATTCCCGTCGCGGATGACCAAAACTCGCTGAAAATCGGAGCGCGGGGTCCAAGCGCATTGGAAGACTTTCACTTTCGGGAAAAGATGTTCCACTTTGACCATGAACGGATTCCAGAACGGGTTGTGCATGCCCGAGGGTTCGGGGCTCATGGATATTTTGAAAACTACGAATCTTTGGAAGATGTCACCAAAGCCGACATTTTTCAACGACCCGGTGATAAAACGCCCGCGTTCGTCAGGTTTTCAACAGTGGCGGGCAATAAAGGCTCGGCAGATTTGGCAAGGGACGTGCGCGGATTTGCGGTTAAACTTTATACCAAAGAAGGGAATTGGGATATTGTGGGAAACAATATGCCCGTGTTCTTTATTCAGGATGCTATTAAGTTTCCAGACCTTATTCACTCCGCCAAAGCAGAACCGGATCGTGGATTTCCGCAGGCCCAAACGGCGCATGATAATTTTTGGGATTTCATCTCCTTGACGCCGGAAAGTATGCATATGGTCATGTGGATCATGTCAGACAGGGCGATCCCCCGTTCCTTTCGGTTTATGGAAGGGTTTGGCGTTCATACGTTCCGCCTGATCAATGGTCAGGGAAAATCGACGTTCGTGAAATTCCATTGGAAACCGAAACTCGGTATGCAATCAGTGGTGTGGAACGAAGCCGTGAAAATCAATGGTGCTGATCCGGACTTCCATCGCCGTGATTTATGGAGTGCGATTCAGCAGGGGGATTATCCCGAATGGGAACTGGGCCTCCAGCTTTTTGATGATGATTTTGCCCAACAATTCGATTTTGATGTGCTCGATGCCACAAAACTGATTCCGGAGGAAATCCTTCCCATACGACGTGTTGGCCGGCTCGTCCTGGATCGTTGTGTGAATAATTTCTTTGCCGAGACAGAACAGGTCGCCTTTTGCACGCAGAACATCGTGCCGGGCATAGATTTTTCCAATGATCCGCTTCTTCAAGGACGGAATTTTTCCTACCTTGATACCCAACTCAAACGCCTCGGCAGTCCGAATTTCACCCATATACCCATCAACGCGCCCAAATGTCCTTTCAGTCATTTTCAACAGGACGGCCAGATGGCCATGCAAAACCCGCAAGGACGAGCCAATTATGAACCGAATTCCTGGCCCGGCGACACCGGGGGTCCGCGTGAATCACCGGGGAAAGGATTCAACTCCTTCCCTGCGGAGGAGGCAGGCCCCAAGGTACGGCTTCGCTCGGAGACCTTCGCCGATCACTACAGTCAGGCCCGACAATTTTATATCAGCCAGACAGAGGTTGAACAGACCCACATGTCAGATGCCTTAATCTTTGAATTAAGCAAAGTGGAACGGGCTGAGATACGGAGCCGTATGGTTTCTCATTTACTGAATATACACGAGGATTTGGCCAAACAGGTCGCCAAGGGCCTGCGCATGAAGGACATACCCAAGCCTGCGGATGCCGCAAAACCGACACGAGAGGATCTTGACCAATCACCCGCCCTCAGTATGCTTCTCAATAGTCCGGAAACATTTAAGGGCCGGAAGCTTGGCGTACTGGTCACGGACGGCGTCGATATCAAATTGTTTAAATCCCTCAAAGCCGCCGTCAAATCGGAAGGTGCCGACATGGAAATTGTGGCGCCCGGCGTGGGCGGGGTGGAAGCCATTGACGGAACCTGGATTGAAGCAGCCCAAAAGGTGGATGGCGGGCCATCCGTGCTGTATGACGCGGTCGCACTCTTACCCTCCGAGGAAGGCGCCAGAGCCTTGGCCAAAGATCCGGCGGCGAGGGATTTTGTAGCTGACGCATTTGCTCACATGAAATTTATCGGGTATGTGGAAGCGGCCACTCCCCTCTTTCAGAAAGCCGGAGTGCAGGAG
>JBATLR010000389.1:0-14859 GCA_049289415.1 Nitrospirales bacterium
GCACAACTCACTTTGACCAACGCATGATTTCGGCGTGTGCTATTAGCATGTATGGCATTTGCGATCAACTCTTTTCCCGTTCCACTTTCACCAACCACTAACACTGTCGCGTCAGTGACCGAGACTAACTTGATTTTTTCCAGCACTTGTCGCATTCGCTCATTTTTTCCCACAATCCCTTGAAAACTAAATTTCTTTTCCAATTCATCCCGTAACACCCGATTCTCTTCCCTTAGAGCGACCACTGTGCATACCCGTTCCACACTCAACAACAATTCATCCATGGAAAACGGTTTCGTGATGTAATCGTAGGCACCGCTTTTCATCGCATCGACGGCCGTGTCAACAGAACCATGTGCAGTAATGACAATCACTTCCGTCCCAGGGCAATGCTCCCTGCACTGCTTCACAATATGAAGTCCGTCCACACCGGGTAATCGCAAATCAGTGATCACCAAATTAAACCGTGAAGTCCGCAACCACTCGAGTCCCTCCAACCCGGAACTGGCTTCCTGTACCTCATAGCCGATAGCCTTCAGCGCATCCACCATAGAGACTCGCATCAAGGGCTCATCATCAATTATCAGAACGGAACCGTGAGTCATGTGCCTACCTTTACCGGAGTGCCCGCACGAGATCGAACCAAGGGCAACCGAATGGTAAAACGAGTGCCTTTTCCCTCTTCACTGTCAACCAACATTTCACCTGCGTGCCGCTGCACAATTCCCAAACTCACCGACAATCCCAACCCGGTCCCCTCTCCAGTCCCTTTCGTCGTAAAAAAGGGATCAAAAATATGAGGTCGAATCTCTTGAGGTATTCCGCACCCAGTATCCTCCACTTCAATCTCATATCCTTCTTCCTGCTTTCGAGTACGCAAGGTCACCTGGCCACCCTCTTTGAGTGCCTGAACCGCATTCAGGACTAAGTTCATAATCACCTGCTCAATCATATGCGCATCGACCATCACCATCGGCAGTGTCTCATCATAGACCTTACTCAGAGTGGCATGTTTGACCAGGAATACATGCTCGGTCAACACCAGGACTCGGTCTAAAATTTGATGAAGATCCGTCATGGCTAATTCCGGTTCGCGTTGCTGGGAAAAGTCCAAGAGCTGCCGAACGATGCGTTGAACGCGTCGCAATCCATCCTCCATAAAATGCAAATATTCCTGAGACCGCTTGGGCGTCAACGTTCCCTTTCGAATATTATATAAACAATTCAAAATTCCCCCTAACGGATTGTTGATTTCATGTGCAACCCCGGCGGCCAGCTTACCAATGGAGGCTAATCGCTCAGAATTCTGCACCTGGCGTTCCAAATGCTTCCGTTCCGTAATATCCCTGGCAATACCCAATACTCCCGTGTAAACGCCTTCATCATTGAGAAGCGGGGCCACACTCACCAGAACCGACCGCAACTCTCCATCTCGACTGACCACCTCTACTTCGTAGACTTGCTTTGTCCCAAGATCCAAAGTTTCTTTCAAATACCGGCCACGATACCGCTTGGAGAGTAACGAGAGATACGGCTTACCAATCAAGTCTTCTTTTCGATATCCCCATGCATCAACTTTTCCATTGACATAAGTAAACCGTAAATCAACGTCCAAGGTATAAATCACGTCATTCGCATTTTCCAACAAACTTTCAATGTACAGCTTGGCTTGCTCAATTTCCCGCGTACGCTCAGAGACTTTCTCTTCCAGGACTTCATTGTATCGTTGCAGTTCAGCTTCAAGTTTTTTATGCTCGGTAATATCTCGCAACTGCACCATGATTGAGGCTCTTCCACCCATATCGATGCGAACCAGGTCCATCTCCATGGACTTCATGATGCCTTGCCGGTCATAGACCTCAATCTCTGTCGTGGGCACCTTTGACTCTTCACCACTGACTCGTTCCAACAAATTCTGACTGATCATCTGGAATGCCGGAGGAACAAACTTCACGAAGTACGCGCCTTCTAAATCAGAAGGGACATACCCCAGAATTTCCCGTTCACGCGCATTGACATCCAAGATACGGCCTTCCGAATCAACCACAAAGATTGAATCGGCAGCCAAATTAAATAACGCCTTATAGCCCGCCTCTGAGTCAGACAGTTGTTGGGTTCGTTCGGCTACAATCCCTTCCAATTGGGTGGTATATCGCTCAACTTCACGCTCCAGAGCCTTTCGGGCAGTGATATCCCTCACAAATCCTCTCGAATACACCACCAAATGGGTCACGGGATCCATCAGCGTTGTTGAATGAATTTCCACATCCATCACTTCACGTGATTGCGTACGAAAAACAGTTTCTATGGAGCGCGCCCCACCCAAAGCCAGCCCTTGGATATAGGCCCGCACCCCCTCTTGTTGTTCCGCTGGGACAATATCCCAGAGCGACATCTCAAGCATGTCGACGAGCGAATATCCCAGCTTTTGCAACTCAGTCGTATTCACATGGACGAACCGCCCTGCGGGATCTAATTGATGAATCATTTCCGGAGCATTTTCAATGAGATCACGATATTTCTGCTCCAATCGCCCAATTTCATCCACTTTCTGATTCAACTCAGAAAACGAATGTTGAAGATTGTCCGCCATGGCATTGAATGTATCAGCCAAGCGTTCGATTTCATCACCGGTACGGATCGCAATCTTTTCCGAAAGATTCCCACCTCCAAATTGCTCAACTCCCTGCGATAAGGCTTGAATGGGCTTCACGATCCGGCCAGCAACCACGACTCCCGCCCCCCACAAGATGACAAAAACAGAGATGCCATAGAAGATGACCTTACTCAATAATTGATCCAGAGGAGCATACGTCTCGGCAGAATCTTGACTGGTCAACATATGCCAGGACTTCCCCCCAAAACTCTCTGGAGCTAGTGGCATCCCCAAGTGAAGAGGAGCATAGCCAACAATGGCATTCGGCATACCATGTGAATCCGGATCGGCAACCAACCACCCAACTCCACCCTGTTGAAACGCACTGACCACATTAGGCGGCATCACGTGCTCTTCCAAAGAAAACGCGGGACAGAGAATCGGCATTCCATCGGATGCGGTTAACATGGCATGACCCGTTTTCCCAGCGGCCACTTCAGAAATCGACCGAAATAACGAGTCCCTCCTCAGAAGAATACTGATAGCTCCCACTACGTGCTCTCGATGATCATCCCAAATAGGGACGCCAACATTCAGGACATGAGTCCCAAACCCTGGATCAAATGACAAATCGCTCACAAACGCCTGGGCATCATGATGTTGAACCACGGCCTCCCACCAGAGACTGTTTCCATGGAAAAAATTGACTTGTGGAAAAGAGCTCAATACCAATGCCCCCTGCGTATCAACTACAACAATCGCGAGATAATCCGATTTTCGGATCGCGTGCCATTGAATCAAGTAGTCAGTAGCATATTTGTTCAGAAAAACCGGGAACTCATCCTTATTGGATTGGGCCCGCCAACTTTCCTGCCACTGCTGAATTAGAGCCTGAATTTCCTCTGGATTTTTATCAGCATAACTCCGGTTCGAATTCATGATGGCACTTCGAATAAAGGGAATCGTGGCCAGCTGTTGCGCTTCATTAATTCCACGAACAATCTGGGTCTCGACTTTACGAGCCACTTCCACCGCAATCCCCTTCATGGTGATACCGGCAGCTTCCCTTAGAGCACGTTTTTCTTCAAAATATGTGAGGAGGAGAGAAAGAATGAGGGGCAGAAGACCAACCAGCACCATCGCCAGAATCGTCTTGCCCTTTAGTTGGAGGGGAAACCCAAAGCGTTTCACTTTGGTAACATCGCAAAATCCATAAAAAAGGTCTAACTCCTATGATTTTCTACATTTTGGTACTCCTTTTTCCTTGATGTCAAGAAACGGTAACAAGGAAGACTATTTACCTCGGCTTAGTAGCTTTCCTTCTGCACCAGGCCACAGTAAGAGGAGTGGACTCGCGACAAAAATCGAGGAATAGGTCCCAACCATGACCCCCAACAGTAAGGCCAATGAAAAATCATGTAAGACTTCCCCTCCCCAAATGGTCAGCGGCACCAAGACCAGAACCACAGTCAGTGTCGTAATTAATGTTCTGCTTAAGACCTGATTGATTCCGTTATTAATAATCGTCGTCGTCGTTTCCCGTCTTCTCAGACGAAGATTTTCACGAATCCGGTCAAACACAATCACCGTATCGGTCAAAGAATACCCTGCCAGGGTCAATAGCGC
Source organism: Nitrospirales bacterium (assembly GCA_049289415.1). Lineage (GTDB taxonomy): Bacteria > Nitrospirota > Nitrospiria > Nitrospirales > UBA8639 > Nitrospira_E. Next base: position 4,223 of record JBATLR010000389.1, read on the forward strand.
CGTCACTACCAACAGCGTAATTTCCGTATTCAACAGAAAATAAATCCCCAACACCGCCAGAACGTCATGAAATGTGGCAATGGCTGCAGCCACGCCAAAACGAAACTCAAAACGAACGGCGACATAGAGGATAATGCCTGCAAGTGAAAGGATAACCGCTATCAAGGCATCTTCTTGTAGTTTCTTGCCAATTGTGGGTCCTATTGAAGTACTGGAATCCACTACAAACCCATGATCAGGAAATTCAGCTTGAAAAGCCTGAATGATATTCTCACTGATTCCTTCTTCGATCGTGGTTTCTGTTTTTACACGAATCAAGAGCTTCTGATCCTGGGGAAACTCCTGAAGTTCAGCGGAACCCAATCCATGCGCATCCAAGGCTTTCCTGGCCTCGGCAATCAGGAGTGGTTTATCAAATTTAAGCTGAACTGCCGTTCCCCCGGCAAAATCAATACCCAGATTTGCCCATCCAAACAGAATTCCGATCACGGCCACCAATCCCAGAGAAGCCAGAATGCCCGATACCGTGAAAGCAATGTTCCGCTTTCCCATAAAATCAATATCTGTTTTCCCAAGAATTTCCATCATAACCAAAAATTTCTCCTCCCCAAAGAAAATCCGCTGCTTAAGAGCTTGCGATCACGCCCTTTATCAAGCGATCCTCGTTTTTGAAAATGCCGCCTGCCTCCCCTCCCCCAACAAGCAAGGTTCGACCAACCACGCCTCAACAAGGCAACCCCTTAAATACTGAGCGAGTCCAACTTTCGTCGGTTCAGGAAATCAAACACCACCTTCGTCCCCACCAACGCCGTAAACAAGTTAATAGCAATTCCCAAGCACAAGGTTACCGCAAACCCTTTGATAGGTCCCGTTCCAAATAAAAACAGCGCCAACCCCGTGATCAGGGTCGTCACATGGGAATCGACGATCGTCAAAAAGGCTTTATTATAGCCACTATCTACGGCTAAACGAACAGGACGGCCCTGACGGAGCTCCTCTCTGATCCGCTCAAAAATCAACACATTGGAGTCGACTCCCATTCCAATGGTCAAAATAATTCCGGCAATGCCTGGTAAAGTTAAAGTGGCATTAAGCCCTGATAAAGCTCCCAGCAAACAGATTAAATTGAGAAACACAGCCATATTGGCGATGAGACCGGAGAGCCGGTAATACACAATCATAAATATGAGGACCAACGTCCCGGCAATAATAGTTGTTCGTAACCCCTTCTCAATTGAATCCTGTCCCAGAGAAGGTCCAACGGTTAAATCCTGCAAGGTTTTCAACGGTGCCGGTAACGCACCAGCTCGGAGAACCACAGCCAGATCATTCGCTTCTGCAGTGGTAAAGGTGCCTTCAATGATCGCCCGGCCGCCGCTAATGCGATCTCGTATGACGGGCGCCGAATACACTTTACCATCCAGGACCACCGCCATCCGTTTACCGATGTTGGCAGCGGTGAGTTCATCAAATTCTCGTGCCCCTTTGCTGTCAAAGGTAATACTGACAATCGGTTCATTGAAATCCCCAATCGTCACACGCGCATCCTGCAACACATCTCCGATGAGAACGGCATCTTTTTTCACAAGGTAGGGAATACTATATGCCCGACCATCCGGCTCCGAGATCGCCGTTTCAAAGAGAATTTCTGCCCCTTCAGGAATTTTACCTTCTAAGGTCTTTCTCACCGTATCCTCTTGGCCTTTTTCCACCTGAGGCGGTAAATCCAATGCGGCCTTGGACTCCTCCAACAATTTAAACTCTAAGAGAGCCGTTTCTTGAATGAGATCTTTAGCCCGTTGAGGATCCTTGACTCCAGGCAATTGAATCGCAATTTGGTTGAGTCCCAATCGTTGGATAAGAGGTTCGGCGACCCCAAATTCATCAATCCGGTTTCTGAGGGTTTCAAGTGCCTGGTTGATGGCTGAGGTTTTGATTCGATCCACCTCAGTAGAGCGGAGTTCGTATACCAAACGCGTTCCTGCCGGATTTTGCGACTCAAAGTTCGGGAAAGCCTCATCGAGCAGCGTTCGGACTTTCTCCCCATCGGCTTCTTGTTGAAGGGTGATAACAATCATCTTCGACCCCTCACGACGAACACCCTCCACCATGATCGCCTTGTCTTTCAGCAGATCCTCAACAGCCTTACGAATTCGATCAACGGCAATTTCCACCGCTCGTTCCTCTTCGACTTCCAAAACCAGGTGAATGCCACCCTGAAGATCGAGGCCCAAGGAAAGCCCACGATGGCTCAATACCCGCTTGACCCCATCAGGCAACGACTGGAACAGCCCTGGGAACGAAGGAAGGGCCAGGATGACGGACACCACCGTGACCACAAAAAGGAGAAACAACCTCCCACGAAGCTTTTTCATTCATCTACCCCTTGATCCATCATGATTCATTCGACGTACGGATGCTCGCGATATGATCGCGTTGCAACCGAATTTTTGTATTATCCGCGACTTGTAGGGTAGCCGTTTCCTTATCCAAATTGGTAACGGTTCCCCAAATCCCTGAAGACGTAATCACCTTATCGCCTTTTTTTAGGCTATCCAACAATTCCCGTTGTTTTTTTTGCCGACGTTGTTGCGGCAAAATCAGCAAAAAATAAAACACCACAAAAATCAGAAGAAAAGGAATGAGCGATAATAAGCCGGCGGAGGAATCGGGACCGGCTCCCCCGGCTTGGGCCCAAGCATAGGAATCTAGGTTCATAAGTACCTCAATTAAAATGTGTCTGTGGCCAACCCATTCGATCAGGTCGAAACTTCCTGAATGAGCGTTTCACTCGTGTCACACTCGCGTCGGCGGTAAAAATCTTTCCGGTAATCGTCAAACTGATTCGCGCTGATTGCTTGTCGTAGCCCCTTCATAAGCAAGCCATAATACCAAAGATTATGGATCGTATTCAGACGTACGCCTAACATTTCATGCGATAAAAACAAGTGCCGCAAATAGGCTCTGGAAAACCGTTGGCAGACCGGACACCCACATTCGCCATCAATGGGATTGGGATCACGGGCATAGCGAGCCTGTTTAATCAACACCTTCCCTGTCGAGGTAAACAGCCAACCGGTGCGCCCATGCCTGGTCGGAATAACGCAATCAAATAAATCCAACCCCCGAGCCACCCCTTCCACAATATCTTCAGGAAGCCCAACTCCCATTAAGTAGCGGGGACGACCGGGTGGAAGCTGGTCAATCACCGTCTCGATCATCGCCAACATTGCGGGCTTTTCTTCTCCCAAGGATAATCCACCCAAGGCATAGCCATCCATATTCAAATTGACCAACTCCTGAGTCGACTCTTGCCTCAATTGGGCAAAGACTCCGCCCTGAACAATCCCAAACAACCACTGATGCTCTTTTCTCGGTACCGCAGCACATCGCTGAGCCCACCTGGTCGTTCGCTGTACAGCCTCACGTGCTTGCTGTTCGGTACAAGGAAAAGTCGGACAATGGTCAAGAACCATCATAATATCGGAGCCAAGTGCGACCTGGATGGCCATACTTTTTTCCGGTGAGAGTAAATGCCACGCACCGTCGATATGAGAACGAAAGCCAACCCCCTCCTCGGTCACCTTACAAAGATCGGCCAGACTCACCATCTGGTAGCCACCACTATCGGTCAAAATCGCTCCAGGCCATTGCATGAAAGCATGAAGCCCTCCCAGAGATTCAATGAGTTCATGCCCAGGTCGCAAAAATAGATGATAGGCATTCGCCAAAACCATATGAAACCCGCATTCGCGGACTTCATTCGGGTCCAGTCCTTTGACCGTCCCCTGTGAGCCAACCGGCATAAAGGCAGGAGTATCGACCTCACCATGGGAGGTTAAAAGTCGTCCAACCCTCGCACGACCAGAAGGCAACGTATGCTGAATATGAAAACGATTGGGACCTGATTGTGAAGTGGATGGTTCTTTAGACATTATCTCTGCTTATGCTTGACCTTCATGCATGTTACATTTTCTCCGGGGCAGAAATTCCAAGGATTGCCAGCCCATTACCAATGACCGTCTGGACTTGCCGAAGCAGGGCTAAGCGAGCAGCGGTCAAGTCCGGCGAAATACTTTCGTAGATACGATCCTGACTCAACGTTGTAGTATGCTCACTTGCCCCTAATTTAATGTTGTCTACAGTATCCCCGGTGTTCCTCTCAGGATCCAATGAGGGAAGGACCCGATTTTTGTTGTAGTAGGCATGCAATTGGGCCGCAAGCTCTTGGAGATAAAACGTGACCCGATGAGGCTCCAACGCCATCGCACTATTTTCAACCACAAAAGGATACTGTGCCAACGTTTTAATCAGCCCTAACTCTTCATCCTGGATCAACAAGGCCTGATCGACATCCTGAACAGTCGGAAGGGGTACTTGGCGTTCCTGTGCCACTCGAAAGAGACTGGCCAATCGCGCATGCGCATACTGAACGTAATAGACGGGATTGTCCGAAGACTGTTGTTTGGCCAATTCCAGATCAAAATCCAGATGCGTATCGGCCCTTCTCATCAGGAAAAAGAATTTGGCGGCATCTGGACCAACCTCGTCAATCACCTCGCGCAGGGTCACAAATTCACCGGCTCGCTTTGACATCTCAATTTTTTGACCACCACGTCGCAAGCTCACCATTTGCACCAGGACGATTCGCAAGGCCTCCTTGGCAAAGCCAAACGCTTGAACCGTAGCTTCCATCCGTGGAATATACCCATGATGGTCCGCACCCCAAATATTTATTAAGGTATCAAAGCCACGTTCTAATTTTTGTCGATGGTAGGCCATATCGGCCGCTAAGTAGGTATAGCTCCCATCCTGCTTTTGAGCCACACGATCCTTTTCATCCCCAAACTGAGATGAACGAAACCACCAGGCACCATCCTCTTCTATGAGCAGCTTCTTTTGCCGAAGTTCGTCTAATGACTGTTGAATAAGCCCTCCCGTATGCAGGGATGTCTCGCTAAACCAGGAGTCAAATTCAACACCAAATGTAGCCAAATCCTCTTTAATTCGATCCAATAGCATCTGACTGGCCAATTGAGCGCAGAGCGTTTCGGCCTCATTCGATGAGCAATCCAGTAAGGTTTGCCCATGGGTCTTCGCCACAGACTCAGCCACAATTTTTATATAGTCTCCATGATAGCCATCCTCGGGAAAGGATGACGAATTTCCCCAATGCTCCCGATAGCGGGCATAGACGGACCGGCCCAACAACCGTAATTGACGACCGGCATCGTTAATATAATATTCACGGGAAACCTTAAATCCGACAGATGCCAACAACCTGGCCATGGCCTGTCCCAATGCCGCTCCTCGTCCATGTCCGACATGCAAGGGCCCAGTCGGATTCGCACTCACGAACTCCAGGAGAATACGTTTCTCTTTTCCGATGTTGCTGGTGCCATACAACGGTCCCTTGTCCTGAATCATCCGTAAAACCTGAATCCACCTGAGGGGATGGAGAGTCAAATTCAAAAATCCTGGAGGGGCAACGGTAACTCGGACAAATACATCTGAAAACTGTGCCCGAAGACCTGTCGCCAACAGTTCGGCTACTTTCAAAGGCGATTGTCGAACTTGTGAGGCCAATGTCATCGCGACACTAGACGAAAAATCTCCCCATTCCGGTCGCTTAGGAGGTTCCACGGCAATGGTTGGAATCGTGTCCAGACTTAATTCGCCAGATTCCCTGACCTTGTCTAGGATAACCGCGATGGCCTCAATGACTTGGTTTTGGAGAAATTTCTCCACGGTTAAATATCCTATCTACGCAGAATATATGGGTTTTTTAACAACCGCGGCGAATGTAGCACAGCATTCTAGCCAAGGCAAGGAGCAGTGAACGCCTCTTCAACACACTCGAAGCTTGGGCAGGCCACGGACGCCTTCACTCCACTTAACACGTCTTCAACATTTGCGAGGACTTCACCTTGGGAAAAAGAAAGACACGGCATATCCATACAACGCGCAATGGCCACCTTCCCTAGGCAATGACAGAATTTTCGTATTACGGCTACATTAGTTCCCCGCGGCGCCCATTTTCCAGGGTCAGTGGGACCAAACAACAACACCGAAGGCACCCCAAAACTTGCAGCTAAATGAGACAAACCGGAATCGTGCCCAATAAACAATTTGGCATGTTGCAAATATTGCCCTATCTGAAGCAGATCCATTCCTGTCAGAATGCCACATTCAAGGTGAGTCAGTAGGCCTTGCACATTTCGAAGCGAGTCATTATCTGCAGGTCCTCCTACAAGACAAATATTCCAGTTCGGTTGCGCCATCATCAGCCCATTGACAATGCTCGCCCATAATGCCGGAGAGGCACATTTGTATTGACTGCCACTTCCAGCATGGAGAAGGATAAGTGGCTCATTGATGGGATAAGGAAGTCTCCACGAATGTGATTTGGGGAAAACAAGAGGACCCGTAAGATTCCTATTTATTTCTATGTCACACAGGAACTGTGTCGTCTGAACCCACGGTTGGAGTATTTCCACATACCGATCAACCATATGATGATTAAGCAAGGTTCTGTCATGAGGTGACCGCAGAATACAATCTTGAATTCCCGCAGACTTCAACCAACTTCGCCAAATTCCATCCGTGTCCTCCAACCAAGCTATGGCTCTATCGCAACGACGCATAATCGACAGAAATTTTTCCTGATGGGAATCATTAGTACCTCGATATGTCAAAAACTCCAACCTATCAAAAGAATAGGACTGATGAACTTCCTGCGCATCCACAAACACATCACCTAATTCCTTGTGACCAAACAAAACCAGACGGTGCCCAGGAAACGTAGCCTTCAATACCCGAATAGCGGGCAAAGCCAACAACCCGTCACCTAATGCTCCAGGATGGACAATCAATAAATTTTTGGCGGAAAGAGACATGCTATTATTTCAAGTGAGACGCAGCTTTTCTGGCAAATTCATAATCAGAGGGGGTATTAATATTCAAAAAAGAATATCCATGTGGATCGATGTCTTGGAATAGAGATTCCTCAACAATTTGAATGGAGAGAGATGGGTCCTGAATCAGACTTTGAATTCGAAGATTCCCCTCCTGAATCATCTTTTCCATTATGAGGGAGCATCGTTTGGAATATCGTGCGTGAAGAGGCTGATATCCAGTGGAAAGCTTGACAATCAACACGTCACTTTCAGGCAGCGCACAAAGCCGAGAAATGACTAAAGAATTCAAAAATGGCATATCGCAAGCCACAACAAAAACCGAGCAATGAGAGGCTTCCTTGATTCCCGTAAACATTCCACCTAATGAGCCTTTATGAGGGATCGCGTCAGTGACTAACCGGACAGGGAGATGTCCGCAAGGGTAATCCTCTATTGCAGTCACCAGTATTATCTCATCAAATAATTCACCTAGGGTGAGACAAACCTTATCAAGAAATTTAGTTCCACCCCATTCAAGGTTTCGCTTGTCTTTTCCCATCCTCCGGCTTTCCCCGCCAGCTAAGACCACACCGGAAATGTTTGTAAGTTTTTTTATATTGGCCATAAAAAAAGGGGGTGGTTTCCCACCCCCTTCATTTTTTCGGATAATTCCGAGCTTTACAACTTTGTTAAACTTGACCCTTGCGCCTATTGGCTCGGCGGGTCAAAATCCACCCTTCCACAAGGACCAAACCAATGGCGGCTAAGGTTGGATAAATATATGTTTCCTTTTCAATCGGTGGCTCTAACACAAGATAATAGAAAGCGGAGACCGCCATTTTTCGTCCCACATCCCCGTTGTGACCATCCCAAACGAAGAAATTAATAGGAATATATTTCCCCAACTCAATGTAGGCATCTTCCTCATAGTCACCTTTAAGTGGGCGTGTGACGATAACCGTCCATCGCCCATTGCTCCATTCCGCTTTGACAACTTTCATTTGTTCGGTAAAATCATCACGATCTTCGAAATCTACATCCCAACCAGTACCTTGATAGGCTTTGAGTTCGCCATCAGCGGTCCATTTTGCGATGTCCACTGGAAATCCCTCATCACCCCAGAAATATCTTGGTTTTCGAGGTGCAGGCAGTTCCTGCCATTTTACCGGTAATTGGAAGGCAAGCCCATCATTGAACACTTGATAGGCAGTTTGTTTGGCGGCAATAGATTCAGGATGTTCAGGATCATCAGCAAACTTCGATCCTCCAGGAGCCTGTTCCTCAATCCCATAATCCCCAAGATTCACTTCATAGGGCTCCCAGTCTACACTGTCTTTTTGCACACTCTTTGTACGATCATCCCACCGGAACATAAACGAAATATGCGTTTCATTATAAAGGGATTGAACCCAGACATCGTCAATTCGGTTGACGAAGTTTCTTGGCTTGTGTGTGATCTGTCCACCCATTGCCACAATCCTACGATCAACCAAATTCCACCGTTCATCGTGTTCATCGGCCGGAAGTTCTCCTTCAACGAATTTTGAAGGAACCACAAAGTCTACTTTTGGCTTATCCGTTAGAGGATCAATCCCCCTAGGTTTGGCTGCTATTAAAGCCGCCGCGATTTCATCGGTCACATTACCACCGGCGATATCTACATCCTTATCCCGTTCACAAAGATGGTTTACATAATTTGCAATGTGCCACCGATCTTCTACGGTTGTATTATCGGCAAACGAAGGCATAGGCGTTCCGCTTACCCCCGTCGAAAATGTCCTAAAAATGTTCTTCACATTATAAGCGTCCTGTCGGCTGCCTCTGAAATTCCAACATTTATGCCAGTCGGCTGGTTGAATGGAAAATCCCCAGTCATCCTTGAGGTTGAACGCATTCCCATCTCCCCGACCCTCCAGGCCATGGCATTCAATACACTTCATTTCTTTCACAAGCTCAGATCCACGTTTGACCGATTCCGCCGTAGGGGGAACGGGTTGTATTGATTCCAACTGTAATACATGAAATTCTTCAAATTCGGTATCTTGCCAACTACGATCCTTGACCAATTCAGTGGTGACGAATGCTAAAACATCCCTACGTTGATCCTCAGTCAAAATACCTTCCCAGGAGGGCATGGCCGATCCCGGCAATCCATGTGTCACAGTTTGAAATAAATCTACGTCAATAAGTGGCAATTCACCGCTGGCCGTATGACGGATTTTAAAGGTCCCTGAATTAAAATTACGGGGCCTGGGCCATAGTCGGTCTGCTCCTGGCCCGTCCCCGGCCCCGTTAACGCCATGGCACCAAACACACTTTGTGAAATACACTCGCTTCCCTGCTTCAACTTGTTCGGCGGATGGTGGAGCAGGGCGACTCCCCTCGGCAAATCCTTCCGCCATTTCCGCCTGTGACGTGGTAGCAAAGCCTAGTCCGCCAAAAAGGAGTCCGCAACTCAGAAGCCAGGCTCCTAAGCCACGCCTACCATATCCGGCTGTATTCGATTCTTTCATGACCATCCTCTTTTCAAAGTGTCCAGTATCGCATTGAATTTTATTCATGTCCGCGTCCTCCTTATTCCCAAGTCCGCGGGTAATACCCGGTGTGCCAGTATTCAAACATGATGACTTTCCAAATTTCATCAACGGTTAAATGCTGTTCCCACGGTGGCATCACAGATGCCCATGGGAAACCTTCGCCTGGAAGACCTATTCCGCCTTTAGCCACCCGCCAGAAAACAAAGGTTTCTTGGAGCTGTGCGATAGTTCCTGCATCAGTAAAATTGGCAGGAATTGGATTAAAGGCAAAGGCCCAGAGGCCACGACCGTTCAAATTATCCCCATGACAGAAATGGCAATTTTGGAAAAATATCTCTCCCCCTTCCCGAACATGCTTAATATAACCTTTCGCATTCGGATCCCAGGGGTTATCTTCCGGGTTTTTCACATCTTTCATTAAACGTCCCATATCCTGACTTACGATATGAGCGTTGCTGTATGCCTGATCGTATTTTCCCTCTGGATTAATTCGAAAAGGATTTGCGGCCGTCTGTAATACATATGTTTTCCCGTGCACTTTTGTTGTCGCCGGTGGGGCTGGATGCACGGTTCTCAATTCAATGGGTTCATCAAAGCTGGGAAGGAAAGAACTGTAGGCAAAACCCCATAGCCCGATTGGCAATAAAATCAACAAGGCTGTTCGAATGAACTTAGTCATTCCCGTTTTGGCGTCCAAAACGTTTATGATGGGACGCTTAAACTCTTCCCACTCCTGCTGTGAACCCGATACCCACATAAAAATACCACAAGCGGAAACCGTCCCATAAATGGCTCTCACAGAAAAGGGAATGGGCGGATAGATTCGATATTTGAGATAGAACAAATTCACAAAACACCAGACAAAGATTCCCGCCCAAAATTTTGGCAAGCCCATGCCGGCTCTTTTGAGAGAATAGTTAATAATAGAAAACACAAGGATGCAGACCGCCAATTCTGAAATCATCTGCATCGGCATGTAGCCTTCAACTAATTTAAGCCAAGTCATTCTTCCTTACTCCTTATAAAGGGTTATACCCTAAATTAATATTTCTTATTCTTTTGGAGGTAAAGGTTGGCCTTCTTTTAATTGCGCCAAGTAATCAACCATTTTACTGAGAGCCCCGCCTGTCAATCTTACACCAAAATCCTTTGGCATTTGATTGTCCGGAAAATCCTTCACGACATAGGCACTTGGGTTTAATAT
>JBATLR010000390.1:0-3426 GCA_049289415.1 Nitrospirales bacterium
GCCTACCGGTGGTCGCTTAAACCAGGCCTAGTTGCCGTTGAAAGTAGAGTTTAGGACAAAAGATGCAGCGTTATAAAATCCTTCATCGGACGTATTATAATTTTTCGGGTGCGGTGACACTTGGTCCGCATCACTTGCGCCTGCGTCCGAGGGAAGACTATGACCTGCACATTGAGTCATTAAACCTGAAGCTCACACCGTCGGCCACCCTGCTCTGGCACCGTGACGTGGAAGGCAATTCGGTGGCCACTGCAACCTTCGATGTGCCCGCTAATCAGCTTGTGGTTGAGAGCGAAGTGCTCATCCAGCAATTCAATGAGGCTCCACTCGACTTTCTCGTCGCCGACTACGCTGTTGCGTACCCATTCACATACCAACCCGATGACCGAATCATGCTATTACCCTACATGGCATATCCCGAGCAAAACACCAAAGATCAACTGACTAAATGGATGGCCAATTTCTGGAAACCGGAAGAACCGATTCAAACCTACACACTTTTGCAGCGGCTTGGCACCCACATCAACCAAACCCTGTCCTATCGCGTGCGGGAGGAACCTGGCGTTCAAACGGTAGGGCAAACACTGGAATACGGCACCGGCTCATGCCGGGACTTTGCGTTGCTCTTTATGGAAGCTGCGCGGTGCTTAGGTCTCGCTGCACGCTTTGTGAGCGGATATCTCCATGCACCACCATCAGCAACCAACTATGGTGCTACCCATGCCTGGGCCGAAGTCTACCTGCCTGGCGCAGGCTGGAAGGGGTTTGATCCCACGGGTGGAACCATGGCCGGAACCGATCATATTGCCGTGGCCGTCGCAAGATTGCCCGAATCCGTTCCGCCCATCGAGGGATCGTTCGTTGGCCCTCCAGGTTCAACTCTTCATGTCGGCGTCTGGGTCACGAAGTGTGAATAAATGGACGACTCCGGTGCTTGTGAGGCAAAATCGCTCTTCCTTTTCTCCCAATCCAGACGGACGTTTTAAACATCCAAAGATAGCGGTTCTTTTTCACTCCTAAACCACAAAGGTCGACCATGCCAATCTGGGTTGATGCCGATGCCTGCCCCAAGGTGATTAAAGAAATATTATTTCGTGCGGCGGACCGGACAGCGGTGCAGGTGACACTTGTCGCCAATCGCCTCCTGTATACCCCGCCATCTCCCTATATTTCGGCCATCCAAGTCGCCGATGGATTTGATGTGGCGGATTCCGAAATCGTCAAACGACTTGAGGCCGGCGACCTGGTGATCACCGCCGATATTCCGCTTGCCGCCGAGGTGATTGCCAAAGGTGGGCATGCGCTTGATCCGCGTGGGGAAATGCATTCACCCGACACGATTCAAGCCCGTCTCATGATGAGGGATTTTATGGATACACTTCGAGCCAGTGGAGTTGACACAGGCGGGCCGTCGTCCTTAAGCCAGAGGGACCGGCAATTATTCGCCAAACACCTTGATTACTATTTATCGATTCTGATCAAGCAGAAGAATGAGAAAGCCTAGCAGGGTGTTGAAAAAGTCCGCCAGCGGCGTTCTCGCCCCTTGGCCGTGCTCACGGACTTCTCTGTACGCTCCGCCCGTCCAAGCGGCTGCGGCCTTGCTGGACGGGCCTTTTTGAACATCCTGCTTCGCTCAGGGAAGATCGTAAAATTTTTGGTCCCGATAAGCTCTCAGACGAACCTGAATTTTTTCAACAGCCTGCTAGGGACCAGGAAACTCACATGGGAAAGGTGGCAGACCATAAACCGGTGGTGACCCTGCTTGCCCTCTTGGACGAGATGCGTGGCATCCATGAGCAATCGATGTCGCGCGCATTGGCCTCACCCCCAAAACCTTAGGCTCCAAGCCGATGGGAGCCTGATTCACCAGCATGAGACGCGACCGAACAAAAATGATCCGTTACTCCCTTTATGGGCTATTCCTTCTGGGGTTGTTGATTCCCGTGTTCGCCCATTCTGAAGAAAGTCAGCAGGTTGAACAATTGGAAAAGATCATCGAAAAACCGAAGGCGGTTCAAAAAAGCTTGAAAGGTCAAGGGCTCCTTCTGGAAGCCACCAATACCTTAGATGTCCTTTCCAATGTCTCCGGAGGCATTCAACGAAAAACCACGGTCACCGGGGACCTGGATCTCCTGCTCACGGTGGATATCAAAAAACTCGTTCCCGGATGGGGTGGAACCCTTTTCGTCTATGGCTTGGGTTTGTATGGGCAAAACCCAAGCAAATATGTCGGTGACAACCAGGGCGTGAGCAACATTACAGGACCGCATACATGGAAACTGTTTGAAGCCTGGTACCAACACAATCTCTTCGAACGCTTTTCCGTGCTTGCCGGCCTGTATGATGTCACCTCCGAATTCGATGTCATCATGTCCGCATCTGAACTTTTTGTAAATAGCTCATTCGGGACCGGAGCGGAATTCGCGGCCAGTGGGAAAAACGGCCCTTCCACCTTTCCCTCGGCTGGTTTGGGAATCAGGGCAGAAGCTATCGTGACCGATTCCCTGATGATTCGTACAGTGGTGGCTGACGGAATACCGGGTAACCCCAATAATCCTCAGAGCAATTCCATCGGGTGGAACCGAAAAGATGGGCTATTCAGCACCATGGAATTCTCGTATTACCAATTCAGCAAAGAGAATTTGACTGGGAAGAAGAGGGATCGACAAGATAAACCTCGTCGACTGACTTTTCGTCGGGTTGGAAGAGCCGCCCCAACCGAATATGAAGCGAAAGTGGCCCTCGGACTGTGGGGGTACACCACCTCCCTGGATCATCTCAACAAGGTGAATAGTTCCGGTGAACCCGTCAGCGGTCATGGCACATATGGCCTGTATAGCTTAGCGGAATATGAGGTATTCCATAAAAAAGGAGTAACCGATCGGGAAATGACGATCTTTGGTCGAGCGGGGTTTGCGGATCCCAAGGTGAACCGCATTTCCCAATATTACGGCGGCGGACTGGTCTTTACCGGACTCTTTTCCAGTCGACAGTTTGACCAAACAGGAATGGGGGTGGCAGCCGCGGTGAATAGCCATGATTATAAACAATCTCAAAAGCGGGTAGGACAACCGGTCGAGAGTGCGGAGATCACCTTGGAATTGACTCATTCCATTTTTGTGAACCCTAATCTCATCATTCAACCGGATTTACAATTCATCATAAATCCCAATACCGTTCCTGGCAGAAACAATGCTCTGGTGTTGGGAGTGCGGCTTGAGGTCAATCTCAATAATTGATTCACCCCCTTCTCAGGATCTCGTGATTGGGGAAATAGGGAATATTAAACAGGATCAAAGACGTCGCCCATATAAGAAGGCTCCGATCAAGTAGACACCCGATGCTATAGTTTTTCTTGGGTTTTTCCGAAACTTTTTTTTCACCACCTCTGACACTACCTGGCCGATCTGCCCCTGAGAGTAGGGG
>JBATLR010000391.1:0-3786 GCA_049289415.1 Nitrospirales bacterium
GGCAGATTCTGCCCATCGAGAGACCATCTTTCAACTTTCAACAATTGCTGGGACGTTTCCAAAAATCGGCCTGGCTGGCCCAACGCCATTTTGAAAACAGGGGAACAATGAGACCTCCACTCGCTGCCACCAAAGACAGAACGCTGGGGTCGCTTTTAGAGATACTCCACATCGCAGATCCCACGTTGCCGATCGGTGGATTTTCCCACTCCAACGGTTTGGAAACCTACGTTCAACAGAATCTGGTACACGATGCCGTTTCGGCGCAGGAATTTGTCGAAAGTATGCTCAAAAACAATTACAAGTACAACGATGCGCTGGCCCTCAAATTGGCCTATGAACATACGTCGCAAGGCGATTTGGAGGGGATATTATCGCTCGACAACGAGTGTCATGCGCTGAAAGCGCCAAGGGAAGTCCGAGAGGGCAGCCAGAAGCTAGGCGTTCGACTCATAAAAATTTATGGCAAACGGCTAGACGATCCGTTCTTGAACGCGGTTCTTGCGCATGTTTTAGACAAGACAACGCACGGTCACTACCCTGTCATCTACGGAGTCGTGGCTGCTGCTTTGAAAATCGAAATCGACAAGGCTGTCGGTTCATTTTTGTTCAATGCTGCTGTGTCTATGATAACCAATGCGGTCAAGCTGGTGCCGCTTGGACAGATGGACGGCCAGGAAATACTCTTCTCTGTCCAGCAGCTTATCGACCACTTAACCGCTGAAACGCTGGAACTGGATAGAGAAATGCACGGTGTGTGCAATGCGGCGCTCGACATAAAGTGCATGCAACACGAACAACTCTATTCAAGGTTGTACATGTCTTAGTACTACTACGAGACTTCGCGTGATGATTTTGTGTACAACATATAGTACGTCGAATTCCGGTTGGTACTATATGTAGGATGTATACCGCATTGATCCGCGATTAATGTATTTGTGTCATGCCCCTTCCTTCTGCATATAGTGGATTGTGAGAACCTGTCACTATATGTGGGCAAAATTCAGTGCCCGAAGTCTCGTAGTAGTATTAGGCCGTTCAAATAAATCCCCGATCCGGCGACAATTTTCCTGAACGGTTTGGGCTTTTCCAAATCAATTTGGGGAATTTATTTGTTGGAAAAGCCTTAAACAAAACATAAGGACTCATTATGCAGGAACGAAACTACATCAAAATTGGCGTCGCGGGGCCGGTCGGTTCGGGGAAGACCGCGTTGATTGAACGCCTGTCCAGACAAATGGCCGATCATTACAATATCGGCGTCGTGACCAACGACATCTACACCAAGGAAGATGCTGAATACCTCACAAAGAACTCGTTGCTCGCGCCGGATAGGATCATTGGTGTCGAAACCGGAGGGTGCCCGCATACGGCCATCCGTGAAGATGCAAGTATGAATCTCGAAGCGATCGACGAATTGGTTGAGCGGCATCCCCAAATTGAGATCGTTTTCATCGAAAGCGGTGGAGACAATCTGTCGGCAACGTTTAGCCCTGACCTGGCCGACGTAACCATTTTTGTGATTTCGGTTGCCGGCGGCGAGAAGATACCCCGCAAAGGAGGCCCTGGGATCATCCGATCGGACCTTTTGGTGATCAACAAGATTGATCTGGCACCAATGGTCAATGCCGATCTGAAGGTGATGGAAGACGACGCTCGAAAAATGCGCCAGGGCGAACCTTTTGTCTTTACCAATCTGATGAACGATGACGGGCTTGAAAGCGTGCTTCTGTGGATAAAACGCTATGCCCTTTTAGAGGAGCAGGCCACAGAACCTCGGTTGTGCCGATAATGGAAAAATACAGTCTTAGAACCGGGCTTCGAGAGCAGACCATTATGAAGGACGTCTATTTCACGGCTCCTTTCAATTTGGTTGAAGTGCGAGAAAACAAGAAGAACCCATTGCTGGAAGTTATGGTCATGTCTTCTTCGCCGGGACTCCTGAACAATGATTCGTATGACATCAACATAGAGGTGATTGATGATTCTGCTTTGAATTTGCAAACGCAGTCGTACCAGCGGATTTTTGTTTCCGAGCGGGGCACGAATCAAAACATGAATGTTCGTGTCGGCAATGGCGCTTACTTTAGCCATACGCCACACCCCACAGTGCCGCACAAGGGTGCCCGCTACACCGCCCGAAACACCATCAACCTGCAAAGCAGCAGTACGCTGCTGTGGGGCGAGATTTTAACCTGTGGCCGGAAACACATGGCCGCAGGTGAACGATTTGCATTTAAGAAACATCACGCGATCACTGAGATATTTCGAGAGGGCGTGTTGGTTTTTAAAGATAATCTCTACCTCGCCCCTGACGAGATTGACGTAAATCAATTTGGTCAATACGAGGGCCGCACCCATCAAGGAAGCTTGTTTTTCACGGCACCCAACAGTGACATCAACGAGCGGATGCGTGAGGTGTCACAGCGGTTGTCCAGCGAAAAGGACATTGATTTCGGGATTACCAAAGTTCTCGACAATGCTTACTTGCTCAGAGTCTTGGGCAATGAAGGCGAACAACTTTTTAAGCTGTTTACCAAAATACGCCAGGCAGAGGATTCCCGCATCAATCAGGAAAGATCAACCGAAGCCATTGGGAAACCAATGCACGATATGCGGGGTTCGGGCTGAACGCTCTGGACCAAAAAGACGATTGCACGAAGCGGCGGCCATCCGATAGCTGCTACATAATTGTGTTTCCTGAAATTCAAATCCGTTATTCGGTAGCCACATAGCTGCCTAAATAGTTATGCAGAGCAAAGGGAGATCACAAATGCACAACGATCCACTGGGCATCATAGCAACCCTGAAGACAGAATCGGGATCCGTAAAGTACGCGAGCCTGGAAAAACTGGCTGACAGAACCGGCGCGGACATTGCCCGACTGCCGCATACAGTCAAAATTCTGTTGGAGAACATCGCGCGCAGAGCAGGAGGCCGGGACGTTTCGGAGGCCGATGTCGAAGCGCTGGCGAACTGGCCGAATGGCGGCGACGCCTCCCTCGCTTTTATGCCGGCGCGGGTTTTGATGCAGGATTTCACCGGCGTTCCGGCGGTGGTTGACCTCGCTGCCATGCGAAGCGCCCTGGCCCGATCGGGCGGCGATCCCAAGCGGGTCAACCCTTTTGTTCCTGTCGATCTTATCATCGATCACTCGGTGCAGGTTGATCGTTTCGGCAGCACGGATGCCTACGCCGCTAACCTGAAGTGGGAATACCGACGCAACCGCGAACGCTACGCGTTGCTGAACTGGGCGCAGCAGGCATTCGACGAATTTCGCGTGGTCCCACCCGGCATGGGAATCTGCCACCAGGTCAACCTGGAACACCTGGGGCGCGTGGTGAAGAAACGCGACGGCTGGGCCTTCCCCGACACGCTGGTCGGCACCGATTCACACACGCCGATGATCAATGGTCTCGGTGTCCTGGGATGGGGCGTCGGCGGGATAGAAGCGGAAGCAGCCATGCTCGGCCAACCCATGTTCCTGCCGAAACCCATCGTTGTCGGTGTCAGGGCAAGCGGAACCCTGCCTCCTGGCACCACAGCCACGGACCTCGTCCTGACATTGGTGCAGATGCTGCGCGGCCACGGGGTGGTGGGCAAATTCGTCGAATTCTTCGGCTCCGGCTTGAGCAGCCTGGGCATTGCCGACCGGGCGACGCTATCGAATATGTCGCCCGAGTTCGGTGCTACCGCCACGCTGTTTCCTGTCGATGCGAATACGTTGAAGTATCTGCAACTCACCGGGCGCGGGGATAACATTGATCTGGTCGAGCGTTATACAAA
>JBATLR010000392.1:0-6581 GCA_049289415.1 Nitrospirales bacterium
AGTCGTTTCTTATGAAACCTGATTTTGCTTGGAAAGATGAATG
The DNA here is from genome assembly GCA_049289415.1 of Nitrospirales bacterium. Classification (GTDB taxonomy): domain Bacteria; phylum Nitrospirota; class Nitrospiria; order Nitrospirales; family UBA8639; genus Nitrospira_E. The sequence continues at coordinate 44 of JBATLR010000392.1, forward strand.
CACTCTTTTGTTTCATCAAACCAATACCGTAGGAAGTAAAAATAATAGGCAATCTTTAACTATTAAGAATATTTTTCGCCAAAGATACACTTATGCATTCTTTGCTTCGGTTCAAAATTGCACACTTTGTTCATAATTCACGGGGCATAGACTGTGTGAATGTGGAAAAGATAAAAATCAGCTATTCTTTTTAGTGAACTCTCACAGTTCAAAGTACTTCATTTCCTGACTGCCACGAACGCGAAAATACAACGAGATTAAACGGAATGTCTTCATTCAACCATCTTGGGTAGTCTCGCTATTATTCATAGCAGGGGGTTTTTTAATACTAGGGTTTTTCCCAGTTTATTTGAAAAATATTCCTAGGTGATCTTCAGGACACTCCTTATATTTCTTCCCCTTGGGCTTGTGAGGGAACTGTGAAGGCTGAGGAAAAACCGAACGGATTGGACGCGGATCCTAAAAAAGTGGATTCTTGAATTCAATGGATCAAGGCAACGCTCTGTCAAAACTTTTAGCCATGGAGGGTGTTGGGTATGGCACAATTAGGCTGTACCGAATTGTCAGCGGCTCAGAAAACCAGGAGTTGGAAGCAATGGCAAGAGGGGTAGTCACTCAGCGATATCGGAGGGAGTCCGAGCAAGCAAGCTGTGTTGATTTACCGGGTCGTCTCCGGTCATGGGGGTATCATTTTGTGCCCCCGGTGCCGATCTCCTTGGGCCTTGAGCATGCCGAAGCGGGAGGAAATATCCCGAGGTTCCCATGAGAGTGTTGTCGCCATAAACAGGGACGAGTAATGAATGGGCTTTTTAACTTTCGGCGTGCTCCCTCCCCAATATAATCGATCATTCCACCATTAGTTATGTATGTCTGATGTCTGCCGGGCCATTTTCTTCAGTCCATGGGATGGTTCCCACTCTCAGATTGTATGATTTTCCCTAACGCTTTTGTTTATTTTTATACGTCAAACCTTCATGGAATTCTATGTGGAGGGATACCGTCTCTCATTTATCTTATGAAATATAAGGGGTTTTTTATTTAAAACTCGTTCCATTGTGTTTGGTCTGTATTTTGCTTTTGATTCAATTAGATTGGTATTTCATTTATATAGTTCTTTTTAGTTATACCGATCATTTTCATTGGTTTATCCGCTCACCCCCTTCACCCGAAGGTTTCCTTGTTGAAACCGGTTTGAAAGCGAGGCCCTCTCATGAACCACCTGCCTTCATCCCCTCTATTGGCAAAAGACTTAATGGATCCCAAAGCGCTACCACTTAGCCGTGGAAAATTCGAGAACGATCTAGCCTTGCAATTCCTCTCCGGTCAATATTGTGGATGGCCGGTGGTTGATTCCACCCGCAAAATTCTTGGGATCGTATCGGATCTCCGGCTGTTCGAGGCCGTTTCACGTTTGGATTCGCTGGATGATCTTAGAGTCGAAGACACCATGACCTCGCCGGTTTATGTGCATGAGAGGGAATCGCTTGATTCCGTGTTGAATCTGATGACCCAAAAACACATCCAGAGAATGCCTGTGGTGGGTGGTCAGAATCTTGTCGGAGTCATCTCCAAGGCCAATGTGTTACGGCATTGTCTCCCAACCTCGACTCCCTCCCAATTCGTTTCTTCTTGCGCATGGTGTGAACGCGTGCCGGATCCCTTTGTCGCACCGGCTGGTGCGAAAGGAAGGCAGACATTAGCGTCCTTCCTGTCGATGGAGCATCTCAAATTCTCTGAGATCGATCTTGTGCATACCTATTGCCCTTCTTGTCTGCAAACCCTTCAGGCACTCAATCCAGCATCAGAGAGTCTGTCCTATGATGAGGCCGAGACCCCGGGAGTCCGTCCATGTCTGTTGGTGGTGGATGATGATCCTTCTGTGGTTAGGCTGTTAAGTCAGGCGCTCGAGGAATGGGGATATAAGGTCTTTGTTGCAAGTAATGGATGGGAAGGCTTGGCTGTGGCAAGCCGCCAAACCGTGGATGGCATTCTATTGGATATGGATATGCCCGTTATGGATGGGAGGACCATGTTGGATGAATTACGATGGTTGGGACATCAAATGCCGGTGCTGATGATGTCTGGCGCGTCGGACGAACGAGCCCTCCGGCAATTGTTACAGGAAGGCGCTCAAGGATTTTTTGTGAAACCGTTTCATCTGAAATCTCTGAAGGAAGCCTGTCGCAGGATCCTGCAACAGAATGAGGCACCGTCCTCTTTTCGCTACCATGTGGTCTGATCAAGCTGCCAAAATCTAGGGCGTCAGTTCAACGGGCCATCCGGCTGCCGCCTTGGAAACCCTTTTCAGCATGTGACGGGGAGTCCTCATAAGGCAATGCCTTCGCGACCCAACAAGCTTCTTAAGCTCTGAATCACCGGAAAGACCTCCTGGTTCCAGTCGGCGCCCTGTCGATCAAAGGCTTTCTGTTCTTCCTCAACAATCCACCGGTCTTGTGCAAAAATTCCATTGGTAAACCACACAATAAACGGCCACAAGAGGTGGATGAGGCCGGGAATTGAAGGTTTCCGGACCATCATCAACCCAAAGGTGTGATTGGTTCGTTGTGCAGGATCCACGGGAACATACACATTCCAGAGATTTAACGCAGGGTGAATGCTTCCGGCGGTCCAAAACTGGAGCGTTTGATAGGGGTAGTTGGTACAGATGGTCATCAGATCATGCTTTGGCCCATCTGCTGATGCCTTGGTTCTCCCTAAAATAAGTTTCTCGCCGAGTGGTTGTGCGCCTTTGATTCGAGAGAAGGTGTAGTCGACTTCCACGGCATGCGGCCGCTCTCGAAGTTCCAGAAAGACCGTTCGGATCCCGCCCATGAGTCGACGATGCAAAAACTGATGGTTCATATCCATAAGGTTCTCATGCATGAATGAGTAATGGCAGCCCACCTGACGGTCAAGGTATCGAGTTTTATATTGTGGATCATCTGCTAAGGATATATCCGGGAACCCGATTTCATTCACCCGGCTTACTGCCCCCGGAAACACAAACACCAGCCCATAGGCTTCACGACAGGGAAAACTCCTGACGCCTGCTGGCCGTGGTTGGTTCTTTTTTAAATATGGGATACCCATGCATCGCCCCGTCCGGTCAAATGTCCAGGAATGATACCCACACTGGACATGCTCTCCATGCACCACCCCGCAATGGAGGGGTACCTGACGATGGGCGCATCGGTCTTCGAGCGCATAGACCATTCCGTTATCGGTTCTGACTAACACGATGGGATTGCCGGCAAAGGACACTCCAAGCATTTTTCCCTTTTTCAGGTCTCTGGAGCGTGCAAGCGGATACCAATTGTCCGGGTGAAGACCTGTTTTTCTTAAATCAGATGTGAGAGGCGATTTCCCGGACCGGGACGCAGAGCCTTCAAGGACAATGAGAGGGTCGCTTACCTTCTGCCTGTTTAGGTGCATTTGAGGTTGTTTATTCATGAATATCTCCAAGAAAGAAGACAACCGTGAAGGGAAAGGCCTGTGAAATTTCAGCGATATAGCGCAATAACTGGAATCGTATGAGGTCTTGGACTGGCATTAAGCGAGATGAAGAATGAAGAGGGTAGGGACTCGAATGATTCGTTACTGGGCCACAGTATAGATCGTGTGATCAAAAATATCGAGTCGGAGCGAAACTTTTTCGTAAGCCTCCTTAGGTCACTGGCAACTCACATACCCGCAACCCATGTGTTTGGAAGCATATCGAAGAATTTAGGGTATGATGAGAAAGTCAGGAAATTCCTTTATTGTATGGATTGAGCGGCCAGGGTCGACATCAAAGGATGGAAAGTCGTGAAGCCACCAAAACGTTCATGGCTAGGAACAGGATCAATCGGGCGAGCGTTATTGATTCTCTCCACCGTGTTTATTTTAGCCTTGTTCGGCATCCTGCTCTATACGATCACCACAATTCAGAATCAAAAGCTCGACAGTGTGATGGTAGATCTGGCGGGACAACAGCGGATGTTGTCTCAACGACTCATGAATGAAATTTTATTGATTTCGGAAGGGATTCCTGCTGATTACCGGTTTACCCAAAAGATGCTGAGCCAAAATCTGGATGCCTTACTCGTCGGTGGAAAGGCCGTGATAAATCAGGAAAGTGGCGATACGGCGGTCCTTCCTCCCCCTCCATCCCAGGAAATACGACAGGCATTAGGTGAGCAACAAACACTCATGGCCGAATTTATGCAGCGGGCCGATACCTTTTTGAAAACGCCATACGATCATCCGGGATATTCTTTGGAGTTAGACGGGCTCTTGGCTTTAAATGCCCGGTTGATTGAAGTCGCCAACAAGGCGGTCAAGTTATACAGCAGAAATTCCCAGGAAAAGATCTCGAACATGATCGTTTGGGAATCTTTGATCGGTACCTTAGTGATAATTTTCGGAATTCTTATAACGAGACAGGTCAAACTGGCCAATCAGGAACTTGAACATGAAATCCAGGAACGTTCCAGGATAGAAACGGCTCTACGCTATCGAATCGAAATTGAAAATCTCATGACGAATCTTTCAACCCAATTCATCAGTCTTGAAGCAAAAGATTGGGATGCGGAGATTAATCGGGCGCTGGAAGCCATCGGAACTTTTGGCGGGGTGGATCGAAGTTATGTGTTTATATTTGAGGATGACGGTACGACCATGAACAATACTCATGAATGGTGTCAGACGGGTATTGAGCCCCAACTACCAAGACTTCAGGGCCTTCGAATGCAGGAGATACCCTGGTTTGCAGAACGTCTGATCTCCGGCCCGTTTTTTCAAATCTCAAGCGTGGCAAATCTTCCACTCGAAGCGAGTGCCGAAAAGCAGGAATTTCAGAGGCAGCAAATCCAATCGCTGGTGATTGTGCCCATGGCCTTGCGGGGAAAGTTGTTCGGGTTTCTTGGGTTTGATTCAGTCCGGCATGAAAAGACCTGGTCCGAAGAAGACATCAGGCTCCTCCAAATGGCCGGAGAAATATTCGTGAATGGGTTTGAACGACAACAGGTAGAGGAAAATTTACGAAAAAGTGAAGCTGCAAAAGTTGAGGCCTTTCGTCAAAGCGATGCCCTTAAAACCGCTCTTTTGTCTTTGGTTTCACACGAATTACGGACTCCACTTACTGCCATCAAGGCCTCCATAGCCGGGTTGATTGAACTTTCCAGGCAGGATGCCTCCAAGGTGCAGCAGGAATTTCTGCAGGGTATCAATCAGGAAATCGATTTTTTAAATGGATTGGTTGATAATCTTCTGGACATGTCAAAGGTTGAAGCGGGAACGCTGGCTCCTCATCGTGAATGGCATTTATTGGAAGATTTGGTCGAAGGCGCAATCAGACGGTTGGAAATGTCTTTGAAAAGCCGATCTCTGCAAGTGATCCTTGGGGAGAAAATTTCACCTATTTTTGTGGATGGGATGGAAATTCAGCAAGTCCTGATCAACCTATTGGATAATGCCATTAAATATTCTCCCCCAGGGTCCTTGGTCAGTATTGTTGGTCGAATGACGCCGAACCAGGTAGAGGTAAGGGTCTCCAGCGAGGGAGAAGGAATCCCTCAGGAAGAATTGGAAAGTATTTTTAACCGATTCTACCGGTTAAAGGGTCCGCGGACACGACTCATTCGTGGTACCGGTCTCGGATTGGCGATCTGTAAAGGTATGGTCGAAGCCCATGGTGGTCGAATTTGGGCCGAATCACAGAATCGAATCGTGACGATTAGCTTTACGTTGCCGACCCCTGATGCACCCCCTATGATAAATTTTGACCGGGAAGAGGAGTAAACGGTTTACCCATGGCGCTTGGATCTCGAATATTAGCTGTTGATGATGAGCGGCAAATACGTCGTTCCTTACAGATCAATCTTGAGGCAAAAGGATATGAAGTCCTGACGGCTGACACCGGAGAAGAGGCCCTCCAAATTATGAGCCACCGCCTTCCGGACCTGGCCCTCGTGGATTTACTGCTTCCCGGAATGGATGGCATCGACCTGACTCGCCAGATCCGTGAAACCTACCAGATTCCGATCATTATCCTTTCCGCGATTGGGGAAGAAGCGAAAAAAATTGAAGCTCTCGAAGTCGGGGCAGATGACTATGTCACCAAACCGTTTAGCATGGAAGAACTGACGGCGAGAATCCGCTCAGTCCTGCGGCGGACATCCTCAATTTACGGCACGGATCCCGTGTTCACATTTGGAAATTTACAGGTTGACTTCGAGAGTCGAAATGTCTGCATTCGAAACCAGGCGGTGAAATTAACCCCGACGGAATATGATCTGTTGAAGTACCTCATTCAGAATTCCGGAAAAGTTTTGACGCATGGAACCATTCTCCGGGCCATTTGGGGTGCGGGATATAGCGAGCAGGCTCAATATTTACGTGTCTTTATTGGAAATTTAAGGAAAAAATTGGAAAAAAACACGGCACGTCCTCAGTATATTCTCACCGATCCTGGAGTCGGCTATCGATTTGCCACCGATTTTGAGGAAGATGAGACCCCCCCCTGATTGTCCGTTTTCATATGAGGTGTTCCTTATCAATC
>JBATLR010000393.1:0-11956 GCA_049289415.1 Nitrospirales bacterium
TTGAGAAGTATCTGGTGCCGAGCCGGGAGTTGTTGGCGGTGCTGCAGTTGTGGCGGGCGAGCCAACAGATCATCTTCCGGTATGACGTGATTCCGGGGCCGAAAGTGTTTGAAACCCAAATCCATGGGCGGAAGTTTGAGATGTACAACGACACGGTGTTGGGCTTCAACAAATCGGGCAAGGAAGCGGTGCGGCAGCAAGTGGAAGAGCCGATTTACATCCGCCCGGCGGAGCGGGTGAACTGGCTGTAAGCAGGTAGCCCAGAGGGGAACCCAAAGAGCAGGGGGCGACATTCGTCGTCCCCTGCGCTTTTTTTTTCTGGGATGGCGATCACTTTTTTAGGAAAGACCTTCCTGGCTTTATTTGCAGATATAATCCTCGGTTTTGGTTAGTTTGGCCGCAAAAATTTTAGGTATTGGCAATAAATTAAATATGCGGTTGAACTAGTTAATCAATAAAAATTGACTCAGACCGGAATTGGTTGGTTGGTTTGGTTTGAAATATGTCCAATTATTTTTGACTTACAGAGAAAATTTAAAATTATTGTGGTAAAAATTTTGATATAAATGTTTTGATATACGGGGAACCCCTGATACAATTACATTATTAACTCTTTGAAAGTGTTGATTTGTTAGGCGATGACGCCAGGTTGGAGTAATAAAGAAGCGTGACGAAACCTGCAAAAACAATAGATGATCTCCCGTTTTCGGCACAAGCTGTATCCTTTGCCGAAATCATTAAAAATGGCGAAATTCCAAAACAATATTTTGAGAGTGAATATGTTATGCATCAATTCGTGGAACGTTTGGTTCACTATATCTTAAGTGTTCCGCAAGGCAAATTTTCAATGTCGGAGTTAGGGAAACTTTTGGAGAAAATGGACCCAACTCACCAGGTTTTCTTTTTTAAACGGCTCAAAGAAAATAGTCCCAATAGCCTGAAGCAATTTGCTCCCTTATATTATGGGTTTATGGCCGAATTTCATCCCTTATTATTTACCTGAGGTCCCCAGACCAATAAAAAGGGTAGCCCGTTCTACAATTATAATGAAAAAGTCCTAGAAGGATTCTGAGTAGCAGTATATAATCGAAGAAAGAGTACAATAATTTTTTTTGTGAGGAACGGATAATGAATTCAATTTTACATCGTGCCGTGGCGAGTTTTTACAACCTCATTTATGAAGGGCAAGCATTTGCCTCAACCATGGCCCGAATTGATGCAGCTGAACAGGAAAGGTATTTTGGTCGGGTAGAAGGGCTCAACTGGGTTTTAGACCGCTGTCAAGAATTAGAGGATGTGGATATGAACCTGACGACAGCCTCTCTCCAGAAGTTATTAGGGGACGTCAAGTCAGATCTGGAACATGAACTCTCTATACAACGTAGGGAAAAAGGGCGTCGCGCGGATGGGAGAGAAGAAGCCCTAATTTTTGTAACTGATTATCTCGTCAGTTTGATCACGGCCACGGAAATCGAATCAACGAAAAGCCCTGTGTAATTGCCTGCCCATCAGTGTTGGACCATTCCTGGAATGGTCCAAGCTCTGCTCTTTGTACTGAGTACTCGGAACTAACATGGGGTTGTCTCGAAAAACAATGGTCCGTGAGTGGATTATTTTAGCCCTATGTTTAGGGTTGGGGGCCCATGTGGCATTGGGATTTCTTCTGCATGGTGGACAGAATTGGCCGATTGAATCGTATGGATATTATGGGATTTTTTTTGGAGTCTTTATCTATGTGGTAGTCCAGATTGGTCGATCACTATGGTGGCTTAAAAAAGGAGGTCGGAGTACACAAGGTTTGTAAAAAGGCTATTCCACAAAAAATAATCACCGATTTTTTCTCAGAAAACGGTGAAACTAGAGCTTTATGTTGATGAAAGATCGGATTTCTCTATGGGAATGCCTTCTTCAATAAGCATAATGGGAATTTGATCACGGATAGGGTAGACCACACTATTGTCTTTTCGAAGGAGTCCTCCATCGAGCTGTTCAGTGACGAGTTGACCTCCCTTCGTTTTCAATTCTCCTTTTGAAATTCTTTGGTTCAATCGTTGAACAACGGTTTGGTCCAACAAACACACCTCTTGCTTTGTCTCTGGACAACAGAGTATTGCCAATAGGTCAGCAGCAATCTCACCTTTTCCATTAGATGTATCTTCAGGGCGCACCATCTGACTCCTTTCAATACGTGCCAGCAAATTGACCAACTCTTCCCACAATGAAGAGTAGCACCGACCTTCTTTTGTAGCAAGAAATTTTTAGAAAGTTCGGATTTGTGAGCACACAAATCAATGTGTCCCCTGATGCTGCGGAGCGAGTGGGTTTTTGCTAGACTGATTGCATTTAAATTCTCCACTTATTTTATGCACGCCCTTTCTGACCATACTTTCAAACGGTACCTCCTGACTGGTTTATTTCTTATTATTCCAGCCTGGGGAACCTTATTAATCCTCTATACGCTACTCGAAGCTTTAGAGCATATGACGGTAGACATTGTGTGGGCGTTATATGGCGTGAGAGTTCCCGGTTCAGGGATCACCTTTTTTTGTTTTCTTGTCCTCTGGGTGGGCATGGGAACGACGCATTTACTTGGCCAGCAAATTCATCGAAAATTGGAAGATTCTTTGGAGCGTATTCCCTTTGTGCGTAGTATCTACTATACCCTTAAAAGTATGGCGGATGTCCTCAAGTTCCGTGATCGGTTTGGTCAAAGTAAAGTCGTCGCATTTCCGTTTCCTCGTGACGGGCTTTGGGCTTTAGGTTTTGACATGGGATTACCTCCACCTAGGCTACAAGTTGCACATGAAGGACCTCTCATGATGGTCTTTGTTCCGACAGCTATCCATCCGTTTACCGGCTATCTGGCCTTTGTCCCAGAAGAAAGTGTGAATCGTATTCAGTTACGACCAGAAGAGGCAATGAAAATGGAGTTTTCAGCCGGACTTTACCGCCCCCGACCGGGATGGTTGTCACCTGCAAATGTTTCGACGAAGGATAGTTGACCTGGGAATGGATATGTCATCCCCGTTAATAATCAGACGGGCAACCATGTCTGATCTGAATTCTATTGTCAGTTTCAACATGGCTTTAGCAAGGGAAACTGAAAATCGAACATTAGATGTACGGATTCTTGAGTCGGGTGTAGAGGCACTTCTCAAAGATTCTGGTAAGGGATGGTATGCAGTTGCAGAAAAGTCTCTTTATGGTGACCGACCCATAGTAGTTGGGCAGATACTGGTTACTTTTGAGTGGAGCGATTGGCGAAATGGGAATTTTTGGTGGCTTCAAAGTGTGTACGTACATCCAGATCAGCGTCAACAGCAAATCTTACGGCAGCTTTATGAGTATGTGCAAAGCCAAGCCCATTTGACCCAGGAACCCGTTTGTGGATATCGCCTCTATGTGGAAGAGAAAAATTATCAGGCCCACCAGGTCTATGCTCACCTCGGATTTCAAGAAACCGCCTACCATATGTATGAGAAAGAGTTGTCCTGGACATCCCCGTCCTTTCCCTAATCAATCGTGTGCATGCCTTTTCCCTGCTAGGGGGGAATGGGCTGGAGGACAGGTAGGACTGGCAATATGCGTTTTCCCGGATTGAAGCAGGGCGTACAGGCCTGTCGTATTAGCATGTTAGGAATTGGCTGGGCATGGACTGCCTCTGCGGTGTTGGCCAATCCCTCTGCCTCTCAGGATTTGGTAGAAACCCGCCCCCATGTGAAAGATCTTGGGATCACCATAGGCCGGTATGCTTCGGGGGAAATGAATGCCATCACCGATGTCCACGGGGTGAAGGTGGGACATGTCACCATTCATGAAGGCGAGGGGGCCTTGCAGGTAGGTCAAGGCCCGATTCGGACCGGTGTGACCGTTATTATCCCGCGTGAAGATGTTTGGCATCATAAAGTTCCAGCTGGAGCGTTTGTATTAAATGGGACAGGGGAAATGACGGGGTTGGCCTGGGTTGCGGAATCAGGGTTTTTAGAATATCCCATCGCGTTAACGAATACGTTGAATGTCCCTCGTGTGGCGGATGGCGTCATGAGCTGGATGATTCAGCGCTATCCCGACATTGGGATAACTGATGATACGCTCACGCCTGTGGTGGCTGAATGCGACGATAGTCGACTAAATGATAGTCAGGGAAGGCATGTGTCTCCGGAAGATGTGGTTCACGCCCTGGAAACGGCAACAATAGGTCCTGTTCCAGAGGGGTCTGTCGGGGCAGGGACGGGGATGGTGTCCTATCAATTTAAAGGTGGCATTGGTACTGCCTCTCGAGTGCTTCCATCCGAAGATGGAGGATATCGCGTCGGCGTGTTGGTGAATGCTAACCATGGCCGTCGTCATGAACTAACGATCGGGGGAGTGCCGGTGGGCCAAGTCTATAATACGGACCTGCCAACCGTTTCACACAAAGACCACGAAAAATCGACCGTAGCAGGTCTGGGCGAGTTTCCGGGAGAGGTCCCTCAAAGACGGCAGGACAGCGGGTCCATTATTATCATTATCGCGACGGATGCTCCGCTTGATGCACGCCAACTGTCCAGACTCTCGCGCCGGGCTACCATAGGCTTGGCGCGAACCGGGTCCATCTCCCATCATGGCAGTGGAGATTTTGTCTTGGCGTTTTCCACCGGAAATGTCATTCCTCATTATCCTGAAGAACCGACATTTTATATGAATCACCTTGCGGATACGCATATCAATCCGTTGTTTCAGGCCACAGTTGAGGCCACAGAAGAGGCTATTCTCAACGCCTTGCTGCAAGCTACAACCGTGACAGGGAGAGATGGACGACGCTTCGAGGCGATCTCCATTGACAGACTCCGTTCGATTTTAAAGGCTTACCGTCCCCCAACTCAGTAAGTGACTTATGTTTATAGGGAGAATGTTCTTCGGCTTTATCGGGACGGGAGAGGAAAAGAAGGCGAAATTCACCAAACCTCTTTCATGGACATCGCTTGGCGGGGATTGCTAGACTTCGAGGCAATTTAATGATGATGCAGTGTCACGTTGCCCTTTCCCAAGAAGCTCATCCTGAAGTGGCCGCTCATGCGGTGGCAACATCAGTGCATGAGGCGTTAGGCCAAGGGGAGTGTCATCTCGCATTTGTCTTTTTTTCTCCGCATTTTTCCTCAGATATCCAGCGCATGGTCGAAATCATCCACGAGAATCTTCGTCCTCAGACACTGGTAGGCTGTATGGGGCAAGGGATAATTGGGGGAGATCAAGAAATAGAAGAACATCCTGGTCTGGTGCTCTGGGGCCTTAGAAGCACCGACATGCGAGTGGTCCCATTCATGTTAACGCCGAAGTCCGAGGGTGAGGTAGCGTCACTAGATGGCTGGCCGGTGGCATTAGAAGCCACCACCCATCCTTACACGTTTTTCCTCTTTGTCGATCCGTTTTCTACTCCCATAGATGAATTATTGTCCCTGTTGGAGGAACATGCTCCCGGCTCGTCCGCCATTGGAGGAATTGCCAGTGGAGGCATGGATGTCGGGGAAAGCCGCCTGGTCTTTAATCGGGACATTATTGGATCCGGGGTCGTAGGCGTGGCTGTTAAGGGTGGAGTGGAAATCCGGACGGTGGTGTCCCAAGGGTGTCAACCTATTGGTGAACGGTATGTTGTGACCAAGGTCGATCGGAATGTCATTCAGGAGCTTGGGGGAATTCCACCGTTGGAACGGTTGGAAACCACCTTGAAAGCGTTGGATGAACACGAACAACAACAAGCGGCGCACGGCCTGCAAGTGGGCATTGCCATGGATGAACATCGCCCAGAATTCGGCCAAGGGGACTTTTTGATCCGTGGTCTGTTAGGAGCTGATCGAGAATCTGGGAGCCTCGCCATCGCAGATTTTGTCCAGGAGGGCCAGACGATTCAGTTCCATGTGCGGGATGCTCATGCTGCGAGTGAAGACTTCCATTTACTCTTATCGAAGGAGCGAGTGACCCATCCGGACAGCCTGCCTAAGGGCGCGTTGCTATTTAGTTGTAATGGGCGTGGGCGGCGATTTTTCGAAACTCCTCACCATGATGTGTCCACTCTGCAACAACAAATGGGGACCATGCCGATAGCAGGGTTCTTTGCAGGTGGAGAAATTGGCCCCGTGAGCGGGAAGAATTTTTTGCATGGCTATACGGCCAGTATGGCGCTGTTTTATGAAGAAGTGTCTCGCCCATCAAAAATGGGCATGGCATCGGATACGTTTCACACTAGCAAAGAGAGAGGTTCATGAAAAACAGTATGGCGTTACAATCAGGTCTTCGATTACCCGTATTCATTATAGGGTCTTGGATCATCCTCCTCATCATATTTGTATTGAATCCTCTGTCTGGTAAAGCTGCGGAAGAAGCGATGGTGACCACGCCTTCTGGATTACAATATGTCGATCTCGCCATTGGTTCCGGGCGTGAAGCCCATGCGGGAGAAACCGCCATCGTCCATTACACGGGGACACTCACCGACGGAAAAAAATTCGATAGCTCTAAAGATCGGAATTCACCATTTTCCTTTCGATTAGGAGCAGGTCGCGTGATTAAGGGTTGGGACGAGGGTGTCGAAGGGATGAAAATCGGCGGTATCCGCAAATTGGTAATCCCACCTCAATTGGGATACGGTTCCCGAGGGGCCGGATCAGCGGTTCCACCCAATGCCACTCTCATCTTTGAAGTCGAACTGCTCGATCTGCGTTGATGAACGAAACCCCGCTCGTTCCCACCCATCGTGCGCTCAATGCCAAGCTGGTGGATTTCGCCGGCTGGCTCATGCCTATCCAATATACTGGTGTTCTTGAGGAGTATTTTGCGGTCAGGAAAGCGGCTGGTTTCTTCGACGTCAGTCACATGGGACGCATCGAGGTATCAGGAGACCAGGCTGAAGCCTTTCTTCAATGGGTCAGTACCAATGACGTCAGTCGCCTCCAGAAAGGGCAGGCCCAATATGGCATGGTCTGTCAACCCTCCGGTGGCATTCTCGACGACGTATTTGTCTATAGAACCGGGTCCGCCTCGTTTTTGGTTTGCGTCAATGCCTCCAATCGGGAAAAGATGCTCCAGTGGTTCTTGAAGCATCAGTCGGAAAGATTTCCGCGAGCGATCATTCGTGATCAATCAGCAGAGTTGTCCCAGATTGCCATTCAAGGGCCGGCATCAAAAGCCATCATGCAAAACCTCATGGGGGTGCAAATCGAAACCCTGAAGCCCCGGAATTGTTTGGCGCTGGAGGGCATGGAGTTTTCCGGGTTGCTTAGTCGAACGGGATATACCGGAGAGCTTGGATATGAGTGGTATGTGCCTGCGGCGCAAGCGGTCTCTGCCTGGGATCGACTACTGAAGGCCGGTGCGGAATTCGAAGCCAAGCCCGCAGGGCTAGGGGCGCGAGATCTTTTGCGGTTAGACGTGGGCTACTTGCTGTATGGCAACGATATGGATGAGAACACCTCCCCCCTGGAAGCAAGTGCCGAATGGGTAGTGGCCTGGGATAAAGGCGAGTTTCAAGGGCACCTCGCGTTACGCCAACAACAGAATGATGGTCTCACTCGTCAGCTTGCAGCCTTCGAAATGGTGGAACGCGGTATTCCCCGCCATGACATGACTATTTCCAGCAATGGACAATTGGTGGGTAAGGTCACCAGTGGAAATTTTTCGCCAATTTTGCAAAAAGGGATTGGCTTAGGGTACGTGCCCCCTGCGCTGTGTAAGGAAGGAATGTTGCTTGAAATCGACATTCGTGGAAAACGGGTACAAGCCAAGGTTGTCACACTTCCGTTTTACAAGCGTCCAAAATCTTAAAACGCCATTGAATGAATCATTGTGAGTGACGCGAGGAATCCTTTGTCGACCGAACACATCTATGCCGGAAAAGTCTTAATTCTCAACCGCGAAACGGTAAAATTGCCCAATGGGCAGTCCACCCAATTGGAAGTCATTCGTCATCCTGGCGCCTCGGCTGTTGTGCCGGTCAAAGATGACGGTACGGTCGTCCTCATTCGGCAATTCCGCCATGCGGCAGGGGGATTCATTTATGAAATCCCTGCGGGCAAACTTCATCCCCAAGAAGATCCCCGAATCTGTGCAGCACGCGAGCTGGAGGAAGAGATTGGCTATCAGGCCGGTCAGTTGGAGTTGCTCACCAGTATTTGGACCGCTCCAGGATTTACGGATGAAGTCATCCATATCTATCGTGGGACGGATCTGAAGCCGGGACGGCAACATTTGGACCACGATGAAGTGTTGGAAGTGGTGGAATGGCCGCTTGAAAAGGCGTTGGCCGGTATTCAGGACGGCACTATTCGTGATGCCAAAACAATCATCGGGTTGCAGCTCGTATTTCTAGCCTCCCATTCTTCATCCGTCTAGCCGGTTACAGATTGATCGAAAGCATCCAGACTCCTCGCATTGGGTACATCCGCCACACAATTAGGAAGAAACTTTCGGAACGCAGTTGAATCCCACAGTTCAATTTTTCAAAAACCAGGCATCTGTGCGTTGTTCTGATTTTTTAATCAACCAAGAGCAGTTGGATTGTCAGGGGCTCAATCTGTGAGGCAATCTACAGTTTGCCGTATTTGAGAATTAGATTGTTCAGCCATCCAGGACGCTTGCCAAGGGCCGAGAAAGGCTATCTGCATAGGCGCTGGTTAATTCCACCCGGCCCAAATGGGGGGCTGGCCGTTGATGACGGCTCTCGCAACGGAAAGTGGGAGGTTCTCCCAAAATTGACATCAGATGATTGGCCAATTCCACTCTCGATACAGCCCGAGTGGCGGAGATATGCCGGATGCCTGTCTTAGTGCTTTGTGCGAATTTCAAGACGCGTCTGGCCAGATCCGTCACCCACACAACGGAGCGAGATTCATCTTCAACAATGGTAATGGGAAGATGTTGTTGAGTGCGGTATCGAAGCCAATCCAAATGCCCTGTGCGCCCGTTCGGGGAAGGGCCAATCGACAGACCCGTCCGAATGACCAGCGACCCGTGTCGATTCAAGACCAGATTTTCTGCGTTGACACGGGTCTGGCCGTACACACTAATGGGACACGGGCGGGAGTGTTCATGGTACTCCCCATCCCCACCAAAGACATGATCCGAGGACACATAGACCAATCGGATATGGGCTGGTAGTTTCTCCATCACACGACCGAGGTGTTGGACGTTGATCTCATGCGCCCAATCGGGGTCGGCTTCACACTTCGGCACATCACACACCGCATGGCAATACAACAGGATCTTCGGCTGATACTGAGCCAAAGTGCGTTCCACCCAATCTGGATTTTCCAATTGGAGGACCGGCCACTCACAAACTGATTTCGACGAATTGCCAGGGGAGATAAACGGCAGAATGGTTTCCGGAAATAATCTGGCGAGGTTGAAACCAAGAATGGAGGTCGCGCCGAAGAGGAGCGTGGAATGGGTCATCTGCACCGAGGCATTGAGGCAATAGGGTAATTCATGAGGGTTGCGATCTCCCGAAGTCGCACAATTTAAAATGCCCAACCCACAAAGGTGTATCGCTCGCCTTGCGTGACTTCTTTGACTTCATGTGGATACATAAAGTTAGAGGGAAAGACGAGCATATCCCCGGCTTTGAGTTTCACCTCATGATTAGATGAAAAGAGAAATTCCCCGCCCTCATAGCCCTCGTTCAGCACCCCTAATAAGGACAAGATGGGGATGCCTTTATATTTCCCGTCAAAAATCGAATGAATATGATCGTAATGTTTCCTCATCATGGTCCCGGTGCGGTACCGGTTAAACCGTATGGGTGTGAAGGTTTGGATAAAACTTTTAATGCGTTCATCTTCCTGTTTCGCAAACTTCATCATATATTCTTCGACGGATTGGCAAATAAACGGGGCTAACTTATCTTGTAGGGCTTGGGTGGTATTGAGGGTATCTAATTCTTTTTCAGGCTCGGATTTAAAATTATCGGCTGAATAGTTATACCAGGTATGGGGCTTCCACTCTTTGTCTTTAATTTCCTCGAGAACCTCTTGGCAAATATGTTGAGGAATCACGTTGGTCACAAAAATATAATCCGATACCTTATCCATTGCCCATCTCCTTACAATTCAGGTGTTTGACGCCGCCGGCGGAAGCTTGAAATGGCAACATCTTCACTCAATTCCGTAATCAGAATTTCCAATCCCTCCGGGCCAAAGAAGCCGTCAGGCGATTGTAATCCCCCAGTGGACTGTGTGGCCAGTCCTCAGATTCCCCCACTTATATATGTGGTCCTCCCGGCCTTGCTGGACAGGCCTTTTGGAATATCCTGCTTCGCTCATGGAAGATCGTAAAAATTTTGATCCCGATAAGCTCTCAGAATAATCTTGAATTTTTCAACGGCCCGCTAGGGTAAAGCGACGTCTCCCATCTGAGGCATTTTGTGAATCGTGACAGTAGGAACTTCAAGCTGGGAAGGCCCTGCTGCATCACAGCCTTTAGAAGTGGAATCTCTTCCGGAGTTGAAATGATAGGACTGAAAAAGATTTGGTGGCTGTGAGGTGTTTCAATGTTCTGTCATGAACCATCCGGCGATGGAGAGACGTTTATGGTCTCCAGCAAGAACGTCCACCCGGCAGACCCGATGTTGTCGAGGCACCGCGAAAATGGCCAAAGATCCCGGCAATGGAGGAATGCAATGTGTCACCTGTAATGACGTATTCTTTTTAGCGTTTGTGGGAGGACCATACAAGATAAGTTCCCCTCCCCAGTCCGGATGCCACTCCTCGTGGAAATAGGTGACCAAGGCGAGACGACGAGTTGGCGGTCGACGGCCCTCGGCATAGGTATAGAGGTCGTCGGTATCGTCGTGGGTTGGGAGACAATCACCCGCGCTATACGAATAATAGTTAAAGTTAACATGCCGCTTTTGTATGTTTGGGAAGGATTCAACATAGGCGGCAATGCAGGACATTCCGACCCGTTGGATGAAGTGAGTAGCATCGGGAGGGCCAATGTCTGATTTCTGCCAATTTCCGCAATTGGGAAAGGCTTGAGCCACAGGTGGCATATCGGCCAGGGCAATCCACTTCGATCGTGCCATCGCTTCCCGAACAACCTTCCGTTCTTCCTGACTCCAAAAATCTTCCAGGATCAACACCGGATCCTCGGCAAACGAAAATTGGTCAGGATGAAATTGAGCGAAATTGGCCTTCATGCTTCAGGGGCAATCAAAAGTTAGGATTGGATGCAGAAAACTTGGAGACTTCTTTTAGCAAGTTTCTCATAGGGTATCAAATGAGAAATGAGAGGCATGTTCGGAATAAAATCTTCTTTAGGGTTGCCCTAGGTGAAAGGCCTGTGCCCCTTCTCATCGCTAGAGACGCCTTCTCCTTTCTTGAGAAAACCAAAGAGGTTTTAGGAAGCATGATAAATATTTTCTTAGGAGAGCACCTTCTGAATATTTCGTTCTACAAGCATCCCAAGGGATACGCCCCTTATCCATTTAGATAACTGAATTGGGACTTCCCTCACTCTTAATGGGTAACGGTCAGAGCGGCAAGAAAATTTTCCTTTTAATTTCAATGCTTTACTTCAAGGAATTTATTGAAAGATATGGCAGGAAGAGCTTGGCAATACTTTTGCTTGTATAGAAAGTTGGGCGGAATAGGGACCAATCGGTTCATAACCTTTTTATCAGGTAGCGATTCATGAACCTGGAAACGAAAGGCGAGGTCGCAGGCCTAGGGGCGATCCCTGGTACCTATGTGGATATTCCATGGGCGTACCATATGAAAAAACCAATTCTGTTAATTGACGACGACCGGCCCTACAGGCAGGCCTTGCGCCTGTATTTGGAGAGTCACGGGTTTACTGCTAAGGAAGCCGAGGATGGCCGGGAGGCCCTGGTCTTGTTGGATGGAGGGCTGGACGTGGACATCATCATATCAGATTATCATATGCCCGTTATCAATGGGCTCGATTTTCTCAAAGCCTTGTCCTACCG
>JBATLR010000394.1:0-3528 GCA_049289415.1 Nitrospirales bacterium
GTTTTGGGAAGAGGGGTATTTTGTTCGGACAGTGGGAGATGCGGTAACGGCAGCTGTGGTGCAACGCTATATTCGATACCATCGGCATGAAGAACACGAGGCTGAGCAAATGAAAT
Organism: Nitrospirales bacterium; assembly: GCA_049289415.1. Taxonomy (GTDB): domain Bacteria; phylum Nitrospirota; class Nitrospiria; order Nitrospirales; family UBA8639; genus Nitrospira_E. The sequence goes on from JBATLR010000394.1 coordinate 117, forward strand.
TGTTTTAAGGTTTTTAGAAAGCCCCGCCCTTTGGGCGGGGAACTTTACTCATGAGGGGGAGATTGAGCGCACGGTAGGTAAACTGAGTAACCTGCCTCTTGCAGGTCGGTCGCCTGAATGAGATGGGTTGCTAGATGCGAGGACAATTGCGGAAGACAACAGAATTGCCCTCTACTCAATTCAATCCAAGGGCCAAATCCGAAAATCTGAAATCATTCCCTATTTCACCAATAAACTTAAAAACACAATAATCCCAAGAGGTACTCCAAATAATATCCATCCAAAGAAAAGAACACGGGCATTCCCTCATTCCTCCGGTTTCGACCAACGGCGCTTCACATCCCAATATAAATACCAAGTTGCCCATATGGAGAAGACCACTAACAGAATACCTGCAATTATATCTAGTAAATCCATCGGCTCTGCAGCCCTAGAATGCATTGTTCCGGATGGTTCGGGCAAGTTGCCCTGTTCGATATGCGCAATAGCCTCAGCTGAAAGGGGAATGATCCGATTGATAGACTCGATGCGGAAAATATAGCGGTCACCATATCCCCATGCTGCGCCAGCAACACGCAGGGGGACCAAACGACCATTTGCTTGCCAATGTACCTGGCGCAACTCAAGCCACCCGTCCCGTATGAGACCACTTGTCACGTCATCAAAAACGGATTTCGCAAGCAACCCAGCGGGATTGTCATTTTCTGGGCCCCGTTGAAAGGAGATGCTAACCCAGATGTCGTTGGCTGCTGGATCGACATTTGAATATGCTGAAGAACACTCGACGAAAAACCCCACCAAAATGGCCAAAACCATGATTGCCTTCATGATGTCTCCTTGCCAAACCTTGAAGGCTATACTTCTTCTATTATCAACGGTGGCACTTGAGTATTGTGGGTCATGATCACACGGCAAACTCCCTGTCAGCGAGACTTGGAATTCGGCTTTCATCACTCGCCCTTTGCATGAGCAGCCGATTCTCTCTTCGGCCATTATTACTGCAAGATAAGAGATGCGAAGGAATACGCAGAAACGGATAGCATCAACGAAAAAGGCCGGGACATTGCCCAGCCTCTTCCGCCTATTTACTCTTTAACAATGGAGCGACAGGTGTGTGCGAGCCTGTCTGTTTACATCTAACCAGTTTCACCGAGAGAATTCGATTTCTCAAAAAACGGATTCTTTAGACTGTGAATCAATCTGCAAGCAGTCGAATGCACTTGGGGGAGTCGTACCTGGGATTGTTGACCAGAGTACTAACGGGAGGGGCTTCCATCTCTTCGGGATCAAATGGCTCCAAAAGGCCACTGAGGTAAATTGTGTTAGGAGCTGACGTAGGAACCGTGTATTTTGTATGCTCAGTCTGTGCGATTAAAGTTCTTGAAACTCAGGCATTATCAGTCGAATCGGCTCCTTGAACACTTTGTGGCAGGGGTGCCTGCTCGCACCGCTGCAGATTTTGTCGGATTGAATCGTCGAACGGCCATTCACTTTTACCATCGGCTAGCCGAGCCTTTCTTCGTCGGGCCTTTGAACCAGTCCTGAAGAAGGCCGGTATTCAGGATGCCTCTTGGCCCACGCTACGACACACCACCGCCTCCCGGTTAGTCATGGAGGGTGTGACCGTCAAGGAAGTGCTGGGACATCGCAATATCCAAACCACTCTGCGGTATGCGCACCTAGCTCCTAGCCACATTCAGGCCGCAATGGAGAAGGGCAGTTTAGCGAATTTTGGACTGGGAACTGGGAGTAAAACTGGGAGTGGCTCGGATGAAGGACAGGAGAAAGAGACACAAGTTATTGATTTAATTGGTGCGCCCGGCTGGAATCGAACCAGCGACCCCCGGCTTAGAAGGCCGGTGCTCTATCCAACTGAGCTACGGGCGCATGATAGGAAAATCGCATAGTTAGGGAGTTTGAGTCAACGACCCGGCAGCCTGGGGTGCCTTTTGTTGCACCCGTCATTTCAGCCCAGAAAATCAAACAAAAAACCACAGTTTTTGAGTGAGGTTATCATTTGCTCTACAGAAACAAAGCAAGTCCAATGCTCTTAACGACCCTGTCCAGGAAACAGGGGGAAGACAAAGAAAATCCGTTCATATCTTTAAAAACGGGGAAAAACGAAACCTGTTCACCTCTAAACTATACGATCTTCACTCAACTTGCTTAACGTGTCGTTCATGCATATATAGGATATTCGCATCCAACCGATAGGGTGAGCTATCGGAGGTAGATATGCGAAATAATTGTACACTTGGTGTTGTGGGTTTCTTTGTACTCCTTGGTGCCTGCGCCACGCAGCATTCCCCCAATAAAAATGTTGATGACCAGGTGGATCTCTATCTCAGCACACTGGATGATAAGCATTTCGTATGGTGCGAATTAGATCTGAAGCAATGTCGGCGTGACTTTGAGTCATGGAAACTTACCACACAAGGTCTCAGCATAATTAAGGAATTCGAACGAGAGAATACTGGTCAACCGGACAATAACCAGCACGTGCCGAATGTCTTTCGTACGCGATTTGTGGAAGAAGGCCAGTTAGGAGAGGAAATGGTAGGCCAAGACGGCAAGGGACAAAGCTTCGATCGGGATCCAGATGGCTTGGGAAGGTCCTATTGGACTACCGATCATAATGGACAACCCATACAGGAAGGCATGAGTATGGCTCCGAGAATTCATGGTCCCCAATCCACGCGCTGATACCCTTGAGGAACCGTGGCACATCATTCAGCAAAGAAGCGGTTTTTCCTTCCACTCCTCAGTCTTTTTTCATTCCTTCGATCACGACAGATTTAAACTCTCCATTCGGTTCAGTTCTATTCCCTTGATATCCCACAACGCCCTGATTATCGAACCGACTTCCCCTTCTTTTAAAACCAGAGATTCCCTTAAACCTTCACAGTCCACCCTCCGTCAGGCTCAGTTATGCCAGACCACTGGCTAAACGGCGAACTAAATGAACCTAGTAGAACGCCTCGTTGTCGGTTTTCCAAAAGGTGCTTTAACTTTTCGCTATACCTGAATTTCGCCAAAAAAGTCCTAAATATTTGAAGAATATTCATTGTTTTTAAATCGAAAGAAAATTCTTACTTAAAATTGTATAAATTTACATAGGTTTAATTATCTGCGCTAACGACGACCACGTATTTAGGCCTATTTCAACTTTGATTCCTTTAGGTTACACAGAGAAAAATGATGACAAACGACTAGTCTAATCGAAGAACCTATTCCCCAACTCGAACCAGCATACCGCGCTCTTTACAGATATTGAAAGTATGGTAGAACCATGCCACGATGATTACAAGGAATCCACAATTGAGGCCCGTGGCCCAAAGCAAATGAGTCACCGGTGTGCTTTCTGTGGTAAGGACTGCACGCATCCCTTCAAAAATATGCGCAGGAGGAACCA
>JBATLR010000395.1:0-6075 GCA_049289415.1 Nitrospirales bacterium
GACAAAATCACGGCGCAGGCTTCTCGCTACCTTCTAGAACTTCATGCTGGAACGGTACAGAAGGTGATCCTTGACGACCTGCTCTTTGAGGATCTGGTGGGCGTTCCTCTTGAAGATTTAAGGACCTATTGCAAAGGTACCGATAAAGATTTCTTTGCTAATGTGGAAGTTTTAATGAAAGAACGGTTGCTGGGAAAAGAGACGGTTCTTGTACGGACCCATGGCGACTTTAAGCGTACGAATTTACTTGTCAATGAAACCGGAAAGGTGGTTGGTTTGATTGATTGGGATTTATCACGAAAAAATGGTTTTCCCTTAATGGATTTATTGTGGTTTTTAAGTTACGAAATGTATTTGAATGAACGAATTCCCTTTTATCAAGCTATTGTGCGAGTAGCTTTTGAGGATGATCTCTTGATGAATGATTGCGTGCAATTGTATTGGCATGCACTCGGCGTTGGAGATGGAAATCTGCAAAAAATTTATGCTGCCATTCTCCTTCTTTATCAATTCCATGAACATCTAGACTATTGGCATAAAGCAGATAAAGATTGGTTTTCTCATACCATGGCGCCAATCCTGCGTTCGGCTTTCGAGAGCGCTTTAGGTTCGGTTGCTGAGGCACACTGCTCCGCCCCGTAAATTTCCGAATAAATTTTTGGCAGGCAGGAGTTGGCTGGTTCTCGTCTATGTTCGTGCCTCTGAAATTAATTTATGAATATTCAATCAGACATGAAACGGCTTTTCAAGCATTCTTCCATTTATGCATTAGGGGGGATCGTTAATCGTGCCGGAGCATTTCTTCTTCTTCCGCTGTATACCAGTTATTTGACCCCTTCAGAATATGGGACGCTGGAACTCGTGTATGGCGTCTCTGCGTTAGTTTCTTCCTTGTTGGGTGTAGGATTGGCACATGCCACCCTTCGATTTTATTTTGAGTTCCAAGATGAGTTGGAACGAAAACATTTGGTGAGTACGACGTTGGTTGGATCCGGTGTCGTGGCCTGTACTGGGGTAGCCCTGTTGTGGTTTACGACTCCGATCTTGTCCAGTGTCCTATTTGGGTCATCACAAGAAGCAAGCCTTCTCCAACTTGGCCTTCTGATTCTCATCCTGCAATTGTCATCGGAAATTGGCCTCGCCTACTTTCGGGCCAGAGAGTATTCGACCCGGTTTGTTGTATCTTCCTTTCTTCGGTTGCTCTTACAAGTAGGGTGTAATTATTACTCGGTGGCAATTTTGGGTTGGGGGGTGTGGGGGATTCTTCTGGGAAATCTTATGAGTGTCGGGATATCGTGGGGCTATGTTGTTGGCACCACGGTGTATGAATGTGGCCTTCGTTTTCACCAAACGAAATTTCGCCAAGTTCTCGAGTATAGTTTTCCGTTTCTCTTAAGCACCATTGTTAGTGTGGCTGTCCTTTATTCAGATCGTTTTCTCTTGAAGGCCTTATATGGGCTTGAAGCGGTTGGGCTTTATGCCTTGGCGTTGAAATTCGTGGAATTGGGCAATGTCCTGGTTCTTGAGCCGTTTAAAAACAGTTATGGATCCTTCCGGTTTTCCATTATGAAAAATGAAAATGTTAAAGATCTACAAGCCAAAATCGTTATCTATATGGCTGCCATGGTTGGGTTGTTGGCACTGGGAATTTCAGCCTTTTCACCAAGTGTTTTGCGGATGTTGACGACTCAGGAGTATTGGCCTGCGGAACACCTTATCCCAATCCTGGCCGCGGGTCTACTGGTGTCCAGCTTGGGCTATCCGTTTCAAACGGGGATTCTGTATATGAAAAAGACCAAATATATGTTTTATGTGACCGTTATGGCGGGGGTTGTGAAAATTGTTTTAAGCATTGCCATGATCCCTAGCCTGGGCGCAATAGGGGCGGGTGTTGCTTATCTTTTGGCGGAATTGGTGAGTGTGGGTTGTATGCTGTTCTATTCGCAACACCTTTTTCCTATTCAATATGATTATAGGGCCCTGGGAAAGATTGGAGTGATTTGTGCGTTATTATTGGGACTGATTTGGGGAATCCTATTTGTTGGATACGGCGGTTTTCTGGGAGCCGGCATGGCTATAGTTATTTGTTACCCTTTTTTAGTTTTAGCTGCCGGGTGCTTTAAACGGTCAGAAGTAGAGGCGGGGTGGCAGTTCGCTGTCCACGGGATAAAACGGATGCGGGGAACTGTTTGATAGGCCGGTTTGCTTGGGCTTAAGGTTTTCTTGTACCGCAAATAAAAAAAAACGGTCAGAGGAAAAGTTGTGATCGCTCAACCAAAAGTTGCTCACGTGGTCTTGAGTCTTCAACCTGGTGGACTTGAGCGGTTGGTCTGTACCCTTGTCAGTTCTCCTGTGTTGGCGACTGTGCCAACGATCATTGTCTGTTTGGACGAGCCAGGTGTTCTCGCTCCCGTGGTTGAAACAGCAGGTTGCCGGATTGTGATGGTGAAGCGCAGGGCAGGGCTTGATGTGGGATTGATAGGGCGTTTGGCCCGGGTGTTTAAGCAGGAGGGAGTGACCGTCGTTCATACCCATAGTCTTGATCCCATGTTGTATGCCGGGTGGGCCGCGTGGTTCACTTCTGTTTCAGTCCGAATTCATACACAACATGACACGTGGCTCAGAACGTACAATTGGAAAGATCGTTTGAAGTTTCGTGCGGCTTCAACGGTCTTTCATAAAATAGTGGGTGTTTCCCAAGATACCACTCGGGCCTTTGGTCTGTATGGAATTTCTTCTCAAAAGGCCGTGACGATTTTAAATGGCATCGAAGAGAAAAAATTTTCCCGAAAACAGATGGAAGCGAACCAAACTACTATTGAGTCAACCCATGGCTGCACAAAACGAGAATGGGTAGTGGGGAGCGTTGCTCGGCTTTCTCCGGAAAAAGGGATCCATCATCTTTTGCACGCCCATGCGATTCTTCGGCTACGTGGCCTCCCGATTCGCCTTGTGTTGGTGGGAGAGGGGCCTCAGCGGAGGGATTTGGAAATGCTTTCTCGGACTCTAGGAATTTCTACCACCGTGGAGTTCATGGGCTATCAGGAACATGTGGAAACGTTTCTTTCCACCTTCGATTTTTTTGCTCTTCCGTCTATTACGGAAGGAATTCCCCTTTCATTGTTGGAGGCGATGGCTCACGGCCTTCCCATCGTGGCCACGAATGTGGGAGGAATCCCCGAGATTGTTGTGCATCAGGAGTCAGGTCTCTTGGTTCCTCCCGGCCAGCCAGAGGCATTAGCGCAAGCTCTAGAACAACTCATTCAAGATCCCGGTGAAGCCGAGCGATTCGCCAAAAATGCTGAATATCGTATTCGAGAACGTTTTGGAATGACTGCCATGTCTGAGGCCTATCAACATCTCTATGTGGCAGAACCACAAGCTCCGTTTTTAAAGAACTTCGTGAAAGCTAGTCTTCGAATGTTTCCACGGCGATGGATGTTATGGCAGGGGAAAGGGACCATTCGTCACATTGCCATAACCTTCGACGATGGCCCGGATCTCATTTATACCCCTCAAATTTTGGAGTTACTCAAAGCCTATGGTGTCACAGCAACCTTTTTTCTTATTGGTGAAAAGATTGAAGAGCACAAAGAGATGGTCAGGAGAATATTTGAAGAAGGGCACGAATTAGGAAATCATTCCTATACCCATCCTTCTTTCGATTCCCTGTCATGGAAGGAATCCGTACGAGAAATCGAGAAGACGCAGTCTCTTCTTCAAGCCATCACGGGACGTCCATGCCAATTCTTCCGTCCCCCTTTCGGGAAATTATGCTTGGGTTCCATTGTTGGGGCATGGATAGCAAACATGTCATGTGTCATGTGGAATGTTGATCTCAAAGATTTCCAGGCCTCCAGCTCGGGAGAAATCCTTGCTGCGCTACAATGCCAGTCTCTTCAACCTGGGGATGTTCTCTTATACCATGGGACTAATCCTCATGCCGTCCAGGCGCTTCCAGTTATCCTGGATGCCATCGTTGCCCAAAAATTCCAACCGGTTTCAATTTCAGAGATACTCATGGTTTGATGGAGTGGAAGCAATGAAATTTCTTTATCACCATAGAACTCTGGGTCGTGGGGGGGAAGGTGTCCATATTGCCAGTATGGTTCGGGCTCTTGAAACTCTGGGGCATACGACCACAATGGCTTCCCCGTCTGGTGTGGATCCACTGGCAATGGCTGGAGATTCGCCAATCGATAAAGGTCAGTCTAAGGTACGAGGGATAAACCGAATCTGGAAGTTTGTCAGTTGCTGGGTTCCGGATATTGTTTTTGAAATTCTGGAAATCAGCTATAACCTGGTTGTGTTGTTCCGATTGGGGCCTGTATTAAAACGCCGTGGTCAAGATGTGTACTATGAACGGTATGCATTTTTCATGTTTATGGGAGTCTTTTTAGCCAAATATTTCGGTTGGCCCGTTTTGCTTGAAGTGAATGAGGTGGTGGGAGTTCAGAGGGCTCGGAACCAGTTGCTCATTCCTGTTTCTAAATGGTTTGAAAAAATGGTATTCAAAAAAGCCGATGTGATTCTCACAGTCTCCAGTTTTTTGAAAGAAGAAGTCTTAAGGCGAAGCGGGAAAGCAAAGGGCGTGTATGTGATTCCCAACGCGATAGATTCCCGCACCCTAGAAACCAAGGTGACCGGAGAGCATATTCGAACGCGTTATGCATTCAATGGAAGTATTGTCGTTGGCTTTGCAGGGTGGTTTGATACATGGGACCGGTTAGATCTACTTATTGATGTGGTCAGAGATATTCACGAGGTATATCCTTTTGTTCGGCTAATGCTGGTGGGTAATGGTCCGATAGCTGATAAGCTCAGGGACCAGGTTCGGCAGCGTAAATTGGAAGAGGTTGTTTTTCTGACAGGCCCTGTGCCCAGATCCCAGGTTTTATCCTATATCGCTGCAATGGATATCTGTGTCCTGCCCGATTCAAATGTCTTTGGGTCTCCCATTGTCCTGTTTGAGTTTATGGGGATGGGAAAAGCCGTAATTGCGCCGGATCTTCTGCCTATTCGGGATATTATTGAAGATCGAAAGGATGGATTGATCGTACAACGTGGAGATTCTCATTCGTTGCGGCAGGCCCTCTCACTGCTATTGAGCGATAGTGCTCTTCGGATAGAATTAGGTGAGCGGGCCCGCCAAAAAGTGTTGACCAAGCACACCTGGTACGAGAACGGAAAACACGTAGAACGGTTTGCATCTGCACTCATGGAAAAGAGTTGAGGAGCCTGGTTTTTCCCACCCGCTGTTGCTACCTACTTAGGATTGTCGGAAGAATTACCGACATAAACACCATACACTTATCTTTAATCAGGTTTAATCTCTCCTTTTCCTTTTTAAGAAAAAGGTAGCATGACCATAGGCTCTGTTTGAAGGTAATTGAAGGTGTGGGATAAATCTTCACCCTACTGAGAAGGAATTTGGATGAAACTGCTATTTTGGGCGGCATTTATAGCGGTGCTGTATACCTATTTTGGTTATCCATTTCTTGTTTGGGTTTTCGCACGTATGAGACCGAGACCCATCAACCAGAAAGCAATCTTTCCGTCTGTCTCAATGATTATTGCCGCCTATAACGAAGAAAAAGTCATTGGTGGCAAAATGGTCAATACGATGGCGTTGGCGTATCCAGAAGGTCAGTTAGAGATTATTGTTGTTGCAGATGGGTCAACTGACCAGACGGTGAGTATTGCTCAGTCATATGAAAAACAAGGAGTCACCGTCTTATATCGCCCGCTTCGGCAAGGAAAAACGGCTGCCTTGAATCATGCTGTTTCATCGGCAAAGGGAGAGATTATCTTTTTTTCTGATGCAAACACCATGTATGAACCTACCGTCATTCAAAAGATCGTACGGAATTTTCATGACCCCTCTGTGGGTGGCGTGTCAGGTCGAAAGGTTATATTGAAGGACAACGCCAGGCAAACCAGCCAAGGGGAAACAGCTTTTTGGAATTACGAAGGCTGGCTCAAATCTGAAGAAAGTCGTTTAGGATCGATTGTGGGGGCAGATGGTGAGATCTTTGCTATTCGCAAAAATCTTTTTTCGCCCATGCCGCCAACCAT
>JBATLR010000396.1:0-11501 GCA_049289415.1 Nitrospirales bacterium
TTTTATGCTATTGCCCAGTACAGCGAAGAAGTGCACCGCCAACTTCCTATTATGGCGTCAGTCACGATTACGGATCTCAGTGGCCGGACTTTATCAGGGCAACTGATCGATGCGTTTTGGAATTCCATTTCTCATGCCAATCTTTTGAGTGTGGGGATTAATTGCGCGTTAGGGGCCAAACAAATGCGCCCCTATATTGAAGAGCTTTCCAAAGTGGCGCCTGTCTATATCAGTTGTTATCCCAATGCGGGATTGCCTAATGCCTTTGGCGGGTTCGATGAGACGCCAGAGCGAATGGGCGGAGATCTTCGCGATTTTGCCAGCCAAGGCTGGGTCAATATTGTGGGTGGGTGCTGCGGGAGTACGCCCGAGCATATTCGAGCGATTGCTGAAGGGGTCAAAGATTATGCTCCGCACAAAAAAACCCATGTTCCGCGTCTCACCCGGTTGAGCGGATTTGAACCATTAACTATTCGACCAGAAGGGAATTTTGTCAATATTGGTGAACGGACCAATGTGACGGGTTCACCGAAATTTGCCAAATTGATTCTCAACGGGAAGCTTGAGGAAGCCTTGGCTGTGGCGCGCCAGCAAGTCGAAGGAGGGGCGCAAATCATCGATGTGAATATGGATGAAGGGCTCTTGGATTCCCAAAAAGCCATGGTAGAATTTTTAAATCTGATCGGATCCGAGCCGGATATTGCTCGCGTTCCCATTATGATTGATAGCTCAAAGTGGTCGGTCATTGAGGCGGGACTCAAGTGTATTCAAGGCAAGGGTGTCGTCAATTCCATTAGTCTCAAGGAAGGCGAGGACCAATTCCTGGAGCAGGCGAGGAAGATTCGTCGCTTTGGTGCCGCCGTGGTGGTTATGGCATTCGACGAAACAGGTCAAGCAGATACGCTTGACCGAAAAGTGGAGATCTGTACGAGGGCCTATCGTCTCCTGACTGAGAAGCTGAACTTTCCGCCGGAGGACATTATTTTTGATCCCAACATTTTGACTGTCGCAACTGGCATGGAAGAACACAATGCCTATGCCGTGAATTACATTGAGGCCACGAGGCAAATCAAAGCCACGTTACCTTTCTGCAAAGTCAGTGGTGGAGTCAGCAATATTTCCTTTTCCTTCCGAGGAAATAATACGGTGCGCGAAGCCATACATTCCGCGTTTCTCTACCATGCCATCAAGGCGGGGATGGACATGGGAATTGTGAATGCCGGTCAATTGGGAGTTTATGAAGAAATTCCCAAAGATCTCCTCAAATTAGTAGAAGATGTCTTGTTGAATCGTCGGCCGGAAGCTACTGAGGAATTGGTTGCCTTCGCGGAGACGGTCAAACAACAGGGCAAAGTAACTGTGGTTGATGATGCGTGGCGCCAGGGCACGGTAGAAGAACGTCTGTCGCATGCGTTGGTGAAGGGACTTGTCGAATTCATTGATGCCGATGTGGAGGAAGCCCGTCAGAAATACCGTAAGCCTCTGGATGTCATTGAGGGGCCTTTAATGGATGGGATGAATGTGATCGGGGAGCTGTTTGGCGCGGGGAAAATGTTTTTGCCTCAGGTGGTCAAAAGCGCGCGAGTCATGAAAAAAGCTGTGGCGTATTTATTGCCGTTTATGGATGCGGAAAAAGTTGAAGGTGAGAGTCGAAGCCAGGGTAAAATCCTGCTCGCGACAGTGAAGGGCGACGTGCATGACATTGGAAAAAACATCGTCGGTGTCGTGCTGGCCTGCAATAACTATGATGTTCTTGATCTAGGTGTGATGGTTTCCTGTGACAAAATATTGCAAACCGCTCGCCAGGAAAAAGTGGATCTGATTGGCCTGAGTGGACTGATTACTCCTTCCCTGGATGAAATGGTTCATAATGCACGAGAAATGACTCGAGAAGGCTTCTCCATCCCTCTGCTAATTGGGGGAGCTACCACCAGTAAGGCCCATACCGCGGTAAAGATTGCGCCTGGGTATACCAGCCCAGTCGTGCATGTATTAGATGCGTCATTAGCGGTTAATGTCGTGCGCAAGTTAATGAGCCCGGATGATAAAAACGCTTTTGTGCAGGATGTGCAGGCGAAACAACAGAAAACGCGGGAAGCCTATCTAGCCAAGACAACGGCCAAAAAATTTGTATCATTGGAGGAAGCGAGAAAGCGGTCCTTCGACATTCATTGGGAGACGGCGTCCATTGCCAAGCCCAGGGTTCTAGGTTGCAAAGTTCTTGAGGATGTGGCACTTGAAACGCTCGTTCCCATAATTGACTGGTCCCCCTTTTTCCACGCATGGCAATTGCGCGGGAAATTTCCGAAAATTTTTGAAGACTCCGTGGTTGGGCCAAAAGCCAAAGAACTCTTTGACGATGCTCAAAAGCTCTTGCAAGAAATCATTGATCGAAAATTGCTTACGGCCAAAGGTGTCTATGGATTGTTTCCAGCCAATAGTCAGGGCGATGACATTATCATCTACAAAGATGAGACGCGTTCGGAGGGTGTGTCAGTCTTTCATACTTTGCGCCAGCAAATAGAAAAGCCTCAAGGGGATTTTTATTATGCATTGGCTGATTTTGTGGCCCCGCAGTCCAGTGGAAAGGCGGACTATATTGGTGGGTTTGCAGTCACGGCCGGCCTCGGGATCGAAGCCCTCTGTCAGCGGTTTGAACAGGATCATGATGACTATAACGCTATTATGGCTAAGGCTTTGGCCGATCGATTAGCCGAGGCCTTTGCCGAATGGCTCCACCGTGAAGTACGGCAGGAATGGGGATTTGGCCAAGATGAGCAATTGACCAACGAGGAGCTCATTCAAGAAAAGTATCGTGGAATTCGCCCCGCGCCGGGGTATCCGGCCTGTCCAGACCATACTGAGAAACAGCATTTGTTTGAGTTGTTGCAGGTTGAGAAAACCGTAGGTATTCAGCTTACCGAATCCTTTGCCATGTATCCGGCTGCGTCAGTCAGTGGTTTCTATTTTGCGCATCCCCAAGCCAAATACTTTTCCGTTGGAAAAGTGCAGCAGGATCAAATCCAAGATTATGCCAAGCGGAAAGGGATGGAGGTTTCGGTGGTGGAACGCTGGCTTTCCCCAAACTTGTCCTATGACCCTACTTGAGGATATGGAGAATTTTGACTTTCGCTTTTTTTGAGAGTGGCAGGATCCGTCTATTAAACCTTTGGGGGAGGGACCGGAGGAGTGTTAGGAAGTTGGTCTGAAATCTACGAGTGCTAATCCGGATCAGAATACCGCTGGCCACTTTCACCCGACCAACGGCTGATCCCGATTTCTTGAGATTCCCATAAGGCCTGAATTTCTTGAGCTGCCAAATCCGCTTCTTTTGTCCGCTCTTCACCTTCTGGTAATTCCTGAATTTCTTTTAAGAGAACCTGGCTTGGCTCTGGACCGCGCCCTCGCGGGGAGTTTTTGAGTAACACATTGATTGGCATAGTTACCTCATGTTGTATCGTAATGTTTCATGGATAGCGCCTCGTCACGTGGACTGTCAAGTCTGACAAAGGAAAGGACTTGTCTGGCTAGAAATGCCGGTTGTGAATGTCCCATCTACGTGAGACTTTCTTTTTTCCTTGGGGCAGCGTGCTTTCAATGAAACCCATGAAAAATATTGTCCCGGGCTGGTAGCGTTTTAGCCAAGGCTTCCTTATTGTCGCAATAGCGGGGGAAATTCTGCCAACTTCGCTCTACCGTCTACGTCCTGATAAGCATGCTTAGATTAGACCAGGATCGGTTGGAGGTTGTCGGGGCATTCAAGCATTGAAGATTCAATGGGGTGGCTAATGCTCTGAAGGGCTTTCACGATCCATAGATATCGTTCTTCAGCCCAATTATCAAACGCAGAGGAATTTTCAAAAACCAAGTCCCAGGCGGGAACCGAGTCCAATAGCAACAATCGGTGGGGAGCGTTTTGTCCTGGAAAATACACCACCAAGACTGCCGATTTCCCCATGAGACTGATATCTGTAAACATATGAATCATGGCTTGGGCAGGAAGCTCAACCGTGCGGGAGGCGGCTTCAACGATTGGTCCATAAATACGATGGAGGAGTTGTTGTGTCGTTTCATAAGGCGATTTGCTTTGATGGAGGTGGGGATTTGGAGCCTCACCTAGAAGGTTCGTCACTAGATATTGGAGGGCTTCCCATGAGGGCATCGTTCCAGAATTGACTAGCGAATCCATTAAGTACGACATCCAGTTGCGACATTCAGGCATGATTGTATTGCTCATGGTTATTTCCTCACAGCCATTTCTTAGGGATCCTAAGAAATTTTAGAGTTGTTGATGAAGAGTACGCTACCAGACAAGGAAGGAATTCCAAGGGCAGATGATTGATTTTAATATGAAGATATTATTCGGTCAAATATTAATTTCTTTCAATACTCTTTGACCGTGAGATTGGCCTTGACCATGGTTTTTTCAAGGACTTAGAATGGTGAATCTATCTAATGAAAAAAACTAATAAAAATTAATGAGTTATTTTTTAATAAGAAATAGGGATGAATTATAGGTTGTTCATGATCTCGGTTTGATTGACTTAAATGCGAATAAATAATTTTACCTAGGGTGTTAAAATGAGGATAAATTATGATAAAGGTGGGTTGATTCGCCCCTCTAAGATTCAATTGCCAAGAACTACTGATTCCAAAGAGTCAACCAGCAAGGCCAAGATTCTGTTGGTCTTTCCCCCAGACTGGTACCCCTCAGAACCCTATCTGAGCCTTCCGACCTTAACGGCTTTTCTTCGATCAGCCGGCCATGACGTAGTCCAAAAAGATGTCAATCTAGAAATGTACGACTGGTATTTTAGCCGGGACTTCCTTCGTCGCATTCTTAAAAAAGTTCCCCAGCAACTTGATCGTCTCAAAAAGATTAGGAAGAGTCGTGAGTTAACGGATGAGGAAGTGGACCTTCAGTTAGCTCTCTGCAATTGTACCCGAGGCTACATCAGCGATTTAGCTGAAAGAGCCGAGAAAGCAAAGGAAATTGTTCGAACCCAAGAGTTTTACGAAAGTGACAAGCTGGAATGGGTGATGAACACATTCAGGGAAGTGACGGCCACGATATCCTTGGTGTATGCCCCCGCAAGAATCTGCATGCCTCCGATGGAAACCGATTTATCCTATAAACTGTTTATGTCGTCTGAAGTGCTTGAGGCCGTTGAAGATACTCAAGTCAATATCTATCGGGATGTGTTTGAGGAAATTCTGAAGCCGGCCATTCTGGCCGAAAAGCCTGATGTCATTGGGATTTCAATTGTTCTTCGACAGCAATTGTTTTCCTCTATGACATTTTGTGCACTCATTAAGGAGCAATTCCCCGATATTCATGTGACCATCGGAGGTAATACTGTCACCCGCCTGAGAGAAGTGCTCCCAGATATCCCAAATCTCTTCGCATTATTTGATAGCGCGATTGTCTATGAAGGTGAAACTGCCCTGTTGCGATTAGTGGAAGCCATAGCCTCGGATGGGGATTTATCACATGTTCCTAATTTACTGTTCAGAGATGCAGCGGGGATTCATGTGAATTCCGAATCTTACGCCGAAAATATGGGCGAGTTACCTCCTCCAGATTTCGACGGATTGCCACTAGAGAAATACTTTGTACCTGAGCCGATTCTTCCCTATTTAGCCACTCGCGGATGTTACTGGGGGCGGTGTGAGTTCTGTGATCATGGTGAGGGCTATACAGCAGGGTATCGGACCAAAAGGGATTGGCAGATTATTGAAGAACTCACCTATTTGAAAAATAAGTATCAGGCCCGAAATTTTCATTTTACAGATGAGTCCTATCCCCCTGCCTTATTTCGGAAGCTCACCAAGAAATTGATTGAGTCGAATTTGGATATTGCCTGGACCACACATATCCGTTTCGAAAAGAGTCTTCTTGAGGACCAAGTTTGGGCGGATGCCAGGACATCGGGATGTAAATTCCTTCATATGGGCTATGAATCTGGAAGTGAGCGCGTGCTTCAACTCATGGATAAGGCGACCACGACCGAGGTGATCCAGCGAAGCTTGGAGTTGTCCTCTAGACACGGGGTTTGGAATCATGTCATGGGATTTTTTGGATTCCCAGGGGAAACTTACCAAGAGGCCAAATTCTCTATTCAATTTTTAGAAGATAATCGAGAACACGTCCATTCGATTGGATTTGGGACCTTTGATTTGAGCAAACATACCCCCGTCGCAAAGAATCCTGAAAAATTTGGCATCACCTATTATAAAAACCCGGAATGGGATTTGGCCTTGGATTACTATTTTACGGTGAAAGAAGGTTTAAGTATTGAGGATGCCGAACGGGTATTCGAGGAATTTGAGCAAAATCATTATGCTGGGTGGGATTTAAAAATTTTCGTGCGGGAGTATGTATTTTTATACGTGGCCCATTTCGGAACCAATAAATTACCTTCGCTGCAATTTCGGCTCGACTCGCACGATTCCTCAACGAAATTAGCCTCTGTCTAACGTCAGGAGCGTTGACCCTATGACTGATACCTTAATTGAAATCGAGCGTGGTGGTTCGACCGATAAATCCAGGCGGACTTTTAAAACGATGCTGCTCTTTCCTCCGGAATGGGTTCCTACCGCTCCATACCTTGCTCTACCCAGTCTGACTGCCGTACTCCGCTCCTATGGCCATGAGGTGGTACAGAAAGATGTCAACATTGAAATGTACGACTGGTTTTTCAGTGATACCTTTTTAATCTGGCTACAGCTTCGAATGGATCAGCAGCGGCGAGGTTTGAACGAACGGAACGCCCGCAATGAATTGACCGATTTGGAACGAGACCGACTGGCGTGTTTGACATCGCAAGATGCTATAGATGTAATGGAATTGGCTGAACGAGCTATAGAGGCCAAAGCCATTGTGCGAGGTGAGTCATTTTATGATGCAGAAAAACTGGAATGGGCCTTAAAAACATTTCGCGATGTTATGCAATTTATTTCTGCCGCCTATTTCCCCGCTTCCCTCGTATTCTATCCCATGGAAAGTAATCTGGGGTATCGCTCGGGAGTTTCGACTGAAGTGTTGGCATGCCTGGATGACGATCTTGTTAACGTGTATCGGGATGTGTGCCGTCAGTTAGTGCTTCCTGCTATTCAGAAAGAACAACCCGAAGTGATAGGAGTTTCCGTCGGAACCCAAATGCAACTCCTGGCGGGTATGACCTTTTGTAAAATGATTAAAGAGGAATTTCCTGACATTCATGTGACTGTGGGTGGCAACGTGATTACCCGGTTAAAAGATGATTTCCCAAAACGGAAGCAATTTTTCACGCAAGTCTTTGATTCGGCCATTTTGTATGAAGGCGAACATGCGTTGGTTTGGTTGCTGGAAGCGCTGGCGGGTGAACGAGACTGGGGCAAGGTCCCTAACTTGATGTGGCATCAAGAAGGGGAGGTCCGTGTGAATGATGAAATATATACCGAAAAGACGACGGCCTTGCCTCTTCCGGATTTTGAGGGGTTACCGTTGGATGCCTATTTTGTCCCGGTTCGAATTTTACCGTACTTGGCCACGCGAGGATGTTACTGGGGACGATGTACCTTTTGTGATCATGGACAGGGATATTTCGACCAGTACCGTGGAAAACCCGCGCATGATGTAGTCCGAGAAATCAAAGCATTGAAAGAGAAATATCAGGTAGAGCACTTTTTATTTTCAGATGAATCCTATCCTCCCGCGTTATTGAAAAAAGTATCGCAATTGTTGATTGAGGAGCAGGTGGGGATAAAATGGACGACTTTAATCCGGTTTGAAGAGTCATTGCAGGATCCTGAAATATGGAAGCAAGCCGTTCAAGCGGGATGTTGCACCCTGTATTATGGAATGGAATCGGCAAATGAGCGTGTGTTGGAGCTCATGGATAAGCATGCGAAAAAGGCGGTGATTGAAAATAATCTACGAGAGGCCGCAAAAGCCGGGATTTGGAATCATGTAATGGCTTTTTATGGATTTCCAGGTGAAACACGGGATGAAGCGGAGGAAACACGAGAATTTCTCCTGGAAAATAAACGGTATATTCATTCGGTGGAATTGTTTTATTTTGTGGCCTACCGACATACACCAATGGTTCGGAATCCTGATAAGTTTGGTATCACCATTCATAAGCAGGAAGAGTATGATATGCCTCTCGATTACTATTACACACTGAAAGAACCAGGTGGGATTACTTGTTTGGAGGCGATGCAATTGGCAGAGGAGTTTTATCAGAAGGATTTTGAGCCATGGGCTGTTAGAGTCAATGCTCGTGAACATGTATTCCTCTATATTTCTAAATTCGGTACGAATTACCTGCCCCAGATCTATGCGATGAAAGCCGGGCAGGATGAACCACGAACTGATGGGGTTCAAGGTCTCATTACCTGGCCTGTGTCTAATGCGCCTTCCGAGAAAAATTCAAAAGGTGAGCCAGGAATGTCCCGTGTGGTCAGTCATGCTGCTCCGTGATCATCCTGTTGTCGAGACGGACGGCTATTCAGCAGATGATCGGATAGAATTTGATAGGCTGCATGAACTTCCTTAGTTTTGGCCTCTCCCTTTTTGTACATTTCCATATACTTCGCTGGATTATTGGTGAGGCCTGCGTAACGTGACGGATACCAGACTCGCCTGGCTTCTTCATATCGTTGCTGTAAGGCCTCAGGCGAAAATGGCTCTGTTAGATTTAGGAGCAGCAGCGCCTGTTCGACGGTCATCGAGTTTGGGTCGCTTGAGGAAATCATGAATTTTTCATCAGAAGGTTTTATGATGCTCAGCAGCCTGATTGATATGCTCAAGTGTTTCAAAAGAGCAGTGATACTGTCAATTGGATTTCAGATCTAACCTCAGGCGGTCTTTTTCTTAGAAATTTTGACAATGCTGCGTGAACTCCCCATATTAGAAGCTCCAAAGTTATTTGCCAGCCAGGATTACCGCGATGTGTTGAAGCGGGAAATTGATGCAGGGAAAATTCCGTTGAGCTTAGGGAAAGAATGTCCGGTTAAATGTGCATTTTGTTATGAATTAGACCATTCCTACCGAGAGACGCTGGACCCACCCAAAACATCCCAGGAAGACTGGCAGTTTATGTTGAATTATATTAACTCTAAGCCAACAGATCCTCTTCAGTTCTGGTGCCTGGGCGGTAATGAATACATGGAATGGACGGATTTGTTTCTTCATCCAAAAGCCATGGAATGGATCGAAGATTTTTTGAAATTTACCGATAAAAGCATTCAATTTTTCACGGTTGGTTTTGTCCATGTCCCCAAGATTCATCGGTTGGTCGAGCAATATCCCGGGAGAATAAATTTTGAGTTATCCGTCATTACCCTTGGGGAGTATCGACAAAAGCTGATGCCGCATGCTCCATCTGTTAAACATCTGATGAAGGTTTTGGATGGTCCTGCAGTTTCTTCTGCAAATTTTTATGCCTTTGATGAAAACACGATGTCTGCAGATGCGAAAACGATTTCCCGAATCAATTCTCGGTGTGTACTCTGGATGGGATGTTTGACGCCGGTGGGCGGAATTCAAGAGGCAACAAGTCGTGTGATGAGGCAAGGTCGAAAATATCTTGCTGTTGAGGCGGAAAAGATATACGATGCCGGCCTTCCAAATTTTACGACCATTCATACTGAAGCCTATGTGACGGCTTTTTTGAACCGAAAGCGAATTCTTAGTTTATTTGACTCTTTGGAATTAGAAAAACGGGATTCGGTCGTCATGGCGGGAAGTGTGTATCGGATATTGTCTATGTTCAGGAAAAATCGAGCAAGGTTTCTCCATGTTCCCAATGCCACCCTTGGAGGGGATTCTGATTGTACGGTTCTTTTGACGTTGAATGACATTGCCAAACGGCTGGCAAAAGAGAAATATATTTATGTTCCTCAATGTATTGTGGAGTCCGGAAGAGGTCCGAATCGCGATATTGCCGGGGTTCATGTTGACGACTTTGTAAGTAAGACCGGAGTGAAGGTCAGGATTTTGCCAAAAATTAGTACGAAGTTTGCCAATAATCGATTGTATCGAAATGGGTCCCTGCAAAACTATGTGGAGGACTTTGTGCGCAATCCCTTGGCACGTTCTTATGAGGTGATCCCGTTAATAGCGTAAATTGTTGGAATATTTCATAAAAGGAGTTAATGGGGAGGTGGACGGTCCAGACCCACCGAACCAATCAAGAATTTGGAGGTTATGCTGGTGAAAACAGTAAGAGGGCTGATCTTTTCTTTGTTGTTGATGGGACCTATAGGGTGTTCTGGAACTTTGGAAAGCCAAGAGACATTCAGTCAACAAAAAAAAGAAAACGATTCGTTAATGTGTGAAAAGATAACTGATGGGAGAATGGGAGGGAGAGGAGTTCCTGGCTGGCAAAGTGCTTATGAAGAATGCATGGTTACAGGAGGGCAGTAAAATTTCCCTATATCCTATTATGATGTAATGCCCTGTATAGTTTTGTGGTTTTGAGATTCGTCTAACATGTATTTAATCCCACCTGAAATGTTTTCAAGTTGATTATGGATTCTTCTAAAAACTGGCTTCAATTTTATCAGGTTGATGTATTTACAAGTGAGCCTTTCGGCGGCAATCCTTTGGCAGTGTTTCCATCCGCAGGAGACCTTAGCGAGCGGGAGTTTCAACAAATTGCGCGTGAAATGAATTTGTCTGAAACGGTGTTTGTCCTCCCGCCCACCGACTCCAAGGCTGCCGCCAAGGTGAGAATCTTTACCCCTCTTCAAGAAATTCCGTTTGCAGGCCATCCAATTTTGGGAACATTTTATGTTCTTGGAACACTAAAGCATCTTGCCTTGCAGGAGCCCGTGACGAAGGTTTTTTATGAATGTACCCTAGGCCTGTATGCGCTTGACCTTATTGTCCTGAAAGGACAAATTGAACAGGTCATTATGTCGCAACCCTCTCCGCAATTTATAGATGTCATCACACAGGCGGAAGCCATTTATGATATTGCCAAGGCTTTGGGAATTCACAGATCGCTCATTGCCGATACCCTTTTCCCTGTTGAATTGGTATCGACAGGATTGCCGGTACTAATTGTGCCCATTCGAAGCCTGACAGCCGCAAAATCCATGGAGGTTGATCATTCTGAAGTTTTAGAGATTTGTGCTCGATTTGGGGCTAATGGAATTATGATCTTTACAACGATGACAGTGGAGGAAAGCGCCACTGTCCACACGAGAATGTTTGCCGATCCCATTGGTATTTCGGAGGACCCTGCCACAGGCAGCGCAAGTGGTGCCCTTGGTGCCTATTTAGTCAAGAATGGAGTCGTAGAAGTTGGCCCGACGACTGAAGTGGTTATGGAGCAAGGGTATGAAATTGACCGGCCGTCCCGTATTTTGGTGCAGATTTTTTCTGATGATGATGTGATTAAGGAAATTAAAGTGGGAGGCCAGGTGGTGATGGTGGCGGAAGGAAAGATGGTCTACTAGCTTATAAATTTATTCCTCGCCTGCTCTGCGTTCTTGATGGAAGGTTTTCTGAA
>JBATLR010000397.1:0-4649 GCA_049289415.1 Nitrospirales bacterium
CATGTCTTCCGTTTGATCCAACCAGGGGCCGCACGCATTCACCACCACGTTGGCCTCGACCTGGAAACGCTCTCCTGATAGCCGATCCTCCGCTTCCAGCCCCCGAACCTGATCGTTCGTTTTGAGATATCCCACCACCTTGACATAGTTCGCCACTTCCGCTCCCATCGATTCGGCAGAATGGAGAAATGACAGGAGCAATCGTTCTGAGTTGTACACCATGCCGTCATGAAACACTCCACCACCCGTCAGATGGGCGTCAGGAATATTCGGTAACAGCTCCAGAACCCGACTTCGAGAGAGAATTCGTCCCCGTGGAATATGTTTTTGAGGATCATCCAATCGGTTTCGGTCAAACCCGATGAGATCATTGATCGCTAGGGCACAAGCAAAGACCTCTTTTCCTCGCAGCCCATGCCCATAGGTGGGAATCAGGACCGGCAAGGGATGGACCAAATGGGGGGCAATGCGCATAAGAGCCATTTGCTCCTGGATTGATTCCCGCATTCGCGTAAAATCCCCATGCTGTAAATATCTGAATCCTCCATGAATAATCTTTAAGCTATTGGCCGATGTCCCTGAACCAATATCCCCTTGTTCCAGCAGCACCACTGATAATCCACGAAGGCTCGCATCCCAGGCCACACATGCCCCATAAATTCCTCCGCCCACCACCGCGACATCGTATCGGGCATTCGCCAAGCGAGGTAAATTTCTGGTCATCATTGGGCCTTAGGATTAAGAGAACCAGACTCTCTAACAAGTTCGGGAAGTCTGCCGTACAGTTTCACGGAGATAATCATACGCAGCGTTCAATTTCATTCGAAATGCCGGAAAGCTGTATTTTTCTTCGACCAGTTTTTGGGCTGCCAGACCCAAAGTTCGTCGTAACTCTTGGTTCTTAATAAGTTGAACCATCCCTTCAGCAAACGGTTCCGGGGTCGGGTCGGCTAACATGGCCACTCGACTATTGATGACTTGGGTATGGGTCACCAAATTTGTAGCTAAAACCGCTTTCCCGCTGGCAAGATAGGAATACAATTTCATCGGAGTATTATTCCCTTTAATCCTTGGAGACACCAAAATATCTGCTTGCGACAGATACGAAGACAATTGATCAAGAGGCCGGGGACCAAGAAAGTAAACGTTCGGGTCGATGCCTAAACTCTCTGCTTTATGATGGTAGAAATCTCTATTGTCTTTTTCACCGCCTACAATGAATAGCGTGCTCTGGGGGGCTTCTTTCAAAGCCAGAGCGAAGCTATCCAATAACAAATCGATTCCTTGATAGGTTTCCAGATTCCCAACATATAAAATCCGTATGCCCGAAGCTTTGAGATCCTCTTTCGCCATGAAGGAGGAATCTGTCGATTCCCTAAGAAGGGGGACGTCTTCAAGGAGCATAATTTTTGACGGGTGATACGGTTCAATGCGCTTCACTAAGGCTTCACACACGGGCATCACGACAGAAGCAGCCTGTACAACCCGGCGTTCACAAAGCATGAACGCCTGTGACAGACAAGCCAGGCGAGGATATTTCTCAATCATTTGTTGGGCCAACGAGGAGTCCATGTCATAGAGGTAGGGAATACGTGCTATCCAATTCACGCCAAGCGCGAGAAAGGCCGATTCTTCTACGGCATGGATCAGGTGGTACCGTTTCTTACAAAGAAGAACCATCATCTTGGCACATAGCAGGCCATCGCACACTAACTTCTTCCATGAAAATCCCGGCCGAATGTTGCGAAGAAAAGGCCACGCGGGTATTCGGTAGATATTGACGTGCGGATAGTCCACCTCTCTTCCTTCATGAAACGTAAGGACATCAATCGTATCCCCACGTTCTGATAACACCTTGAGGACAAGATTGACCGCAATGGGAGTCCCTCGATCTTGATAAAAGGGATGGGGAGCTAGCAGCAAAATATTCATACTCAGACTTTCATACAATTCTTAATAAGGAAATCCGTAGCGAGCGTTCACGATTATTCACACATCATTTTCCTTACCCAGGGATCATCCCCCACCAAAATCGGGACCAGGGGTTTTCTCAGCCATGACTTGCCACCAGGATTCCTGCCTGTTCCCAATTAGCAAGCCTTCCACAGGTTCTAGGTTTGAATGAGAGGATCCTGATGTTACACAGATAACGCTTTTAAAAATCTATCGGCTAATTCGAGAGATGAATTGAAGATGAGTATCGAAGAATATGACCAAATCCACAGAGGGGCCCGGTTAGAGGTATGGTCAATGAATTCCTATCCAGGCACCCGATTGACCATATTGATGGAATATGGAATGGTGTGGGCAGGATAAATCTTGATGGCATTGGCAACGAAAGGATTTTTTGATCCCAATTCTGTAAATTTACTGGACCCATGCTTATCGCATCAGCACCCAGGGATCGGCAAAGGCCGTTAACCCAATAAAGAACTGATTAACTTTAATGTCACCGACCGCCAAACCGTTTGATTTCTGATTAATATGGGAGTAGTTGAAATTGCCGGACAGCCAGCTCAGAAAGGAATACGAGATCCCTGCCTGAACCCGATAGGTATTCGTATCGAAGGCACTACCGCCTCCAGTCGATTTGTTCCTGGCATAACCGAGGGATCCAAAGCCACTCAACTTTGTACTCAGGTTATGTTGAATCCTTCCTGTAAGAGTTTGCGTACTGGCCGCTTGAGAGGCCAATCCTCCCCCACCCCCAATAGTTTGATACGCACTCAGGGAAAGATTTCCGTTTCGATAAATTTTTGTAACCGTCGCTCCGCCGGTGAATCGAGTCTGCCATTTATCGGAAAGTTTTTTTCTGGTGACTCCATTCTCCTGGGTCTCCTCCGCACCGATTTGCTTGCTAAAGGTCGCCCCCCCCTGAATAGATCCCGCCAACAAGGGAGTGAATTTATAGGAAATGGCCAATCGAGGCTGGTGGGATATCAATTTATCTGAAATGGTGACCTGAGTCGGTGTGCCAAGATAGTCTGTTTGCAGGTAGGTATAGGAAGGGATGATCGTAGTTTGCTCAGACTCACCATAGGGCACGGAAAATTTTCCGATATGTGACACAGAATCTTGAAACCCACTCGAAAAAAAATGGAGGTATCGGTTATTGTAAGTAAATGTCGGGGTTACCGAAGGCGTCATGGCATAGGCTAAGGTAATTCCGGAAAAATTCGAAAACGCGCTGGCCCGGGAAGTAAACACCCCCTGAGTGCCACCGGTCCCTTGTGAAAATCCCGATCCACCCAAGGCTCCTCCGGCGGCGCCTCCGCTTCCTCCCGTACCTCCAGACACAGTTCCCCCTCTCCCGGAATACGTAGTAGAGGCATCCTGCGCTCCAGACAGCGAGAACGCATCCAATTGAGGGGTAAAATTCATGGTCTCATCAACGGTCACTGACAACTTCTTATATCGTTTAGTCAGAAAAGGAAGATCCAACAGAATGTTGACGTTTTGAATATAGCGATTTTGATCAGGGTGATTAACAAATGCGGCAAGTCTGCCGAAATACGTCCCGCCAATCACAATATCAGGGCTGTCATATTTAAGGGCCAGGTTGGGTCCGATTAAGGTTCCAAAATCATCCTCTCTGTCCTTATCATTGTAAAAAAGATTGTCCGTATATGTTTGAGTGAGGTTCACGGAGGATTCCAAAGTGAATGCGGCTGAAACAAGACTCGTAGGGTAAGCGATGGCCAAGCAAAGTAAAACCATACCCGGACGAAAGACGTTTTGATTTCGCATGTTCTAATTCACATCCTCCCCATCTAGTCAAGCCCACCCCACCGCTGGCTCTGAACAGTGCTGCCACGGTCGCCTCCCAATCTCAAGACAAGGGAAACAACTGATAAAACCATGCATAATGTTATTTATCGGTCAAAAAAATGAAAAAATAAGCCACAAGTCTAAAAAAAATTTAGACTCAATGATTATGTTGCTGCCTTGCCTGAAGTTCATGACGAGAAACAACGAAGTCCACGAGGACTGATGGGGGGGCTTAGTTTGCCACTCACCCCAGAAGATTTGGGGAGATTTGAAATAGAGAGATGGACCGACTAAAAGGGGAAGATGGGAGTGTTAGCCAATTGAGGAACAGAGGTAACATTCTCCTATCAATTTCATCAACACACCTTTAACACAACAAAAATCCTTGGATAGAGAATGTGGGTGATTTGTCAACAAACACCGTTTACCAATTAGAAGGGAATGAGATTGCGATACGACCCGAAGGGAAAATCCTGAATGAGTTGAATGAGACGACCATGAACCTTTTCGAGATTCAAGTAATGACGAAACTCTGAAAGCCTGGAGCCCCTCATACGGGGTTGAGCAGGATCCAACTCCCACGGATGGAGGTACATAATAAGCGGATGCCCCTGTGATTCGATTCGCTGCAGGAGTGGCTTGAGCAACCGATAGGGAAATAGACGAAAATATCCCCCTCCCGCAACCGGAAAGGTCATCCCGGCCCATTTACAAGTCGAAGGTGGGACCTCCCAAATGGGCCCCGAATCGGTGGAGATGGGGTGAATGGTTGGGATGGCCCCAGGAATTCCATAGTAATCGTGGACGACGGCCATAATACTGGAATCATAGCGGTACCCTTCCTCTACAAGAATTGGTAAGGCCCATTCCGATTCCTTTGT
>JBATLR010000398.1:0-1985 GCA_049289415.1 Nitrospirales bacterium
TAATAACATGGTGAACATTGTCGCGTCCGGGGTGATCACCGCAGAAAGAATCAACGCCACCAGAGCGGCATGCTTGCGGAACCGAATAAGGACAGATGCTTGAATGACACCCACACGGGCCAAAAGAGAAAGCACCAGTGGAATTTCAAACGCAAAGCCAAACGCCAGAAGAAATTTGACGTTAAAATCGACATAGGTGCCAACAGCTAATTCTGGAGTAATGGCTCGATCCATGCCAAACGTGACAAAAAAGTTGATGACCAACGGCAGGATCACCATATTGCAAAAGCCCAACCCCAGAAGGAAAAACCCCAAACCGAGGAAGAAAAGCGGCACGGCCCATCGTTGCTCCTTCTGAAGCAACGCCGGCTCAATAAACTTCCAAAATTGGTACAGAATGATAGGGACACTGGCAATCACCGCCGCCATAAAAGAAATTTTTATGGAGGCAAATAATGCCTCTGCCGGAGCGTAAAAAATCAGATCATCTTCAAAGGGCCGCTTGAACCAGTCGATGAGAATGGAAGAGTAAGAAAACGCTATAACAAAAAACACCATGATCGTGGCTCCCACGATCAATAACCGGCGTTTAATATCACGAATGTGGCGCTGAAGGGGATGCACCACCGCATTCATGGCCATGGTAGGGGAAAAAGCAGCCATTTGAAAGTGGGACTTAAGGTGCGAAGCAGCCGTTCGGATTATCCAGGTGTTTTGGCATTATCACATGAGGCACGATGTTCACGAATCAGAGCGGCCATTCGATCTTTCTTGCCAAGCTTTTCCTTCTGTAAATGTTTTTTAAGAATTTCTTCCTGAGGAGTCAACACATGGTGTTTCAATAACTGCTGGAGCTCCAGATCCAACCGGTGATGGGATTCCTCCAACTCCTGATACTCCACATTGGATGCCCGCAAATTTTCGGCGATTTGTTCGTCCGTCACCATCGGTGCCCTCCTGTGTTAGTAGTGAATGTTGAACTGGTGAGGGTTTCTTATTTACATTCGGCCGGGATTCCCAGGAGATCATTTTTGTCAGATTTGGGCTTGAACAGAGGCTCCAGAATCATAAGGATAGCATCCTCACTTGGATTCGTATAGTAGGAACTTCTTCTGCCATATTCCTCAAATCCAAAGCCCTTATAGAGACGTTTTGCCACCTGATTAGAGTTCCGAACCTCTAACATCCCCCGACAACATCCCTGAGCACTCCCGATGCATAAAGCTTGTAGAATTAATTGCTTAGCCAATCCCTGTCCACGGAAATGATGGTGAACCGCCAGATTTAAAAAGCGGATTTCTTCAAAGATCACCCACACGCAGCTATAGGCCAGCAAGGGAATTTCCGGTTGCTCCTTTGGACCTGGAATAACAAGAATTTGGCTAAAGGCATTCCCGTGCAATTCGGCTCCAAAACTTTTCTTCGACCAGGGGACAGAAAAACAGGACTCTTCTAGACTCACCAATGCGTCCAAATCAGCCAATGTGGCCAATCGAATACCCTCATTGTGTGATAGTTCCCTTCCCACGACAGGGTCATTTGTGTCCATGCTTCCACTCCTCTATTGATTTCATACGAACAGGTACCCCAAAAGTCTCACCCGATGGGATTCAAGCTTATTGTTTTCGATATTTCTGCATACGATGGCTGAATATAATGTGGAGTGCAGCCTAGTGGAAGGAGAGCCCCTCGCTCCAGCAGGACCCGTCCTGCCATTCCAATCCCTCTGGCTGATGGCCATTGCTCATCGGGAGGAGCTTCGACAAGGGAAAACCCTTTTGAAAGGAGAGTCGCCCGGTTCTGCATCCACCCATCTCCGAGCACAATGGTCGGCTCGGTCAGACCGCCACAAATCTCAATGATGTCACCAATTTGTGACTCTTTTACGCACACCATCTGCTGATTCTCCCAACGGAACAGTGCCCAATACACGATCCCCTGCCGAATACCGATAGTGCTGAGCAGAGGGAGCTCGGTAACAGAAT
>JBATLR010000399.1:0-2034 GCA_049289415.1 Nitrospirales bacterium
GAGTAACCCCTTTGAGCACAGGTTGTCCGCCTAAGGTCTTTTCCACCCCCTCCAGTTTAATGACAATCGGTAGACTTGTAGACATGCCTAACGTTACATAAGGACAGAGGTTAAAAAATAGTCCCACACCAAAATAAGAACGGCCGCCAAGACCACAGATTCAGTGGTAGCTTTTCCTAGACCCTCGGCACTCATTCTCGTGTAATACCCCTTATAGCAGCAGACCCAGCTGATAATCAGACCAAAACTAATCGACTTTAAGATCCCCCCATAGACATCTTTCCATTCCACCGCTGATTCGATGGAACTCCAATAGGATCCCCCGCTGACTCCGAGCAACTTGACCCCCACCAGATACCCTCCCCAAATTCCTACCACGTCAAACATAGCCACCAACAAGGGTACCGATATAAGCGACGCAACAACCTTAGGAGTAATCAAATACTGCAAAGAATTGATCGCCATGGTCTCCAATGCGTCAATTTGCTCGGTAATACGCATAATCCCGATTTCTGCGGTCATGGCTGATCCCGCGCGAGCCGTCACCATCAATGACGCTAATACCGGACCTAGCTCACGGATCATGCTTATCGCCACAGCAGACCCTAGCAAACCTTCAGACCCAAACTTTCTCAGAGAATAGTACCCTTGAAGAGCTAACACCATCCCGGTAAATAAGGCCGTCAGAATCACAACAAAAGACGACTTGAAACCCACAAAATGCATTTGCTTGATAATTTGAGCGATTCTCACCGGTGGTCGGAACAACCATCCAAACGTCCGTATCAAAAACACAAACATGGCCCCCATTTCTTCTATTAAGAAAAGAGTCCGTTTCCCAATATGTTGCAATAATATCATGGAATTTCCGCGCCAGATTTATTGATAGCCATGGAGAAAGTAGGGGTTGAAACAATCGGGAAAAAAATTTCAAAAAAACTAGAAAGTTGGATTCCTGCCTGCCTCGAATTCCGATACAACCGAAAAAATCCCTCCCAACATCGAGGTGAGGATAGGACCTGTCCTATACCTCCAACCCACCCAAATGGCTTGAGAAACATATTGAAGTCTACCGGCAAATCCTCGTTAATACCATCAGAAATCGCACGAATAATCAGAAAAGGGAAACCGTACTGCTTCGCCACTTCGCCTATAGCTCCACTCTCCATATCAACAGCCATCGCTCCAGTCCGTTCCCCCAGAATACGTTTTTGTGAAGCCTTTGTCAGCACTCGATCCGTCGTTACAAACCGACCACCTTGAAGAAGGCACCCATCCATCAATTGGACCTTTAATGCCGCCTTGACCCACTCAGGATGACACACAATTCGTGGCAGATCAGAATCAGAGAACATCTCTTTAGACTGCCCCAACAGAACCTCTTGACCGATCACCAGCGATCCGATTGGGGAAGAATTGAGAGCGCCGGCAAAACCAGTAGAAATGACGACATCACATGTTTCGTTCTCTAAAACTTGCCGGGCAACCCTTTCAGCCTTTCCTGGACCTATTCCCGTCTTCACTAACAAGACATGAGTTGAGGCGCCTTGACTCTCTAGTCCGGCATACCCTGGGCGATTGGCAGAGCGCACAAGGGGAAGAGTCCGACCAACAGCGTTAAACTCTACGTGGGTTGCAGTCAATATGACGATTCTGGTCAGAGGAGGCTCCTGCCATCATCGGGGAATGGGAAATATGCAAAAGGCGGACAGTCAGGACCGAAATTACACAAGCTTACTCTGGCGTCTGGCCACTTGTGCGGCCTTTCGTAATTGATCGGCCCTTGCTTCCCCGGTTATTTTTACATTCCGGTACATACCCAGGGCCCAGACGGGGAAATACTTAAAATATCCATGATACCGTAAATAAAAGACCCTGGGGAACCCGGTACCCGTATGAAACGGCTCATCCCAAACTCCATTCTCACGTTGATGGCGAATGAGCCAATTGACTCCCCGGACAACACTAATGGAGTCCGATTCTCCAGCTTGGAGGAGTGCCATAAGAGCCCAGGCCGTTTGAGATGCCGCACTT
>JBATLR010000400.1:0-8355 GCA_049289415.1 Nitrospirales bacterium
GTCAGAACGTGACCAAAGTGGAGTTCCGCGCCGATTGAAGCCATCTTGCGGCGCCAATACCCGCAGCATAGCCACTGGCAAAACAAGCAGTCAGAAGATAGCCACCGGTTGGGGCTTCCCAATCCAGCATCTCTCCCGCACAAAATACTCCCGGCAAGGTACGAATCATCAGTCGCTGGTCCAAGGCTTCGAAGGCTACTCCGCCCGCCGTGCTGATCGCTTCCTCCAACGGGCGGGGCGCGACGAGATGCACGGGCAGCGATTTGATGGCCGCCCCGAGCAGCACGGGGTCAGCAAAGTCTTGCTTTGACACACATTCCCGCAGAAGGCCGGCTTTTACCCCTGAAATACCAACCCGGCGCTGTAGGTGGCTAGCCATTGAGCGTGAACCACGCGGGCGTGATAAATCTGAAATGAGCCGCGACACATCACGGTCGGGCGCCAGATCCAATCGAAGAAGCGCCGTGCCCGTTTTCAAAATCTCGTCGCGTATCCATGCCGAAATCGCATAGATCACCCCTCCCTCAATGCCGGTCTCCGTCAGAACGAATTCGCCCTGTTGTCGGAACTCAACGCCCTCGTGAGTGGTTCCCGCAACGGCAACCGGCTTCACGGGATGACCGGCATAGCGGCCGCGAAGATGCGGACTCCAAGCAACATCAAACCCACAATTCGCAGGCTTCAGTGGTTCAATGGAAACACCTCGCCCGGCGAGCAACGGCACCCATGCCCCATCTGAGCCGAACCTGGACCAACTGCCACCACCCAACGCCAACACCACCGCATCAGCAGAAACGAGTCGATCTCCTTGCGGCGTGGCAAACCGGAGGGATCCGGTCTCGGTCCAACCACCCCAGCGATGCCGCACGTGAATCGCCATACCGTGCTGGCGCAACCGGCGCAGCCACGCGCGCAAAAGAGGTGCAGACTTGAGGTCCGTGGGAAACACCCGGCCGGATGTTCCGATAAACGTCTCAACACCCAGTTCATGAGCCCACTCGCGTAACACATCCGGGCCAAATCCGGCGAGCAACGATTGGAATTGTCCCTGCCGGGCGCCATACCGTGCAAGAAATCTCTCTAATGGTTCAGAATGCGTCAGGTTGAGCCCACCCTTCCCCGCTAGCAGAAATTTTCTACCGACAGAGGCCATGGCGTCATACAGATCCACGCATGCGCCCTCGGTAATGGCCGCCTCAGCAGCCATCAGACCGGCCGGCCCCCCGCCAATCACCGCAATTTTCATGGTTCCCTGCTTCAACATCATGGCAGGCCGGCACCTAGGTGGAAGTCAAAAGGCTTTCTCACGTGATTATTGTCGATTGCCCTCTCTGAGCGTGCATTTCGGATTCTAGCACGATCCAAAGTCCCCTCAGAGGAAATTCCCCACACCAATGCTCTTCATCAAAAATGTGAATTGCCCGAAGAGAACGGTTTTATTTAAGATACCCTTATCGCATACATCAGCATCACATCTCCCCCTAGTAGACTTCACAAGACAGGAGGCCGGAATTCATGGAGCAGGAAGAAATTCGACAATTGTGGGCCGACGGTGAGGATTGGATCATCAAGCGGCAACACAATCAATACTTCCATCGTCCAGATGGAAAATACGGAGACTGGAAGCCCGGACTCCCTCCCGGCGTGGTAAAGCCGGACGTCGACACCCTCTTCGATGATTAAACGATGGGCTCTCCCTCATCATCAGTACCGAAATTCCCATATCTCAAACAATTTCTTTTCATCTGATCAACCATTCCAGAAAGAGTCCCCCACGACCCCTATGCGAATTTCCGGACGTATCATTGGCCTGCTCAAGGAATACATGCATGACTTGGTCGAACAAGCCAAACAGGAGGAAGCTGCACATGCCAGCTTCGGATTTGCTTCCCAACCCTATCGGGCTGACGAGGCGATCTCAGATCTCCTGGCTATTTTGGATGACCGTATCGAATCAGAAGGCGTCCAGGTTGGCCTTCCCATCGAGTTTCTCCATCAGATGTGGACACTGTGCAACAAAGCGACCACGCATATTTCGGAAACCGTCTGGTTGAGAAAAAACCTAGATCAGGGCACCGGGTCGAAAGCGGAAGTCCGGCAACTCACCTACCAAGCGCTCATTGCATTCCTGGAGTCTCAGCCCGAAGATGACGAGTCGGGAGACGCGACTCCAAACTGAATGGCTAACCAGCCATCCCACCCCCTGACATGGCGTTGACGCCATCCGCAACCTTCAAACCGCCGGACAATCTCAGATTCATCTTCCTCCAGCAGCCCGGATACCACCAACTGCGTGTGCGGACCCCGCATCCTGGCAAATTGATCGATGACGTGAAGAATCGTTCTGCGATCCAGGTTGGCCAGAATGACATCAAATGATTGGGCTGGAAGCGTGGCCAACTGGGCAGAGGACAGCGTCAATGCTTCTTGAATGTTGTTCACCACAGCGTATTCCCTGGCACAGTCGAGCGCCGTCGTATCCACATCAATTCCCAGCGCACTGGTCGCTCCCAGGCGCAATGCCGCCATGGCAAGAATCCCACTCCCCGTCCCCACATCCAGCACCCGCATGCCTGGAACCCACGTGACCCCTTCCAACCATTCGAGAATCATTTGGGTGGTGGCATGATGACCGGTCCCGAACGCCTGCTTGGGATCGATAATCAATTCCACTCCATCCTCGGGCATCTCCATGGTGGCCCAACTCGGGCGAATGCCAATTCGACGACCAATGCGAATGGGCTGAACAGACGCGGCCCATGTGGCATTCCAATCCTGAGCCTTCACCGGATGAAACCGGAGAGCCCCTTCCGGAAGAGCCACACCCAATACGCTGATCGCCGACCGGACCTGCTGAAGAATCTCTGCTCCATTCTTACTCCAATACAGCACGGTGGATCCCTCCGCGTCCCATGCTCCAAGAAATTCCTGGCAATCGAGAATCCCCGCTAACTCAGCGGCATCCACGGAAATGGGAATAGTAATTTCAAAGGCAACAGCATCCATAAGAACTATTCCATCGTTAACAAGTTTCTTAAAAGTAAGCGACTCCTGCCACCCAATCCTCAGCGGAAAGTCACAGAAGGTTCTCTTCAAATAGGCACCAGCCCTGGGGAGCAAGGGGCGAGTTGAGGGCTCTCTCCCATGAGAACGCGCCTGACTGTATGGTTCAACCGGCCCTTCACGAAATACCACGTTATTGACGGGATCACCCAGAGCGGCTAATGTCCGCAGGCCCTATGAAACATACCACCACTGATAGACGAGAACAGGCCATTCTTCGCCTCATTCAACGCACCGAGCAGATCCAGGCGAAAGGCACCCTCGCCAGCCGGCAATTCAGCCGATGGAGAATGGGAACTTTCCTCGCGGGAGCCGCCATCACGATCGGAGTGTATCAACAAGCCTGGTTTCATACCGGCAATGGACTCCTGCTCGTCTTCCTCATTGGATTTCTCACTATATCCTGGTTTCACCAGCGATTGAAATCCCGGTTGCATCGATTACAGCTCTGGTTGGAAATCAAAAAAGACAGCCTGGCTCGACTGCAACTTGATTGGCCACACATATCCGCCTACGAACACCGGGCCCCTGAGCGACATCCATTCGCCATAGACCTCGACCTCACGGGTCCGCATTCCTTGCTGGCTTTGATCGACACCACCTTTTCCTCCATAGGTCAACACCGCGTCGCCACCTGGCTTTTCCAGTCCAATCTTCCCGAATCGGACGGGCTATCATGGACAACCAGGCAGACATTGGTCAAAGAACTCACTCCACTCTCCCGTTTGAGGGATCGCTGCCTTTTAGCCAACCGACTCATCAGCTCCGATCGGCTGAATGGAACCCGCATCATTTCCTTGCTCGAAGCACCCGTCTCCATCAGGCATTTGCCGCTGATTATTTTGGCAGCATGTGCGCTGACGAGTCTCACCATCGTCCTAGGACTCTGGACGCTCCTCATGGGGGCCCCGAATTTTTGGCTGCTTCCCCTGACCCTTTATATCGGAACCTATTTTCTCCTCTCGGGATCCATCCACCCGCTTTTCGGCCGGGTGCTCGCCCTCCATGAAGAACTCGAAAAACTTGTCAGCGTGATTACGGAACTTGAACGATCAA
Organism: Nitrospirales bacterium; assembly: GCA_049289415.1. GTDB lineage: Bacteria > Nitrospirota > Nitrospiria > Nitrospirales > UBA8639 > Nitrospira_E. Next base: position 4,120 of record JBATLR010000400.1, read on the forward strand.
CCTTCCTCCATCAACCAACAATGGTCCAAGTCTGCCAATCCATTCTCACTCAACAGAATCGTCCGACCCAGAGCCTCAAACAGCTCAGCCGGATCTGCCAGGGGCTCAGCGTCAAAGCCCACCCGCTCGTGCATTTAGGCCTCAATGCCCTGGTACCCTGGGACCTGTGGTTTGTCGGAAAACTCAATCGCCTCATCTTGCGTCTTCGCACGACACTTCCTGACTGGCTGGATACCATTGGGACAGTGGATGCCGCCGGTGCGCTCGCGCGTTATGCCTATCTGAATCCCGATTACCTCTGGCCACAACTCGAAACCACAAATACCACCCCGGACACACAAGGACTGACCGCAGGCAGCCTCGGCCACCCGCTTATTGCCCGTGCGCATCGCGTTACCAACGATCTGGAGTTACGAGGGGAAGGCCATCTCCTTCTGGTGACCGGTTCAAACATGTCCGGGAAAAGCACCTTTCTGCGAACGGTCGGCATCAATTTGTGCCTGGCTCAGGCAGGTGGTCCGGTGTGCGCCAGAATTTTTTCCTGGACCTGGATGCGTCTCTATTGTTGCATACGAGTCACGGATGCCCTGGACGAAGGCTTGTCGTATTTTTATGCAGAGGTCAAACGCCTGAAAGTTATTCTGGAGGCGGTGGAAAGCACCAATCCTCACCCGGTCCTCTTTCTCATTGATGAAATCTATAGGGGCACCAATAACCGCGAACGGCTGGCCGGAAGCGAAGCCTTTGTGCAGGCCCTACAACAAAGCCGCGGACTGGGAATGATTTCAACCCATGATTTGGAACTCACAGGATTGGCCGGTGGAAACGGGCATATCCGGAATGCCCACTTTCAGGAAACTGTTGAAGCAGGCACGTTGCATTTCGATTATCGACTGCGACCCGGCCCCTGCCCGACCACCAATGCACTCCGGATCATGGCCCAGGAAGGCCTACCTGTTCCACCCGGTCATGCCACAAATCCACAAGCCAAAACGTAGATTTGGGGTAATAGAATAATACGCAGAGGATTCCCCGTCGGGGAAAATAAGACCCAACCGGAGTTTAAGGAGTGATGAGGCGAACTTCGCTTTGAGCCTGATCGGTTTTAGAACCGGTGGAGGTCCCACAATGGGCACAGAGGTATTCATAGAGACTTCCGGTAGGAAGCACTAAAAGAAGACGTTCACGGGCTGGCGTCGCGGTCTGACATTTTGGACAAAACAGCAATGACGCTCGAAGCGATTCAAATTGCTTGGGTGTGCCTGGAGGAGCCGGTGGACGAGCCCCGCCCATCCGCGGCGTTGGTCGGGGACCCGTAGGAAATGGTGGTCTAGGCATATGCAGATCTTAGCGAAGGGCCATAGTTCGGTCAAGATTCCAATGGTAGAGGGAACAATCTCAATTACATTTGACAGACAATGACTGCTGTGAAGTGGTCTAGTTGAAATGGACACCTCGAAAAGGGCAATAATAGCCAAAGGAGGTGTGTCATGGGGAGTCATAGAAGGAAACAGTATGCGGCCGACTTTAAACGTGGCGCCGTTGCCCTCGTCATCCACCATGGCTGCTCCGTAGCCAAGGCGGCCAAGAACAAAGGCCACCAAACGCCGGAGCAAGCGGAACTCCATCGCCTACATGAGGAGAATCGGCAGCTCCGGATGGAAAGGGATATTTTAAAAAAAGCCATGACCTTCTTCGCGAGCGAACCGCGATGAGGTATGCATTTATACACCGCGAACGGTGGCAGTATCCACTGACCGTATTCTGGCGGGTCTTGCATGTGAAAGAATCAATACAACGCCGACGTCCGAGAAGAGTTTTTCAACCTAAGATGCCTTCTCTTCCTTAGAGAATCGAAGGATTCGCTGAGTCATTAACAAGAGTAATGGGATCGAAACACAGGTCTGGGGAGCAGTAGGGCGAGAAATCCGCAGATGGAACACGGGACACAACCGGAATTTAAGAAACGATGAGGCGAACGTCGCTTTGAGCTTGATCGCTGTTAGAACTGATATGGGTCCCGCAATGTGCGCGAAAATTGATGTAGCCGCTCAATCATCTGTTTTGGCCTATATAAGTTGAAAGGAATTCCATAGGATTCTGTTGGACATTTACTGATTCAGAAATACCCTGATTTCGAAGCACTCGGCGCACATCGTCTGACGATGTTCTTCTTCTGCCTAAGCAGTCTGGCTTCTCACTGATTGCTCAGTGGAAAGCTGATCAAAAGTCCTCCAATGACGTCACCGATTTTGAAATCAGATTTCGGGCTGTTGGGATGGGAGTTGTGGCATTGGACGCACACCGTAGAAACAGCTACGTCGGCATAGACCGCTTGGAACACCTGTCTCTCGCCGACCCCGATGGTACTGGAATACGGTCTATTGGGATGTATTTGGACCTCCTTAAGGGCCATCCGCTCAAATTCATTGGCTGGAGCATTGTCCTTATTGATCGGCCACTGACTGATCAGGCGGTAGCGGACATTTGGACTGGTCAATTCAACCATCTCGCTTGTCTCCTGCAGAAGTTGCACCGGCAAGGGCAATGAATGTGTGGCCTGCCAGTTTTCCGTCGCATCGACAATGCGCTCTTTCTCGAGTCGGTTGACGATATGGATGGTATAAAAGTGCCGGTGGGCCATGATGACTGCACGTAAATAGTCAGCAACGGTTCTGGGAGGAATACCCTGCGGGATATCGGAATTCTTGTCGATGGCGAAGACGTTCGGGACAGCCAGCACCGCGATCGTTACAATAATTGCGACCCAGGTCAAGGATTTGCTGGTCATGATATCCTCTCTTTCCTTTCGATGGGAATGAGCCCCACAGGCAACGGAATAGAGTCAAATCCATGTAAAACTAAGAGCTTTTGGATGCGAGGCGTCATCAGGAAATCAGAAAACTGTTCTGCGGTAGAACGCAAGGAGTCTCGACAAGTCCACACGACTGCTTGCCCGAACTGGATCGGCACATACGCCCCTATTGGGTTTTCATCGCTGATGCGTATATGTCCATTAGAGATCGAATCTACGCGAAAGACCAGCCCCACATCGGCCTTGCCCATGCGAATCAAATCCATGATGTCTTCGCTATGTGATCCAAAGAGAATGTGAAGGCGACTTTTGTAGGTCGGATAGAATTTTGTCAACACCCGGGCGGTGACATCTCCCAACGAGGACGTCTCGGGATCCCCAAGGGCAATGCGTGTGGACTGGCTCGACAGCGCATCATGAAAGGAAACAAACAGGGCCGGGGAGTCCGACGACATCACGAGGACAAGTGACGTCTGGGCGTAGATTCTAGGGCGGCCGTTGAGAGTCAGTCCTTTCTTGTACAGGTACTCAACTTCTTCAACCCCTGCCGACAGAAACACATCGATCGGAGCTCCCTTTTCGATTTGGTGAAGAAGCGTTTTCGATGGCGTGTATACGACATTGGCTGCCACGCCATATTCTCGCTCGAACAGCGGCAGGATATCGTTGAAAGCCGGTCTTAAGCTGGGAGGTGCTCCAACTCTCAGAGGTTCAGCCTGAACCGGCTCCCAGGTCCCGACCATGGCCGCCAGTCCAGCGATAGCGGCGATAAGTATCTTAAACGCCGGAATGTCCACTTTATACCTCCGCAAGTCCGCTGAATCTGCGAACTATGCGCACTGGCTAGCACGCATGACCATGCGGGAAATTCAGCAATTTACATGTTTCGTAGAGATTCCCGGTGGGGAGCACGAACAGAAGGCGTTCTTGAGCGGGTGTGGCAGTCTGACACGTCGCAAAAAACAACAACGACAACGCCCGAAGGGATTCGAATATTTTGGAAGTGTTCTGATGAGACGGCGGACACCGACCACCCACCCGTGATTTTAGCCCTGAACCCATAGGAAATGGAAAAATCGACATTCACGAATCTTAGCGAAGGGCTATAGTCCGGTCAAGATTCCTTCGCAGCATGAAAAAATCCCCATGTTGGCTGACCCACCACTTCGAGCCAAACCACTCAGGGACTGTTGAATATTTCTAATATTTGCCTTTTCAGCAGCATATGATTGGCAGAAAACCGCATGGGAAAAATAGGGGAGTGTTCAAAAAGGCTCGTCCAGCAAGGCCGCAGCCGCTTGGGCAAGCGGAGCGTACGGAGGAGTACGTGAGCACGGCCAAGCGGCGAGAACGCCGCTGGCGGGATTTTTCAAGACTCCCCTGATGGAATCCATGGCAGCCTTCCCTTTTCCCGAACCACC
>JBATLR010000401.1:0-10015 GCA_049289415.1 Nitrospirales bacterium
GGTTGCTCTTATCGCGCAAACGGCTTGGTCCTATGACGAAATCACCGTGACTCATGGGGGAACCATTCAAGGGAAAGTGACCATTACGGGAGAAAAGCCCAGACCCATGGCCTTCAATCTGGTGACGATTCCCGATCCGGTGTTTTGTGGGACCATCTCTACGGGAACCGGTTGGCGCATTGTTGAGGATTTTATTATCGGGCCTGATCAAAGCCTCAAGGATGTGGTGGTCTATCTCAAAGATATTAAAAAAGGGAAACCGTTCCACATGCCCAAGGTCAGGATCGAATCAGTCGACTGTGATTTTATTCCGTTTGTGAATGTATTGCGTGATGGGGACGAACTGACCGTAGTCAACATGGATCCGGTAGAGCATGATATTCAGGGCTATGAAACGGCCAGAGAGCGAGGGGCCAGGGTGTTGTTCAATCGTCCCTTACCGATGAACCCGTTTCATAAGGTGGCGGGAATATTTGGCAAGAAACATCTTCCCGGTGAACCGATGGTGGAAAAAATTCATTTACGAAAAGGACGGAATGTGTTTGTCATGCAGTGCGGATTCCATCCCTATATGTTTTCCTGGGGATTGGTGCTGGAGAACCCGTATTATGCCATTACCCCAGAGGATGGAACCTTTGAACTTACCGATGTTCCTCCTGGAGACTATATTCTGACTGCCTGGCATCCCGGGATGAAGGAGTTTGTGGAACAACCCATCACGGTGACGGATCAGAAGACCACTGTGGCCAATTTTCTGTATGAGGCTCCACAAGGCCGGCGTAGTGCGCATGAAATAGAGGAGAATCCCCGGTTTGGATTGGAGTTATTGGAAGAAGGCCTTGAAATTGTCCCTTCGATTAGACGCCAGGTTCCCTAACGGGCTGTCATGCGTGCCACGAGTGGTGTCCCGGCAGAGGAGGGAAAATGATGACCGATAGTCAAGGAGCAGGAGACGTCTCCTGAGGTAGCCCGCTCGAAGTAAGGCAACAGGATGTTGATTCATTCACTGAAGTCATGACGGATGAAAGGAGGGCGACCATGGGTTTACGGATATTGTTCATAGGAATGGTGCTTGGGGCAATGGTGTGTACGGGCGGTTGGGAAAGCGCGCAAGCTGCGGGTGAGGATGAATCGGAAGTGCGGATGGCACCAGGAACTGAAGTGAATTTTTCTCCAGAGGTGGTGGCCGGATATATCCATGCGGTGATTGCCGCGGACAGAGCGCTCTATACGACACATGTGGTGGATCGCATGCAGGAGAATCGAATCGTGATTGCTGCGGAAGCCTGGAAGCAACGGAAGGCGCTTCCGCTCCCGGCGCAAATGCTCTTGATGGGTGGGAAAGTGGTCGCAATGGGCGGGTCCGGCCTGCGGTATCGTCTGGCCAGCCTGTGGCCTATTTATGAGGAGAACGGGCCGAGCACTGTCTTTGAAGAGGCCGGATTAAAAGTCGTGGCTGAGGATCCCGATGAGGTGTATAGTGGAATTATCAAGAGAGGCGATCAACGGTTTTTTAAAGCCATTTATGCGGATCGGGCTGTCTCGAAAGCCTGTGTGGAGTGCCATAATGGGCATTTGTTGAGTTCGAAGCGTGATTTTAAATTGGGTGATGTCATGGGCGGCATCATTATTTCCTTTCCGCTCCCTTCAGAAAAAAAGGACACACCCTGAACGATTAAAAACCTTTCGTCCATTTTTAAATCCGAAGTCAGGAAGGTGGCTGTAGGTGCTGAACCCGCAGTCACCTTCTGTTTGCTGTTCGACATGTTTCATGACCGTCTTCGGGAGGTCTGTTCTTTCACATCCAACCGATCTCTCAGCCAATCTCCCAGCATGTTTGCCGCAAGAACGACCGCCATCAGAGTCAAGCCGGGAAAGACGACCAGGTGGGGGGCCACCAACATGTAGCGGGTCCCGTCCCGGATCATGCTTCCCCATGATGCGGCCGGAGGTTGAACTCCTAGCCCCAAAAAGGAGAGGCCGGCTTCGGCTATGATGGCGCCGGCGATACCAAAACTGGCTTCAACAATAAGCGGGGCCATGATTAACGGCAGAAGGTGCCGGAGAATAATACGCCAAGGCGGTGCGCCGATGGCTTGGGCCGCCAGCACGTGATCGGCGTGTTTGAGGGCGAGGACCTGTCCTCTCGCCAGTCGGGCATATCCCACCCATCCCACGATTCCCAACGCCAGAATGACATTGCCGATTCCCGGTCCCAATGCCCCGGCCAGGGCGATGGCAAGCAGTAAACCCGGGAAGGCGAGCATGAGGTCCACAATTCGCACAAAGCCTGCATCGACCCATCCGCTGAGATACGCACTGGACACGCCGAGAAGGCTTCCAAGACTCACCCCCAGGGCGACCACGCACAACGAAACAAAAAACGACGTGTGCGCGCCGCTGATGAGACGGTCGGCAACCGGCCGACCTAATTCATCATGTCCCAACCAGTGCTCCAGGCTTGGCGGAGAAAGAATATTGGTGAGATCAATCGCATCAGGGGTTAAGGAAAAGATGAAATTGAAGATGGCCAGAAAGGCCCACGCGGCGATGATGGAGAGTGGGATCCAAAGACGCATGGTTAGTCAGTGGTGACTGTTGAATAATTCAGATTTCCACCCATTTCAATCTTCTCCATATTATTGCGTGGCAATCAAGAGCAATAAGGGAGGGTTCAAAGAGGTCCGTCCAGTCCTGCCCTGAGTCATGCCGAAGGGAAGGCCGCAGCCCGTTTGGCACGCGGAACGTACAGGTGAGTACGTGAGCATGACAAAGGGGCGAGAACGCCGCTGGCGGACTTTTTCAACCCTTCCCAGTGGTGAATTGGATGCGAGGGTCCAGCCATGCATATAGCAGATCCGTGACCAGATTCACCACGATATAGGTCATGCTGATACAGAGCACTGCCGCTTGCACGACCGGATAATCGCGCTGTTGAATGGCTTCAATCATCAGCAGCCCTAACCCCGGCCAGGCAAAAATCGTTTCAGTGATCACCGCTCCACCAAGCAAGCCTCCGAGCTGAAGGCCCAGGAGTGTCAAGATGGGTAAGAGGGCATTGGGGAGTGCATGGTGCAAGACCGCCCGGGTTGAAGAGAGGCCTTTGGCGCGAGCGGTCCGCATGAAGTCCTCCCCCAATACCTCAAGGACACTGCTCCGAATCATTCTGGCCAGGATGGCCGCCATGGCTGTTCCGAGTGTGAGGGCAGGCAGCACGACGGCGTTCCAACCTTCCCGCCCACTCACGGGAAACCAGCCAAGCCAGAGCGCGCCGACTAATATGAGTAAAGGTCCCATCCAGAAATTGGGAATCGACATTCCGAACAACGCAAACCCCATGGCGCCATAATCCAGAGGAGTATGTTGTCGGACGGCCGCGACGAGGCCAAGAGGAAGCGCCAAACTGATTGCCACAATCAGGGAAACGAGACTGAGATAGAGGGTGGCGGGAATGCGTTCAATGAGCAGACCCATAATCGCCCGACCCGAAAAGAGCGATTTGCCCAGATCCAGATGTAAAAGCCCCTTGAAATAAATCCACCACTGTTGATGGAGGGGGAGGTCCAAGCCTAAGGCATGGCGAAGGGTTTCTTTGTCTGTCGGTTGAGCTGATTCACCCAGCATCACTTCTACGGGGTCGCCTGGAATAAGATGAATCAACAGAAACACCAGGCAAATTACTCCCAGGAGGGCGAGCATCGCGCTCAAGATTCTTGTCACCAGGAAATGGGTCATGACGAAACTGGAGAAACCGGTAATTGAAAAAAATGAGCCTGCGTGCCCCGGTCATGGTCGCGTGGCATGGTCATGGGTAGAGCCGTGCGAGGTGTTTGGGGGGAACTGAGGGAGGTCCCATCCACCGGACCTGACTGAGTCCGTCAAAATTGCCATCGGCACTCAATTGATATCCGGTGATGGTGGTGGACGCCAGAGCATAATGGTCTTCAAACCAGAGAGGCACATACGGAAGGGTGTCCAGGAGACGGGCTTGAAGGGTGCGATACAGCGCCTGCTGCTCCTGCCTGTTCAGGGCCCGTTCGGCTTGCATCATGAGACGATCCGCCACCACATCTGCAAAGTGACCACGGTTGGCGCCGACGGGAGGGATGGCGTCACTATGAAAGGCATACCGGAAAATATCCGGAGATTTCACACCGACCCAGGTCAGGCTATACATTTGGAATCGGCCGGATTTGATGTCACCGTAAAATGTGCCCCAATCGTGGCTCTGGATGGAGACATCAATTCCAACCTGGGCAAGTTGGTATTGAATGATCGTGGCCAAGCGTAATCGAAAGGGGTCCGTTGAGGTTTTATAGGTGATGGTCGGCCGATGGGCATGATCATATCCGGCTTCCTTCAATAAGCGTTTTGCCTCCTCCGGATCGTAGGTGTACCCCGGTAAGGATGCATGTCCAGCCCAATGCTCCGGAGGAAAGAGCGTTTGCGCGACCCTGGCTCGTCCTCTCAACACGAATTGAATAATATGCTCACGATCGATGGCATGGGCAATCGCCTTCCGTACCAGTTCTTGGCCGACGACAGGATCTAACTGATTGAATCCCAGGTAGGCAAAATTTGCCCCTTGACGCTGTTGCAAGGTGATGCCCTTGTGGGCAGACAGATACGTGACAAGCTCAGGGGGGAGATCATTTTGAAGGAGATGAATCTCATTTGCCAACAGCTTGAGTGTTCGAACCGTCGGATCGGGAATTCTTAAAAACTCAACACGTTGACCATCCGCTCGTCGCTCGATAACAAGCCGGGTATCATCGGGGCGTTCGAGAAATTGAAAGGGCCCGCTGCCTATGGGGTGGTCATGGAAAGGGTGCCCTTTGGCAATAAGGTTTGCGGGGAGAATGCCGATAACTAAATAGCCGGGAAATAATGCATCGGGCTGCTTCAGAAAGAAATCGACGGTATTCTCCGTCGGCGTATCGATCCGGGTGATAATTTGCAAAATACCGCGATGAGGAGATGCCGTGGCAGGATTCAGAATGGAGGCATAGGTGGCTTTGACATCGTTAGCGGAGAGTCGTGCCCCATTGTGGAAGAGCGGTGTCGGTTCTTGCAAGTCGAATCGATAATGGATGGGAGAGAGTTCACGCCACGTGGCCAAAGCTGGAATCGGGATCGTGCCCTCGCCGAAGTCCACTAAGCGCGAATACAGCAGCCGATTGAGTCGAGCGGAAGTGGCATCCGTGGCATAGCGCGGATCTAAATTCGTCGGCGAATTGGCTAACCCAAAACGCAGCGTGTAATCGGGAAGCGATTCGGTACAGCCAACAATTGAAATGAGGCCCAAAACCATCAGCCATATTCGCCAGTTCACTTGAAAACCATGAAGCATCCTTTTGACAGAATCGAGAGGGGAACACACAGGGGATCGACTATGACTGAGAACGCGATATTCATGGAACGAAATCCTCATGCAACCTTAGGGAGCCGGCGTGTAAGCGAGACGGGGAAATAGCGTGGGAATTTATGCATAGCGATGTTTTCCTAATTTTACAGAGATTATCCCTTTTGTAAAAGGGTGAATGTTGACCACTCGAAAAACGTCAGTCTCGGTATGTCCCCTTATTCAAGAAATGGACGAATCAAAGGAGATTACGAATGAGTTCGGCTGCTACGATGACATCTCATGAAAATGTGAAGACCCAACCTCTCAGCGCTCGCTCCTTGACGGCTCCGACAACGATTGAAGAAACCGGGTTGCCGGAGGAATTGCTTGTACAGCTTCTGGTCAGAACCCTCTACACCCAAGGAGAACTCACCGAGCGATCGGCCGGGGAGATTATGAAATTGCCTTATGGGGTCATGAGGGAGTTGTTCATCCTCATTCAACGGGAGAAGTTGTGCGAGGTCAAGGGACATGGGGAATCGCTTGGGGTGTTACTTCGGTATGTGTTGACGGAAGCGGGTCGTCAGCGAGCCACGGCTTTTATGGATCTGTGCCGGTATGTGGGACCGGCCCCGGTTCCCCTCAATCAGTATATCAACATGATCAAAAGTCAACCCGTCAATAGTTTAACCATTGACCGACGAACCGTGACAGCGGCAACGGAACATCTGGTATTGACTCCTGGCACTGTGGACCAACTCGGGGAAGCCGTCAATTCCGGCTGGGCTATTTTTTTGTATGGGCCTCCTGGAAACGGGAAAACGGTCCTGGCCGAAGCCATTGGGAAGATGTTGGAAGCGGTAGGCGGGGGAGAAGTCTATATCCCCTATGCCATGGAGGTCGATGGACAAATCATTCAAGTGTTCGATCCGATCACCCACGTCAAAGTCGACGCTCCACAAGAAGCGGCTAGATCCTTAATTGAAGCCAAAGTGGAAAAAGATACCCGCTGGGTACTGTGTAAGCGTCCGATCGAGTTTGCCGGCGGTGAGTTGACGATGGCCACGCTAGATCTCTCTTTTAATGCGTCCGCGAAATATTACAAAGCGCCTCCTCACATTAAAGCCAATGGCGGGGTGTTTCTGATTGACGACTTCGGACGACAATTGGTCCGTCCGCGAGATTTGCTCAACCGATGGATTGTGCCGTTGGAAAAGCGGGTGGATTATCTGACATTGCATACGGGTAAGGTGTTCCAAATTCCCTTCGATACGATTGTCTTGTTTGCCACGAATCTGGAACCGGCCAAGCTGGCCGATGAAGCGTTCCTTCGCCGGATCAGAAATAAAATCTACATTGCCGACCCGACCCCCGAACGGTTCACGCAGATTTTTGAAGAAGTTTGCAGGAAAAAGGGGGTGCCGTATGATCCTGAAGCCGTGCAGTATTTATTGGATGGTGTGTATGTCAAGTATCAATTAAATATGCGGAGTTGCCATCCCAGAGATTTGATCGAGCAGATTGTCAGTATTGCCAAATTTAACGGAGTGCCGCCGACCCTCTCCAAGACGTTTATCGATCGGGCTTGCCATACCTATTTCTTTGTAGAGGCCGCCGAGTACGATCAGAACACGAGTCAGTAACGTTTACCATACCGATGTCTTTCGCTATGATGGCCCAACTTTCCAGGGAGGGAGTGTTGGGCCTTCGTTCTTCCTGTTTTCCGACGTTCACGATTGCTGTGTGAGTGTGCTGCCTCACCTCTCTGTCTTGGAGGTCTCTCTATAAAATCCTGAAGGAGTCCCTATGTCCAATGCCACGGCCATCTTATTGATTACCTGCAAAGACCATAAAGGCCTTGTCGCGAGGGTGTCCGGGTTCATCCATGAATTTGGAGGAAATATTCTGGATTCCGATCACCATACGGATCGGGAAACCGGAGACTTTCTTATGCGGACCGTGTTTGATGTGGCCGGATTTCAAATTCCTCAAGAAGAGATTGCCGATGCCTTCGGTCCCATCGCCAAAATTTTCAACATGAATTTTCAAATATATTTTTCGGACCGGAAGCCTCGAATCGGCATTCTGGTGTCCCAATACGACCATTGTCTGGTCGATGTGTTGCAACGACACCGGCGAGGGGAACTAGCGATCGATATTCCGATGGTGATCTCTAATCACCAGACCACGGAGTGGTGGGCGGATCTCTTTCATATTCCCTTTCGGCACGTCCCTGTCACGCCCCAAACCAAGGAACAGCAGGAGCGGGAGGTTCTGTCCGTATTTCGTGAGCATCGGGTGGAATTGGTTGTGATGGCTCGCTACATGCAAATTGTGAGTGAGAAGTTTTTGCAGGAAATCGGATGCCCCGTCATGAATATCCATCATTCCTTCCTGCCGGCATTTGTGGGCGCCAAGCCCTATCATCAGGCCTATGACCGTGGAGTCAAAATCATCGGAGCAACCGCGCATTACGCTACACCCGAATTGGATGAAGGTCCCATCATCGAACAGGACGTGGTGCGTGTCGGTCACCGGGATACCGTGCAGGACCTCATTCGAAAAGGCCGTGATCTGGAAGTTCTGGTCCTGGCCAGAGCGATCCGACTGCATGTTGAGCATCGGGTGTTGGTCTACGGCCGCAAAACCGTCGTATTCGATTAGCAAAATATTGATTGAGTTTCCCGTGGTCCTACCGTCTCAGGGTCCGCCTATTCGAATAGAATATTCCGATCCCTTGGATCTCCCCGTCTCCGCTCCGCAGACCTCCAACTTGACATATTTTGCCGTCTTCAACAGAATCGCCGGCATGCGACAGACTTGAAATGGAAGCTCCGCATCTCATGCGGATTCACCTGATTTTTTGTAAGTCCCTTATGCAACGTAGCCGGTCACTTGGCATTGTTCCGAAGGAAGTGAACATCACGGTGAAACAAATCTGGTTAGTTCTCGTAATGTTTTTTGTCGTGGGCAACGTGGGGACCCTCCTCGCTCAGGATTTATTGCCCATTGTGGACCCCGAAGCCAAGTTCGAGCAGGTGTTCAGCGGTGGATTCTGGCTTGAGAGCCCGGCTGTCGCTCCGGACGGCTCTGTCTACTTCTCAGACATTCCCCACACAACTGTGAGCGGGATGCAGGCCGGGCGTATCTGGCGGTATGACCCACGCACGGACGTGACGACCATCTTCCGCTCACCGAGTGGGATGGCGAATGGCATTGTGTTTGATGCCCGTGGCGATATGATCGTGGCCGAAGGTGCCGACTTCGGTGGCCGCAGGATTACGCATACCGAGATGAATACGGGCAAGAGTGATACGGTTGCCGGACTTTACAACGGGAATCGGTTCAACGCCCCAAACGACCTGACCATTGATACTCGCGGTAGAATCTACTTCACCGATCCGCGATACACAGGACATGAGCCCATCGAGCAACCGGTAATGGGGATCTATCGGATTGACCTTGACGGCAGCGTGCTTCTTCTTGCGGCCAATCTGTGGCAGCCAAATGGACTTGCTATCTCGCCCGACCAGAAGACCCTCTACGTCGTTGAGGTTGGAACCTATAACACCAATATCCTGGAGAAGCCTCCCGTTGTTGGCGGTCCACCGAGCGCGGTTCACGCGTATGATCTCTTGGAGGATGGCTCTCTTCGCTATCGAAACATGGTGGTGACATTTCCCACGGGGACCTGGGGTGACGGGATGACTGTGGATAGGGAGGGGAACATCTACGTGGGAGTCGGTGGCCCTCCTGGTGGCAATGGTGTCCACATCTATTCACCGAGTGGGCAACGACTCGCCTTTTTTGGCAACCGAGGAGACGGCCGTAAATCTCGACTTTGGGCGGGGTGCCGACCCCAATCTTCTGTATGTGGTGTGCGCCCGGTTTCCGTCCGGTTCGGGTCCGTGGACTCCACCCTCCAGTAACGTCCTGTACCGCATCCGGCTTCGAATGGAATATATTGTACGTGGGTTTCCCATAATGTCTTGGGAAGACATGCCCTCTCATAAGCGATTGGAATGGATGCCGTTCACGCGCTACTCCTGCAACCGGAATGTGAGGCCCTCACTTAGGTTATAGATAAGGAGAGACTGGTCATGAAAATTGGAGTTGGAGCAGACCCCTTTGGCCTGGAACTGAAAGAGGCCGTGAAACGACATGTCCTGACACTCGGTCATGTGTGCGTGGATGTGGGCGGGACAACGGATGAAGCACGTTCCTATTATGAAGTCGCTCATGAACTGGCCGGAAAAGTGAGTTCAGGTGAGTGTGATCGCGGGATCCTGGTGTGCGGTACAGGGATGGGCATGGCGATCATCGCGAACAAGCATCCGAATGTCTACGCCGCGGTGTGCGAAGATCCGTCCACTGCAACCAAAGCCCGATCCATCAACAATGCCAACGTACTCACCATGGGTGGCATGGTTACGGCATCTTACAAAGCCAAGGAGATCGTTGATGCGTTTCTGACAACTGAATTCAAGAGCGGGTGGGATGAGGAAATCCAAGATTTTCTTGACCGTTCGATGATCGATATCCAGCGGATTGAGTCCGAGGAATTCAAGGATTGAATTCAGATAAAGGGGGCTGGGCGCGTAAAAATGCTTTTGCCGAAGAATCTCTTTGATGCGGATGTTTTCCTCCATGATGCACGTCTACAGGTTGCCC
>JBATLR010000402.1:0-2938 GCA_049289415.1 Nitrospirales bacterium
GTTCCTCCTCCTATTGTTTTACCCATGAATACGCCTTATGACCTCAACGGAGATGGGGAAGGCGACCTGATCTGGCGCAACACAATCAACGGGAGCACGGCCATCTGGCTGATGAACGGGACCGCCCGGGCCTCGGTCAACTTCCCTGGCGGAGTACCGCTCAACTGGCAGATCGCGGGGATCGGCGATGTGACAGGGGATGGCAAGGCCGATGTCATCTGGCGCAATCGCACCAACGGCACGGTGGCGATCTGGCTGATGAACGGCACAATCGTGACGTCCACGGGTTTTCCCGGCAGCGCGCCGACCACCTGGATCATTCAGGCCGTCGGGGATGTCAACGGCGATGGCAAAGCCGATCTGATATGGCGTAACAGCAGTGACGGCAACACGGCCATCTGGTTGATGAACGGAACGGTCCTGGCCTCGGTTGCCTTCCCGGGCGGGGTGCCGCTCAACTGGCAGATCACGGGGATCGGCGATGTGACGGGGGATGGCAAGGCTGATGTCATCTGGCACAATCGCACCAACGGCGCGGTGGCGATCTGGGTGATGAACGGCACAATCGTGACGTCCACGGGATTTCCCGGCAGCACCTCCACGGATTGGAAGATTAAGGGTGTGGGCGATTTTAATGGCGATGGGAAGGCCGATCTTATCTGGCAGAATGACACAAGCGACATCGTGGCCATCTGGCTATTGAATGGGACCTCTATTGCTTCGTCTAAAATTCTGGGCGGCATTGCCTCGGCGTGGGAGATTGAGCAGGTGGGTGATATGAATGGAGATGGGAAAGCGGACGTGGTCTTGAAGAATATGACTACAGGGGAGGTGAAAGTCTGGCTGATGAATGGGGTAACCCTGATTGGAATCGGCTCTCCTGATACAGTCTCCACCGACTGGGACATTCAACCCTAGAGCAATGACAACGCACTCGCTGAACCACTGAGGGAAAGAGAACAAGTCTCAAGCACAAAGAAAACCAAGTTAACTTTCGGTGATCTCCCAAGAGTCTGCCCCACATCAGGGCAGGCTCTTTTTTTTGGGGACCCAATTGCTCATTGGGAAAGACCCATCCCCCCAACAGACCCTGCCTGGAATGTAGGTCGCATGTGTAATGGCCACCATCAACATACGCCTGTATTTTGAAAATCCACAACTGAGGAGATATAAGATGGACAAACGTTTTTACTACCAAAGCGAGGGAGAAAAACTTTCGTTGAGTGTCCGGTGGTGGCTCGTTCTCTTTGCCTCGATTCTTTTGTGGATTATGAAATAACCCTACCTCCATCTTCACGTGATGATTCTCATTCCTATAGGCAACTCTTTCCCAATCCCAATAACGAAACTAAAAAATCGGACTTTCCCAACGAATTCTTTCCTCTTTGACTCATGAGTCCCCCTGTCTCATAGCTCTCCTATCAGATTCAACATAGCACTCCCCCCCTGCCCTTATGGACCAGGGTAGAAATGAGACCTCCGTTTGATCAAAATCCCTAGCAACCAAATATTTTTTTGAGGGGATTAGCCACTCTTCTGGTGGGTCAAGCAAAAACACGGCACCAAGACAATATGTCAATTCGCTACAAATCTTTGTACACATTTCCTTTACTCTCCAATTTTTGTATGGTGTAAGAAACCTTGTTTGATTGGAGTTGAGGCCAGTCTTATGCGCCACGCCCAAAGAGAGGACCCTGTTGAAAGAAATAGAACAAAGGACATTTTTCGAGGGAGAAGTCCCCATTTCTGCCCATTAAATCAACGAAATAGGTACAGCTAAAGTATGTCGGAACGAAAAGACCATCAGAATATTGTCATGCCTGAAGGCATTTCTTTCTTGCCCCCTATTCAAGTCGGGTATGAAATCTACTATGAAAACCTTGAGATTCAGGGAATTCAAGATCGGCAGGCCATTGTCTGGCAATTTATCCAAGGCTCCAAACACCTATTGGACTGGGAACAAGAACCGAGCAATTCCCAAGACCCTCATGCCATCAAGATATTTGGGGTATCGGAGCAAATCTTTTCTACGAAACGGGATATGCTGGGCTATGTTCCAGGTGATGTAGCTAAACAGATTGTGACTAGCGGGCTCTGGCCATTTTTGCAACTCAGGCTGGATTCCATCTCTGTCGCAAATCAAGGGTTCGTTGCCATCAAATTTCAAATCCTTGGGCCCATCAGGAAAAAAAACGGTGACGAGCAACCACCTGGTGTACCAGGCACCAAGGGGGAACGAAGGCACACCCAGGCCACGAGACCAACACTCTTGTTCGGTAGAGAAGCAGAACGTCCAAAAGCGCCTCGAAGCAAGGTCAAGCATGTCGCATTCTTCATTGTAAGGATCATCCTGATCACACTTGGCACCGCGTTGGCTTTTGTGGGCGGGACAATGGGCACAGCAGCCTGGCAAGCCAAGGGGAACCTCTTTGTATTGATGCTCGTTCCCTTGGCATTGATCATGATTGGAGGCCTGCTCATCTGGACCGGAATTAAACCCTCAAAACCAAAAGAAAAGACCTCTACCTAGAAATACTCCTTTGGGCCATAAATGCGTCATTCAGGCACTACTCGACAAATCTGAAAGGTGCGCATGGCAAGCACCTATCACCTCTGGCTGACACCTACTGGTCAGGCCTATGACATTCTCATGAAGACCATTACCGACTTGAGCAAAGCGTATCATGCTCCAGTCTTCGACCCGCATGTGACGCTCCTGGGTTCTCTTCCAGGAACAGAGGAGGCTATATCCCTTCGATGCGTAAAAATCGGAGAATCGCTTGCACCTTTTGATATTTTTCTGGCCGAACCAGCCTATGGTGATCAGTACTTTCAATGCGTGTTCTTAAAGGCTCAGGAAACACCGGCACTCATGAATGCGCATGAACTGGCAAATAAACTGTTCGTCAAGGCACCTAACCCCTTTATGCCCCATCTC
>JBATLR010000403.1:0-24175 GCA_049289415.1 Nitrospirales bacterium
CACGTTACAGCGAGGCGGAATCTCTCAAATTTGGGTGTTAGCTGGGC
This sequence comes from Nitrospirales bacterium, assembly GCA_049289415.1. Lineage (GTDB taxonomy): Bacteria > Nitrospirota > Nitrospiria > Nitrospirales > UBA8639 > Nitrospira_E. The sequence continues at coordinate 48 of JBATLR010000403.1, forward strand.
CGGAAGAACAAGCTCTTCGTCAGTTACTTCGTGAAGATAGCCGGGTACAGGCCGCTGTTCGCTGGCTGCCGGTTCGGGAATTCCCACCTCATGATCCTCAGACGTGGGAAGCGCTTGCGGAGGAAATCAATGGAGCCTGTATGATCGTGGGTTGCCATACGGTGTACTCTCCCGCATTAATTCAGCGTTTGCGAGCTGAAGGATCTCAAGGGAAAGCAGTCGTAGTCGTCGGTCAACCTGAGGAGGGGCATCACCGTGGAAACCCCGGGGTGGCGTTCCGGCCCGAAGGCTTGGAGGGACGGTCAACCTCGACGGTGGTCTTTCATGACCAGGCGGTATCCCAGACGTCTCAGGCTTCAACGAAAAGTCAGACTGGTGATCGAAGCCGGTTGCCGCTGGTTGGAGATCTTCTGGTTCTCCCAGCGCGGCTCTTGGGTATTTCAGGCGTGTTGCAGGCTAATGGCACGAATCCGCTTCGGTTGGCATTGGAGCAAGCGGCAGTGGAAGGGACGATTCAAACCATTGGCGGCGCTTCTCATTGGTTCAGAGATGTCCGTGGGCCTAAGGGGCCCCAACTCGCTGAGCGAACCCTGTTGGAAGCACTTCAGACAATGAAGGGGGGCTTGGATGGGTTGGTGGATCGGTATGTGAATCGTAAATGTTCCGGTCTGCTCACCCATGGGTTTTTGCGGTTGGGATGGTCACCGAACATGATTACGATGCTATCCATGGTCGTGGGGCTCGTGGCTGCGGGGTTTTTTGTGCCTGGGTCCTGGAAACTTGCCATTCTCGGGGGACTGATCTTGCAATTGTCTGTCATCATTGATTGCTGCGATGGGGAGGTCGCCCGGCTGACGTTTTCAGAGTCCAAGTTTGGGCAAGAACTCGATATTTGGGCAGATAATGTTGTGCACATTGTGTTGTTTGCTGCCATCGCCTGCGGGGCGTTTCTCCAGGGGCCGTGGGAGCATTCGCATCTTCCCCTTCTGCTTGGGGCCTCAGCGGTTATAGCGAATGTCGTGTCGTTGCTGTTAGTCAATCATGCGCGGCAATTGCGATCCCGTCCCCGTGAAATTCGGCAACTCACAGAACAAGAACGGGCCAATATTGAATTTATGTTGGGCAATGTCGCCAATCGCGATTTTTCCATCATGGTGTTACTGAGTGCTGGGTTTGGCTTCCTGCACTGGTTTTTGGCCCTGGCCGCGATTGGCTCGTGGCTCTTTGTCATGTCGATGGCCTGGATGCTTCGCCGTAGTCTCATCCCTCGTGCTTAAACTGCTTTTCCTGGTCGTCGGCCTCGCGGCCCTGGTCGGGATCGTTCTCCACATCGGCCTCGAACCGATTCAGCATACCGTTTCTCAATTAGGTCTCTTCCATCTCGGGCTCATCCTCCTGCCTATGATTCTGGTATACGGGTTAGAAGCCTTGGGATGGCAACTCACTCTGGGTTCTCATGCTCGCCATGTCGGGTTCATGCGGTTATTTGCCATCCGGATGGCTGGCGAAACCGTAAATGTCACGACTCCCACGGCCTATGTCGGCGGGGAGCCCCTGAAGGCCTATCTTCTTAAACGATACGGGGTGCCAATGGTGGATGGGTTGGCGTCCGTGATTACCGCGAAGACCGCTATGACCTTCGCCCAAGTGCTTTTTATCCTGCTGGGATTGGCGATAGCTTTTTGGATCCTTGGCGATTCAGATCATTCCTGGATGGCGATGCTGGTCAGTGTGGGAGTCTTAGCGTTTGGCGTCGGGCTGTTTGTGCTGCTCCAACGCCACGGTCTCGGTATGGGGTGCTTGGGCCTATTACGGGCATGCGGTATCAGGTTCTCCTTTCTTGAAAAACGGGAACCTCAACTACAGGAGCTGGACGGCACGATCCGTGGATTTTATTCTCAGCACCGTCAGACCTTTTATGCCGCGTTAGCCTTATTTTTTTTGGCATGGATGATGGAAACGCTTGAGGTGTATGCCATTCTCTACTTTCTCGGTTTGAGGATCGATGTGTGGGTAGCCCTCTCAATTGCGGCGCTCACGGTTCTCATTAAAGGCGGAACATTTTTTATTCCGGGAAGCCTGGGTGCCCAAGAAGGGGGATATACCTTATTGTTGATGACTTTTGGTTATTCGGAAGTGACGGGAATCACTTTTGCGCTTATTCGACGAATGCGAGAAATACTCTGGATTGTCTTTGGCCTGGTTTGCCTGATGTTTTTGAAAGGTCAGAGCGGTGAGTCGGACCAGATGACTTCGTTGAAACGGTAGGGGACAAACCGGATGATCTGTGGAAATATTCGGTGACTTGAACTCTCCGGGTCTATTGTGAATAATCGGACCCTCACGGATGGTTGCTCGAGAAAGGATGAGGTAACGATGGATATTGAACTGGGAAAGAATACTCTTCGAAATACCGATGGCGTCTTTATTGCTCACGGCAAAGAACAACTTCGTATTGAGTGGTTGGAAGAGGAGAATAAGCTGGCATTGAGTATGGGTGTGTTTATGCCCACGGGAACGGAAGTGGCCAAATTGCAACGCAACGTCTGGGAACACAACCCTGGCGATCGGTTTGTCCTTACGGAGTTGCCGGATAGCGTCAAGGTGGAAGATACGACCCTGAAGACCCTCGTCATGGAAATCCACAAAAAGCCCCACCACGCCGTGGCCATTCCTGCTGCAAAATTTTATACCTCGAAAGGCACCTTGTCTGAAATCTCCCCGGAATGGTGGCGGGTTGGGAACAAAATGGAGCTGACCGGCATCGATGCCGACCTCGAAGGGGGCAGTATCGAACTCCCCGAATAACTGGACGTCGTCAAATTCCCTCATTTTTTAGGCGAAGGGACAAATTTTCTAGCTCCTCTTACTCCTGTGGGATGTGGGAAGTGAAGCCATGGAAATAGTTCCCGGCTCGTGAAGCCAAGTACTAGTTACTTTTGTGGTTGAGCCAAAATATTCGGTGAGCATAAGGAAGAAGCGGGTTTCTTAGGGGTCGTGGCCAAACTGCGGTCGATATTCTGAAGGCCATCGAGAATGGCCATGCCGAAAAGTGAGCCTACTTTACTGCAGTTTTGGCACGGGCCATCATGCGACAAAAGGAGCAGGTTCCCGCAGTCGTGGGTTGGGTGCACACGGTACAGGGTTGCAAGGTAGTTTGGTCGATCTGACTCATAGATGGGGACACAGAGGACGATTTTTCCTGTCTATCAAGGAATCCCCAATAAAACCGTTGCTTGGTTCCCGGTGATTCCGCTTCTAAGCGATTAAGCGCGTCTTTATATACCAACATCTTCGCGCCTTTGGCCATCGGGCATTCTTCGACCAGGTAGTCAATCCGGTTGACCACGGCATAGGCGGCAATTTCCCGTTCGGTCATTCGGTAGAGCGGTTTCACTTTTTTCGCAAAACCTTCCATGGAGGCGGGAAGGCTTGGCGACTGTTTCTGCAAATATTCCTCCTGCCACTGCAGGACATTGCCAAGAAGTCTGGCAGCCTCATCATCTAAATTATGGCCGGTGGCCATCACGTCGTAGTGGTTTTGCCACGCTACCCGATTAAATTGATACCGTTTAATCGTGCCACAGGCTGAGCATGTGGGACGCTTGATCAGATTAGCTAATTCCTTAATCCCGGCTCCCGCATCCTCCTCCACGGTATGAATCGTCAGGTGGGATCCGCAGGGTTCAGCCACCACTTTGGCAAACTGTTCGACTTTTTCTTTTGACCGGCTGGAATAACCGGGAATGCCTAAATCAACATACAAGGCATCGGCCCGATAGCCTAATTTCAGGAGAATTTCCCAAAGGGTCAGGCTGTCTTTTCCTCCGGACACGGCAACCAGTATGCGATCTTCAGGGGAAAACATCTGTTGAGCCTTAATGGCCCGTTGCACCTGGGTTCGGACAAATTCAGTGAGACACTCCCCACAAAACGCCGTATTGTGCCTTGGTAGTCCCAGCACTGCCCGTTTTGGACATTTTCGGCAGCGCATGGGTTTACCCTCCGGATATGACCGGGCGGATTTCAATGGTATCCCCATCCGCCACGGTTTCGTCTTCGGTCATGAGATCCTGCCCGCGTATGATCAAGAAAGCCTCAGGGATTAAATTGAGTTCTTTAAAAATGTCGGCAACCCGTTTGGGGCCTTGGATGACCAGGTCACGGGTGGGATGGCTAAGATGGACTTTCATAGGTTTGAATCATAAAGACAGGTTCATGGGATTGGCAACTGATTAAATTATGCGACTTTTTGTCTTCGCCCGAGGGAAGTTTTTTATTTCTTCACGGCAAGTCCGTTTGCCAAACAACCTAGTGAGCCATAATGTAGAGTGAAAGGAAGACCTATGATAGGATGCAGGTACTTACCTTTCTCACAATTGAAAACCCGTCACGCCAGATAGCTCGATTATTATGGATAACGAAGGAGCAAGAATGAAACCCGCATGCGATTCCCTGGACCAGCTTTGTATTAACACCATTCGCACTTTATCGATGGATGCGGTACAAGCCGCAAACTCCGGGCATCCCGGTACCCCGATGGCTTTGGCACCTGTCGCCTATTGGCTCTGGAATCGGATCCTGCGTTCTGATCCGGACGATCCCATCTGGCCGAATCGTGACCGGTTTGTTCTCTCAGCCGGGCATGCGTCAATGTTGCTCTATTCCCTGTTGCATCTCTGTGGCGTGAAATCGGTGAACGGGCAATATGAGCAATTGGGTGAACTTTCGGTGACGTTGGAGGATATTAAACGGTTCCGGCAATTAGAGAGTAAATGCCCTGGTCATCCTGAGTATCGTTGGACATCGGGTATCGAAACGACGACCGGTCCATTAGGTCAGGGCGTCGCAACCAGTGTCGGTATGGCGATTGCGCAACGATGGATGGCCGCGTATTTCAATCGTCCGGATTTTGAAATGTTTAACTATAATGTATATGCCATTTGTGGTGATGGGTGTTTGATGGAAGGGGTGTCCTCGGAAGCGGCATCTCTTGCCGGACATCTCAAATTGTCGAATCTCTGTTGGATCTATGACAACAATAAGATCACCATTGAAGGCCATACGGACTTGGCCTTTACTGAAGATGTGGCCACTCGGTTTATTGCCTATGGCTGGAATGTGACTCGTGTGGGGGATGCCAATGATCTCCATATGCTGGATCGGGCATTTGGCACGTTTGTAAAGGAATCAGATCGTCCGACCCTGATCATTGTCGATAGCCATATAGGGTATGGAGCTCCGAATAAACAGGACACCCATTCGGCTCATGGTGAACCCTTGGGTGAAGAAGAAATCCGCTTAGCCAAACGTTATTATGGTTGGCCGGAAGACGCACGGTTTCTTGTGCCCGATGAGGTCCCGGCTCATTTTCAACAGGGTATCGGGAAACGGGGCAAAGAGTTGCGGAGTGCGTGGATGGCCCGCTTTGCAGACTATCAAGCCAAATATCCCGAATTGGCTGGCCACTTGTATCAAATGCAACATAGACAATTGCCCGATGGCTGGGACCGTAAAGTTCCTGTTTTCCCGCCTGATGCCAAGGGGCTTGCCGGGCGGGAAGTGTCGGGAATCGTGTTGAATGCCTTGGCGGCCACTATTCCCTGGTTCTTCGGTGGGGCCGCAGACCTGGCTCCATCCACGAAGACTCGATTAACTTTTGAGGGAGCCGGGGATTTGACCGGCAGCAATCCATCAGGACGGAATATCCATTTTGGGGTTCGGGAGCATGCGATGGGCGCTATTTTGAATGGCCTGTCTTTGTCAAAAGTTCGTCCTTATGGCTCAGGATTTCTCATCTTTAGCGATTATGCCAGACCGGCTATCCGGTTAAGTGCCTTGATGGAAATTCCCGTCGTGCATATCTTTACCCATGATTCCATTGGGGTCGGGGAAGATGGACCGACTCACCAGCCCATTGAACAAATCTCTTCGCTTCGCGCAATTCCCGGGTTAATGGTGTTTCGCCCTGGAGATGCCAACGAAATTGCCGAAGCGTGGAAGGTGATTATGGAATTGCGGCACGAACCGGTGATTATGATCGTCTCGCGGCAGGCCATTCCCACATTGGATCGCATGAAATATGCGTCTGCGTCTGGGGTGGCCAAAGGTGCCTATGTATTGGCGGACCCTCCCGATGGGTGCCCCGAGGTCTTATTGCTCGGAACGGGAAGCGAAGTCCCATTGTGTGTGCAAGCCCATGAGCAATTGGCGCTCGAAGGGATAAAAAGTCGGGTCGTCAGTATGCCTTCCTGGGAATTGTTCGAACAACAATCGGAAGATTATCGGCGCTCGGTTATTCCCCCCGATGTCACGGCGCGGGTATCGGTCGAGCAAGCCTCTGTTTTTGGATGGGGGAACTATGTCGGAACGCAGGGCCATTCGATAGGGATGAAATCGTTCGGTGCCTCGGCTCCGCTCAAGGAATTAGCTAAAAAATTTGGTTTTACGGTTGAGCATGTGGTGGCAGCGGCCAAGGCGCAGATTGCACGGCATCAAGCTCATGCCATCACCGCTGACCGCTAACTTCATCCTTTCAAGGAGAATCTCACCATGAATCCACTCGTCCAACTTCGTGAGATGGGGCAAAGTCCCTGGTATGACTATATTCGTCGGGGTTTGATTACCTCTGGGGACCTTCAGGCGCTTATTGAGAAGGACGGTCTCATGGGCATGACCTCGAATCCCTCGATTTTTGAAAAAGCTATTGCGGGGAGTACGGACTATGATGAAGCGATTGCACAAGTCGCGTCTCAGGTGACGAGCGTCAAACAGATTTATGAGGGAGTAGCCATTCAAGACATCCAGGATGCAGCCGATCTCATGCGGCCGGTCTATGAGACCTCGGACGGTCGTGATGGTTATGTGAGCTTGGAGGTCTCTCCGGATTTGGCTTTTGATACTCAAGGCACCATTGATGAAGCGGTCCGTTTGTGGCAAGCCGTGGGCCGGGACAATGTCATGATTAAAGTGCCTGGAACCCCTCAGGGGTTACCCGCCATTGAGGAGCTTCTGTCCCAAGGCATCAATATCAATGTCACGCTTTTATTCAGTGTGGTGGTATATGAGCAGGTGGCCTGGAGTTATATCCGTGGGTTGAAACGGTTGGCGGCGCATAGAGGGAATTTGCATCGTATCGCCTCGGTGGCCAGTTTTTTCGTCAGTCGAATTGATACTCTGATTGATAAAAAATTAGACGCAAAAATTTCAAAAGAATCCCGTCCTGCCGAACGAGCGATGATGGAAGGTCTTCTGGGAAAGGTCGCCATTGCCAATGCCAAGCTGGCCTATCACATCTTTCAGGAAGTCTTTGCGAGCTCCGAATTTCAACCCCTCAAAGCAGAAGGCGCACGAGTCCAGCGGGTCCTTTGGGCGAGCACCGGGACGAAAAACCCCAAATACCCGGATACCTATTATGTTGATAATCTCATCGGTCCGGATACCGTGAACACGATGCCTGAAGCGACGTTTACGGCTTTCCGGACCCACGGAACCGTGAAGAATACGATTCAGGATGGCCTCGCTGAAGCGAAAATAATCATGCAGCAGTTGGCCGAAGCTGGAATTTCCATGGAGGAGGTCACCGACACTCTCCTGAAGGATGGCGCACAATTGTTTTTGGATGCCTTTGATCAATTAATGGGCGTGATTAGCCGGAAACGGGCCATCATCTTAGGGGAAAAAGTGGACCGGGTTACCTATTCGGTTGGCCCTCTACAGCCGAAGATTGACGAGGCGCTCAAAGAATTTCAGCATACCAATCTGGTTCGCCGTTTGTGGAGTAAAGATCCTACTGTCTGGCATCACGATCCCATTCATCAGGAGATCATTCGGAATGCCTTGGGGTGGTTGCGAATCACAGAACAACAACTTTCCTCGATACCCCGATTGCTGGCTTTGGCAAAAGAGATCAAGGAAGCGGGGTTTCACCATGTTCTGATCCTGGGTATGGGGGGAAGCAGCTTGTGTCCGGAAGTCTGCCGGATGACCTTTGGCTTAATTCCCGGATATCCCGAATTACATGTTTTGGATAGCACGGTACCCTCGCAAGTGCGGGCATTTGAGCATCGGGTCGAATTGGCAAAAACGTTGTGTGTGGTAGCCAGTAAATCGGGATCCACGACCGAACCCCTCGTGTTTCAAAAATATTTCTTTGAGCGAATGCGGCAGGTTGTCGGGGAGAAGGCGGGCAATCATTTTGTGGCCATTACCGATCCTGGCTCGTTGCTGGAGAAAGTGGCCAAGGAGCTGCGATTCCGACATATTCTGCCGGGTGTTCCAGAAATTGGCGGGCGCTATTCGGCTCTTTCTAATTTTGGTATGGTCCCTGCGGCTTTGATGGGCGTGAATATTGAGCATTTCTTGTATCGAGCGGAACGCATGCGTCATTCCTGTGGGGCCAGCGTGCCCCCTCAGGATAATCCAGGTGTGATCCTCGGGACGGTCCTGGGCATGTGTGCCAAGGCTGGAAAGGACAAGCTGACGTTTGTGACCTCGCCGGCACTATGGGATCTGGGTGCGTGGTTAGAACAATTGGTGGCTGAAAGCACGGGGAAAGAAGGAAAGGGAATTATTCCCATTGATGGGGAATCCTTAGGAGACCCTGAGGTCTACGACCAGGACCGGGTCTTTGCCTATATCCGATATGAACAAGGGATTGATGTCACCCAGGAAGCTAAAGTAAAGGCACTTGAACAAGCCGGGCATCCGGTGATTCGCATCAATGTCGCCGATCTGATTAATCTTGGCGAGCAATTTTTCTTATGGGAAATGGCGACGGCGGTGGCCGGAGCTTTGTTAGAGATTAATGCGTTCGATCAGCCAAACGTTCAGGAAAGTAAGGATTACACAAAGAAATATTTAGAAGCCTTCACCCGGAACGGCACCTTGCCGGATTCCCCCTCAATCCTTACCGATGGCAATGTGACCGTCTATACCGATGAACAGAACGCCCCTGTCCTCAAAGGCAAGGCTTCATTGGAAGCCGTGCTGGGAGCGCATCTTGCTCGTATCCAACCAGGTGATTATTTTGCCATCAATGCCTATGTGGAACGTACCGATCCGGTTCATGCCATTTTTCAACGCATGCGCACCAACATTCGCGAGAACAAACAGGTTGCAACCACGTTAGGATATGGCCCACGATTTCTTCATTCCACCGGGCAATTGCATAAGGGGGGACCCAATTCTGGTGTTTTTATTCAGGTGACATGCGATGATCGGGAGGATCTTCCCATTCCTGGTGAACCATATTCGTTTAGCGTGTTGAAAGCCGCGCAAGCATTGGGCGATATGCAAAGCCTGAGCAGTCGTCACCGACGGGTTATTCGTCTCCATTTAGAGGCCGATGTTGAAAAGGGGTTGGCTCGACTGGAGCAATTGATTGAAGCCAGCATCGTTTCGCATGCTCACTAGGAGCCTGTCGGACTTCGGATGAGTCAGCTGCACATGTGCCAAGCGGTCCATATTTCGCCGCCTTTTTGGCCCATAGTGGAACTATGGGTCGGCAAAATTTTCAAAATCTGCACTCCCCCGTTCACCTTTTCGCCCTGGATCCCCAAAGTTCGACAGGCTCCTAGTCGCGCTTAGGTATGAGGACGTTGAACCGGTTTGGTGGACAGGGGAGCGGGGATACTCTTCTCCCGTCGAGTCATTTATGCGAGAAAAATTAAGAGCAGGGATGGCCTAGATTTTTCGCCAATGGTGCCCGCCTGCATGAATCAGTCGATCGGCTTCGACGGGCCCCCAGCTACCGGCAGGATATTCGGGTAACCATTTGGTTTCATAGGCACTCCACCCTTCGAGGATATCCGTGACCCATTTCCACGAAGCCTCAACGGCATCCCGTCTCATGAACAAGGACGTATCCCCCGCCATGACATCAAGCAGCAATCGTTCATAGGCTTCCGGGGAAGGTGCCTTAAAGGCATCACCGTAGTGAAAGTCCATATCAACCGGATGCGTTTGGGCTTTAGTCCCCGGTACTTTGGAAATAATGCGAAGGGCCATGCCCTCTTCGGGTTGAATACGAAGCGTGAGCAGATTCGGAGCCTGGGGAATTTGGGGATTGGCATTAAATAAAATCTGGGGAATGTCCTTGAATTGGACGGCGATTTCGCTGGCGCGCGTCGGCATGGCTTTTCCCGTGCGAATATAGAATGGCACTCCGGCCCAGCGCCAGTTTTCCACAAAAACTTTTAAGGCCACATATGTTTCCGTGGTGGAGTCAGGTTGTACCCCTTCCTCTCGTCGATAGCCAGGGACTTCCTGGCCCTTGATGTTGCCATGGGCATACTGGGCGCGAACGGTCATCTTTTCGACGTCTTGTCCGCGAATTGGGCGCAGTCCCCGTAACACATCCATTCGAGCATTCCGCACCACATCCGGATCCAGTGAGTAGGGGGGCTCCATCGCGATCAGGCAGAGCAGTTGCAAAATGTGATTTTGCACCATATCTCGAAGGGCTCCTGCCCCCTCATAGTAGGTGGCTCGGGTTCCAAGGGTGACGGCTTCGCTGACGGTCAATTGCACGTGGTCGATGTATTTATGGTTCCATAGCGGTTCAAAGATGGAGTTGGCAAACCGCATGACCATAATATTCTGCACGGTCTCCTTCCCCAGATAATGATCGATGCGATAAATTTGCGATTCATCGAAGACATTCCCGATGGCCGTATTAATCTCTCGGGCAGAAGACAAATCGTGTCCAATTGGTTTTTCCACAATGACCCGGGAGTACGTGTCCGCTTGGTCAGGGACGGCCACTAACCCGGCCTTCTGGAGTCCCTCGCATGCGGGGGCAAAGGAGGTTGGCGGGATGGCTAAATAAAAAATACGATTGCCGGGTAGCTTGAATGGTGCCTCAATGTCTTTCAGCCGATCCCGGATTTTCCCGTAATAGTCGGAAGCGGAAATATCTCCTGCACAATAAAACAATCGACTTTGAAATGTTTTCCACTTGTCTGGTTCGAGCGTTTGCCGGGAAAATTGTTCAATGCCCTCACGGGCAATCCCGCGAAAAGCCTCATCTGAAAGAGGCTTCCGGCCTAATCCCAGTACGGCGAAATTGTCCGGTAACAAGCCGTCCAGGAGGAGGTTGTAGAGGGCCGGAAGAAGTTTGCGCTGGGTCAGATCGCCCGAGGCACCGAAAATAACAATCGTGCACGGTTGAGTTGCTGCGGTTCGGTTGGTCGTGACGGGGGCTTCGGTCCTAGGAGAAGGTTCAATCGGTGACATATCGACCTCGTAAGAATCCGGTTATGGTCGGACGCTATGTCCGCCAAAAGCCTTCCGCAGTGCTGCTAACATTTTTTCCGCGAAGGATGTCTCCTGCCGCGAGCGGAATCGGGTGAATAACGCGGTCGTCAGAGTGGGAACCGGTACGTCCTTTTCAATGGCATCCATTATCATCCACCGTCCCTCGCCGGAATCCTGCACGTAGCCTTGCAATTGTTCCAGCTTCGGATCCTTTTTGAGCGCTCCGGCGGCTAGTTCAAGCAGCCAGGACCTGACCACACTGCCATGCATCCAGAGATCGGCGATTGTGGCGAGATTCAAGTTATAGTCACTCTTGGACATAAGTTCGAACCCTTCCGCGTATCCCTGCATCATACTGTATTCAATGCCATTGTGAACCATCTTCACATAATGTCCAGCGCCATGTCCCCCCACATGGGCCCATCCATTTTCGGGAGCCAAGGTTGTGAAGATCGGGGCCAATCGCTTGACGGGTTCCTGTTTTCCACCGACCATCAAGCAATAGCCGATTTGCAACCCCCAAATACCCCCACTGGTGCCGGCATCAATATACTGGATGCCACGGGTGTGAAGGTCGGCTGCCCGGCGAACGTCATCATGAAATTTCGTATTGCCTCCATCGATGATGATATCATTGGTCTCCAAGATTTTTCCGAGATGTTGTACGGTTTCTTCGGTGGGTTGACCTGAAGGGACCATGACCCAGACGACTCGCGGTTTGGGTAATTTGGTGATCAGGTCTTCCAAGGATGAAGATGGATTCGCCCCTTTTGTTTCGGCCTCACTGATTAGGGCGGCTGACCGGTCGTAGGCAACGACCCGATGTCCTCCTTGGCTCAACCGGGTGACCATGTTCATTCCCATTTTGCCAAGTCCAATAAAACCGATATCCATATGCGGTCCTCCTGTGATGTCGAGAGGTGGTCCTTTCAGTCGTCATTGAGCCTGGCGTGAAGGTGATACTGACGGTCGATTACGCCTCACGACCGTGTGGGCAGCACGTTTCGTATTGAGAGCCAGATCAAGATTGCAGGCCGCCGTTATGAGACCAAAATGTGTAAAGGCCTGGGGGAAATTTCCTAACTGTTCACCCGAGTGCGAGACTTCCTCGGCATATAAACGAAGATGATTACCATAACTTAACATTTTTTCAAAGATCAGTCGTGCTTCCGTCAATCGCCCTGCTTTTGTCAGGGCTTCGACTAACCAAAAGGTACACATGCTAAAGGTGCCTTCTTCGCTGTCCAGGCCATCTGAGGCGGCCTTCCCGTTTTCATAACGATACACGAGGCTCCCTAATGACAGTTCCTCGAGTGTGCGGTCAATGGTTGAGAGCATCCGAGGATCAGTTGGGGACACAAAGAAGACGAGAGGCATAATCAGGTTGGCGGCATCCAACGCGTCGCTATCGTAGGATTGAACGAAGGCTCCAATGTCGGCATTCCAACCCCGTGCCATAATTTCCCGGTAGATCCGGTCGCGTTCCCCCATCCATCGGGCCCGGTTGCCTGGAAAGCCCCGTTTGTCGGCCAGACGAATGCCGCGATCTAAGGCCACCCAACACATGACTTTGGAATAAACAAAATGACGGCGTCCACCCCGCACTTCCCAGATGCCTTCATCGGGTTGCTCCCAATTGTCGCAGACGAAATCCAAGAGGCGGCAAAGATTCACCCAGAGATCGTAGGAAATCGACGCGCCGTGTTTATTATAGAGATATACCGCGTCCATGAGTGCGCCATACATATCCAGTTGCAGTTGGGCGGCGGCGCCATTGCCGATGCGGACGGGGCGGGAACTGCGGTGGCCATCCAGATGGGGCAATTCTTCCTCGGTCAGATCACGGCGGCCGTCGATGCGGTACATCAATTGGATCGATCCGTCCGGATTAAGTTCGCAACATCGGGCATTGAGCCAATCCATGAATCGGCTGGCTTCCACCGTGAAGCCCAGGCGTAATAGCCCGTATATAGAAAAGGCTGCATCCCGAATCCAGGTATAACGATAGTCCCAATTTCGGGGACCCCCGATATTTTCCGGAAGACTGGTTGTAGGGGCCGCCACAATGGCTCCGGTGGGAGCATAGGTCAGGAGTTTGAGGGCTAAGGCGGAACGGTGCACCACTTCCCGCCATCGCCCATCGTATTGGCATTGTGCCAGCCAGCGCTGCCAGAAGGCGGATGTATTTCGAAAGGCTTCGTCGCCGGATTCGGGGGTGGATAACAACTGGTCGCCGTTTTTGACTTCCAGGTATTCCAAAAAAAACGTCAGGCTTTCGCCCTGATGGAGTGTGAATTCTTGATACGCGATATTTTCCCGCGTTTGAAGGGGAATGGGGCTGACCAATCCAACGGATTGATTACCGGATTGAAAGATGATGCCCTTCGGTCTGGTCTCGACGTCATGAGGGTCCCGGCCGAAATTAAATGCGGGCGCGCACTCAAGTCGAAAGGTGACGGTTCCACGGACAACGGAGAGCATTCGGATTATTTGGTGGCGGCGAGGTCGGTATCCGGCTTCGTCCGATTCGATGGGCATGAAATCAGTGAGTTCGCCGACGCCATCATGTTGCAGAAACCGGGTCAGTAGAATATTGGTTTCCGGTAGGTACATTTGTCGAGTATTGCCCTTTGTGACGGGGGCAATCTTGAAATACCCTCCAATTTTATGATCAAGAATGGCTCCAAACAGGCTTGGGGAGTCAAATCGAGGCAGGCAACACCAATCAATGGATCCATCGATCCCAACAAGGGCAATGGTATGGAGATCTCCAATAATGCCGTAATCACCGATGTTTTTGTAACTCATGTACCGTTCTCATCAGGGGATAAATGGCTAAATCAAGAAATACAAAAGCCAATATACCCAAATTTAACCAATAAACACTACATATAGTGATAAATTTATCGATAGGGCTCAATATTTAGATTTTGATTTAATTAAGAACGAGAGCCCCAATATGATCATACATCAGCAGCGCATCTGCAGAGTATGGAATCCTGTGATCAAAATCCGAAAGGACGTCATGGCTTCGGCGCGTAGGAGACATGACCATTCAAGAATTAACCAGCGCTATACGCGGATATCAATGAGTCGTGTTGAGCGATCTTTGCGGGGTTGTGGTTCTTCCGAGTGTAGCTCAATATCCTTGTGTTGTTTTTTTCTGTTGCGGCTGTAAAAGCTACCCTTCTGGCCCACATCTCCATCCTGGACCGAGGAGGTAGATTGAGTGGAGGGGAGAGTTGGCAGGGGGGGATTGGTGATTTCCATAGAGCACCTTTACATTTGTGGGTGATTATGGTGGCTTGTGAGAATTTTCCCTCTCTTCATACTACTTATCGTCAAAATGGTCTCAATCTTAAATACAAGTATAAAAGAATGTCGTCAGGACTGTTCCCTGTCTTCGCGGAAAGAATTCGCATCTTTGCGCTGAAGCGCGTCGACGCACAAGTGCGCAGGCAGGTCGTCATTTGGTAAGGCGCGGGCTTTTTCTTCCGTTCCGCGAAGCTAAGCCATTATAACCTAGGCAGGGGAATTCAGTTGTTAAAATGAGTGTCTCCTAATTCCTCTTGATGACAAGAAGTTGGTATGCCCGTATAATCGAAAGCAATGACGCCTCAAACTTCCCTGTCTTTGACGGGCCTCGATCTCTCGGGTGTGTCCTCTACTCTCCGTAAACATCTTCCGTTCACTGCCGAACTAGAGCAATGCGTGCCGTTGGCGGGGGATGCTTCGAATCGTCGTTATTACCGGTTGCACCTTTCCATGGCTCCAGTTTCCTCAGTGATTCTGATGAAGTTAGCCGATCCGGAAGGGTTTAAAGCTTCTGAGGAGGCCGTAAGTGGAGCCGGGGGAGAGGCCACTGAATTGCCGTTTACGAATATTCTGAAACATCTGCAGAAGAATGGCGTTCAGGTTCCCGTGTTATATTTTTATGATGAATCCTGCGGCTTGCTCTACCTCGAAGATTTTGGAGACGTGACGCTGGCCCAAGCATGGCAGGAATCTACCCCGGCTATCGGGGAGCATCTATACTGTAAGGCTGTTGATCAACTCGTTCAGCTTCATCTCCAGGCCTCACATCCTTCCAGTGACCCCTGTGTGGCGTTGACACGGTCTTTTGATGTGTCTCTGTATCTATGGGAATTCGACCATTTTTTGGAATATGGCATTGTGGCGAGACAGGGACGGCTCATGTGTGCCAACGATTGTGTTCCTGTTCGTGAGGAATTTCAGAAAATGGCGGAATGTTTGACCTCGCAACCGCAGGTTTTTACCCATCGTGATTATCATTCCCGCAACTTGATGGTGGATGGGGAACGGCTGGGCGTCATTGATTTTCAAGATGCCTTGATGGGCCCTGTGACCTATGATTTGGCCTCCCTTTTGAGGGATTCCTACATCGCTCTCGATGAAGGGGTAATCGATCGTCTTATTGCTCGTTACGTAGAAGGGATGCGGCAGAATCTCTCACCTTCGCAACAATCGGCTATGCTATTCCATGACCCTGAGGCGTTTCGTCGGCTGTTTGACTTCACGAGTATTCAGCGCAATCTGAAGGCTGCCGGTCGGTTTGTGTACATTGATCGAGTCAAAGGTAATTCAAGTTTTTTGGCCTCAATTCCCCAGACATTAAAGAATGTTCGTGCCAATTTGGTAAAATATCCTGAACTCCATCGATTGCTCACCCATCTGTCTCCGTATATCCCTGAATGGCGCTAGCTTCTTGCATATGAAGGCCATGATTTTGGCCGCGGGTCTTGGCACTCGCCTTCGTCCGTTGACCAACACGATTCCCAAACCGTTATTGCCGGTTGCGGGGACGCCGCTCATTATTTGGAATTTGTTGTTGTTGCGAACATATGGAATACGTGATGTCATCATCAATTTGCATTATTTAGGAAATATGATCGAAGAAGCGATCGGGGACGGATCCCGCTGGGATATGCAGGTGAGGTATTCCCATGAATTAACCCTGTTAGGAACGGGTGGAGGATTAAAAGCGGCTGAGTGGTTTTTTGAGCAACACCCGTTTTTGGTTATTAATGGGGATACATTGATCGAGTTGGATGTGAAGAGATTGGTAGAGTTTCATCGGACTCATGGGGGTGTGGCCACGTTAGTGCTTCGCGACGATCCGCAAGCAGCCCAATGGGGAGCCGTAGATTCGGACGCACAAAATCGTATTTTCAGAATTAATGGTCGGGGAATGAGCCAAGCTGAATTGCCTAACGCCCTGGTTCAACGGATGTTTGCGGGCGTTCATATTCTCCATCCTTCTGTCCTCCACGATGCCCCTGCGGATAGGCCGTTTTCCATAATCGACTCCTATACGAATGAGCTTGCGCGGGGTTCAAAAATATTTGGATTTCTTCATAGCGCCTATTGGTCCGATATTGGAACAGTGGCACGTTATGCTCAGGCGCAAGCCGATGCCGAGGCCGGAGTGATTTTCCCTAAGACCTAAGAAGGGTCGCCTCTTAGGCTGCGCAGCATTTCCCTCCATGGATTGAGGGTCTGGCTGGTGCTCTGAGTACGTTGGTGAGGAATTGGCGCCAATAATCGCACCTCTTTTGACGGGTTGACGTCCAGGAAACCTTGCCAAAAGATAGCGATATCGGGTTTATTATCTAAATACTCCCCGTGGTTTTCCCATTCCTTGTGCCAGGGTGAAGGTAATTGTGGCCACTTTTGAACGACTCCATCACTTACTCGAACAGTCCTTGAGGGATTATCAAGCTGAATCGAGTGACCTTTCCGATACGCAAGAGCAGGAACTCACCCAGGCACTTCATCGATTGAGGGGCCGACTCACCAAAATTCTTTCGACCAATTCCGACCTACCTCCTATTGCTAATTTCTTTCCGATTTGCGATCAGACGGTTTCGCTCACGGCTCCGATTTTTCTCCCTGAATCAACTCAGATCCATTTCGTGACTTCGTGTGATGGTGTGATCCTCATGGTCAATGAGATGGGGAGTCATATCCTGGGGATGGACCTGGCTGAAATAGGGCAGGTGTCCATTGCCGATTATGTTGCTCATGAGGAATGGAAGATTCTTCGAAGCCATCTTTGTGCAATTGATGCTCCTCCGAAGCTCTTGAATAGAGTGCTGACAATTCTCCCGGCAGGGAGACCATCGCAAAAGATCCTATGTGTGGTAGTGCCCATGTTTGATCAGTCCCGGAAGGTGGTTGCGTGGCATTGGGGATTGACTCTGGAGGCGGAACGCTCATTCCTTCAGCCTTTTATCCAATTGGTGCAGAGTCTCGAATCGCAACTATTTGCCGGTCAGAGTATGGATGTGTGTCTGACGCAGATTTGTGATGGCCTTGTGCGGGTTTTGGGTTTTGCCTTTGTGTGGCTGACCACTATGCGAAAGGGATGTGTGCCCCAGTTACGCGCGCATGCGATGACTGAGGATTTTGATTGGGAGGCGCAAGGGGCTCTGTGGTGGAGCCAGGTTTCACAGCAAGGTGAGTTAATTCAGGCCTGCGAGGGTTCTGAAATATCACTACTTTCTCCGTGTTGTCCTTCCACAAATGCCATGGCCTGGTTTCCGCCTGGATTCCAGTTTCATCAAACCTGGGGTGTTCCACTGGCTTTGGATGAGGATTGTTTCGGTATGCTGGTGGTGTGTTCTGAAGGTCCACAGCCCGTTGATCCGACGGTGCTTGGGTGGTTGCAGGTATTAGGTTGTGAGATCGAACGGTTGATGGTACGTGGAAGACAGCTGGATCTATGGCGATTGCAAAGTGTGGCTATGGGCTCCGTATTTGCTCCCGTCTGCGTGACAGACGTGCAGGGTCGTTTGGAATGGGTGAATGATGCCTATGCCGCCTTGCGTGGTTCCTCGATGCAATCGATGTTGGGTTCTCCGTTGAGTTCGTTCCCTCATGAGGAACTGCAAGACCGGAGGTCTCCGTCAGATCCATCTGCCCAAGAGTTCGGTTGCCTGAAGACCGAGGTGATGCAAACGGGAAGCAATGGCCAATCTCTGGTTTTCGAGCAAGTGGTTACTCCTTTGCGCAATGAGCAGGGGGACCCAACGCATTTTGTGGTGATCTTGCATGATGTGACCGCTCGAAAGACACAAGAACTGCTGATGAAACATCATGCCTATTACGATCCGTTAACCGATCTCCCGAATCGAATAATGTTTAACGACCGCCTGGAACAGGCGTTGGCACAAGCCAGGCGGAATGGGACCTTACTGGCCTTATTCTTTTTGGATCTTGATAATTTTAAAACTATCAATGATTATCATGGGCATCAAACTGGAGATCGGGTATTGCGTATCGTGGCGGAGCGGTTGGCAACTTGTGTGCGATCAACCGATACTGTTGCGCGTTTGTGCGGGGATGAATTTACCGTGATTCTTCAAGGGCTTGAGCATATTCAGGATATTCGTCAGGTGGCCCTTAAAATTTTGGAGTGCCTTAATCCGCCCATTCGATTGGGAAAAGAAAAAATCCCTATACAGATCAGTATTGGGATTTCGGTCTATCCCAAGGATTCCACGGATCCCCATCGGTTGGTGGAAATTGCCGATCAGGCGATGTATCGGGCTAAAGAATGTGGCGGACAGTGCTGGTATTTTGCCACCTCTGAATGGAATGATGAATAAGCGTTGTTAGGTTGTTTCACTCCTTCTGCATCCGTCCCGAAAGCTACAATCCAGCGATATTCTAGAAAGTATTTTTCCGGTATCTCATTAAGGGAGCTCCCCCAAAAATGGATTTCGTTCATCCCTGTTTCTATCCGACAGTGCCTGTCACGTCTCCTCCAAAAAATCATTGATCCTACCCATGCTTATCCCGTCCAGCCATCTCCAATCTCTAGGCGCCCTTCAAAATCGTTGAGGAAAAGCCACGATTGTTGAGTAAATGCTGCTTCAGTTCTGCAACCACCTCTTCTTGGAGTGTTGGGTTTTTTTTTAATACTCCCTTAATACCCCCCGAATCCTGTGCCATATGGTCAGGAGGGATGTAATGATGGTACTTAACCGGATCATGCCGCGAAATCTCTAAATCCGCAGTACAATTATGAAATTTAAGGTAATTGGTATGGTCACTTTTCTTCCGGCTGTTCGGAAATGTTGAGTTTTCCGTCATCGTGACCTCCGACGAGGAGTTCTTCTAGTATTCGGCATGATTCCCTGGCCTTGTTTTTGCAATTTTTGAGATTGTAGTGGACCATCTTAAAGCGGTATTTCATGGTTTGTCCGGAGTAGCTGTTGAACAAGGAGTTCGTAATATGACTGTTCATTCATCGACCCGCAGAATCTATGTTTGGGGAATAGTGATCCTGATGATGGTGCTGGCCACCGGGTGTGCACATCGGTCCACACATGGAGTTCATAAATATGGCAAAAAATCCGGCGCGCCAACTTTGGTGGCCTCACAGGGAGATTTTTCAACGGGAGCCTCGGAACAGGCATTAAACAAAGAGACATCCATTGGGGAAGGGTATTTTCCTGAAGGGGCAGGAGCTTTGTCCGACCTGCTTGCGGAAGATCCCTTGATTCGAGAGGACCACACATTCGGGCCAGGTCTCACGCCTTCTGACTCTCCCAATGATTATTGGGGGAATCGAACCCGTGCCGAAGAATTGACCGCACAAAGCGGGTTGCGAGATGTGCATTTTGAATTTGATAGCTTTCAACTCAATGAACAAGCTAAGGCGACGTTAGGGGCCAACGCGGAGTGGCTAAAAGCTCATCCGCATGCGGAGATTACCATTGAAGGACATTGCGATGATCGGGGAACGGCTTCCTATAATCATGTTTTAGGTGAGAAGCGTGCCCTTCGCACCAAAACCTACCTCACCAGTTTGGGCGTCCCTGCAGAGCGGCTTCATGTGATGTCATTCGGCAAGGAGAATCCGGCCTGTTGGGATTCAACCGAACCGTGTTTCCAGAAGAATCGGCGTGCTCATCTCGTTCTAGATATTAGTGTGGCCTCGACCCCGATGCCCTATGTCGCCGACCGCCGGGATTGGTAGAGGTCTGTGCCGGGCATGGCCCGTTTATGGTTTCTGAGAGGATTAAGGAAGACTATGCTAAGCCCTCATTCATTTTCGTATCGGTTGAGTGTTCGATTTATCATTGTGGGCTTGAACGTGATCTTGGCTGGGTGTATGGCTCAGCAGGCGGATGTGGTACGAATCAAACGGGAATTGGACGCCAAGATCGGCCAACTGGATAAGAGTAAAACATCACTCCAACAAGCCGTGAGTGAGGCGAATACGGCATTGGAAAAAGCGAATACCCTTATTGCCAAACAGCGGGTTGAGATTCAGGAGTTACTGCATGCCCGTGCCGAAGTAATGGATCAGGTTGCCACGTTAAAGGAAACGGACCTCTCCCAGGTTCGGGGAATGCTTGAAAGCAATCAGAACCAGGTCAGCGAATTAACCAAAAAAATGGCGCGGTATGACGCGGATATGAAGGACGTTCGGACCCAGCTTCAACAATCTGAGCCTCTGGTGCATCAACTTCGAGATCGTTTGGCAGGGGAAGAGCAACTCCTGACAGAGCAAGGAGGTAAATTAGGTGAATTCCGGACTTCGTTGGTGGATTACCAACAGGTGCTAGCCTCTCTTCGCCAACAAGTTACCCAACAGGAACAGCATGTCGCAGAGTTACGCAAACAACTTGATCTCAAGTCTCAACAAGGTAATGTTCAGGCGCAGCAAGTTCAGTCGAATTTTGAAGAGGTTCGGCGAAGTATCCAGTCGGTGGTAGGGACGTTAGAAAAAGTCAGTGTCACATTCGGGGGGCGATTGGATGAACACGAGCAAAAACTTTCTCGCATGGCTGGTCAACCCGGTAGTCCCCTTTCCTCGAATGCTCGCATGCAGGAAAGCCTCGATCCGTCGGCGCGGGCAGGGGTAACCCGAGATTTCCTTTCTCAACGCACTCCACTATCGTCTCGGTCGGATGCGATGGATGCCTCACAATCCTCCAAGGAAAGTTCTCGTCCAGTTGTGACCGGGTCGGTTGCCGCGTATGCTCCCTCATCCCAACTATCGAGAGCGTTGCCGGCTTCGGGAGGGACTTCAGAAACGGGTTCTTCCGGTCATGTCGATACGCGAAACGCTCAGGTGCTATACGACCGGGCGATGTCGCTCCTCCGTCAGGGGAACTTTGCCGAAGCTTCCACCGGGTTTTCGACATTTTTGCGGACATTTGCAGACTCTCCTTTGGCCTCGAATGCACAATATTGGTTGGGTGAATGTTATTACGGCGAAAGACGGTTTCAAGAAGCCATTGATGAATTTGAACGAGTCTTTGCCTTTTACCCTTCCAGCAATAAAGTGCCGGCATCTCTACTGAAAATCGCCTATTCGCATATGGAATTACGCGAATTACCCATGGCTCGGTCTGTCTTTCAACAACTTGTACGGACCCATCCCCAAAGCCCGGAAGCCGGGAAAGCGTATGGTCGTCTTCAAGAAGTGAATGCCTTCCTCGATAATCCTTCCTAAACTTCCAATTTTCCCAGTGTCGTTTTCTCTCATCTTGTCTCACATGGACGGTAGAGCTATTTTTCTCTTTGGGCGGGCATCGTTGCCTGCTCAGAAGGGAAAGTATCTGGTTAGCGTATCCTTGTCATAATTCCAGAGGGAAGTGCCTGGTATTACAGAAATACTTCAATAAATCCGCGCCATATAAATCGTAGATAACAGGTAGCACCTCTGAGGTCTGCAATACGGCAGCTCCTCAAGCACCCAATTCAAGAAATCCCCTTCAGAAACCGAAGCTTCGCCTACGGTGATATATCAACTGTGGGAACAAGACTATGCCAGCTCCGGGCAGGGAAAATATTCAGACATTAACAGGCCTCAGGGGGGTTGCTGCGATATGGGTTGTGCTGTTTCACGTGTGTTTTGGGGAAGCAGATGGGTACTTGCCAGGATTCTACGAAAAAATTCAATGGGGGTTAGGAAGAAATATTATTCTCCAAGGAGTCTATGCCGTTGATATATTTTTTGTCCTTAGCGGATTCATTCTGACTTATGTGCATCGGCACGAATTTGAAACCCGATTGACCATGCATGGAATCGGGAATTTTCTTTCGCTTCGATTGGCAAGAATTTATCCCATGCATCTAGTTGTCGTCGGTGTACTCATCGGAGCCGCCGCCCTTGGGGTTTGGGATCAGAAGGTGATTTCGTATGGGGATGTCCTTCGCAATATCACACTCACCAATATGTGGGTTGATCCTTCGTTGAATACTCCTGCATGGTCCGTGAGTGCGGAATGGCTCGCCTATCTCTGTTTTCCGATCATCCTAAAACTATTGATTCCGATTCAAAGAAGAGACTTTCAACTTCTGACCATCTTCTTCTTGGTTACCTTGTACCCGATGAGCATTCTGTTCTTCCAATGGCAATGGGAATGGCATTACAGCTGGGTTGCCGTGGCTCGCGTGTTGAATGGATTTATATTAGGGTGCATGATGTTTGGTGTTCAGAAGCATTTCGACATACTTAACGATTCGTTGCGCGCATCTCGTTGGTGCCTGGCTTTTGTGTTGGTATTTATAGTCCTCCTGGTATTGAGACTTCAAATTGTGTTTCTATATCCCCTTATTCCGTGTATTATCGTGACATTGGCAAATGCACAAACGGGAATTGCTCGAGTATTCCGGAATAAGATTGTTGTATTTTTGGGAACCATCTCATTTGGGATTTACATGGTTCACTATCCGGTATTGGAAATTGTTCGATACGCACTCAATGATTACTATTCAGGAGTGAATTCTGAACTTCATCAACCTCTGTTGTGGATTCATTTAGGTGGAATTCTCGTTTTGGTGATTGCGGTTGCCTCCTTGTGCTATTTCTGGATTGAGAAACCTAGCAGGGAATATCTCAAACGGAAATTAGTTGATCGAAAAATACAGTCCCACCAATTTCTGCCTCAAAGTGTCAATGGATAACCTGCTCCTATGTGTAGGAAAGCAGACTACCATTTTCTAGTTTTTCCAAAACGAGTTTTTCGATCTTTTCATAAACGGACAAGAGCCGGTTGTGCGGCATGGTGACAATGTTGAGCGTCAGTCTTGTGATTGAGTAAATGGTGTCGTCCTGCATGCCGAGATTGTTGACGCTCTTTGATGGGACTGTTCGTCAATACGGTATGAGGGTAGAGCTGACATTTGCCCTAATGAGGAAACCCAAGCCAGGGTGGGCAAGATCTTAAGAATCTCCCCAAAATCTTTGTATGTTCGCTAGGTGAGACGAATGCCTTGGTGGGCGAGAATCTCCGGGACCAGGGCGAATGGGTGGGATACGTGTTCCCAGGATTCTCCGCGTTGTTCAATCAACGATTCGTGAATAGGACCTAACCACTGGTCGGCTTTTCGAAGATATTCGATTTTATTTGGATTAATTCCCATAATCCGGCAACAGGTGGCATCGACGGCCGGAAGATTTCGCCCCATGACCAGGACGCCGGATTGGACAGGTGTCCCCATTATCGGACCATCCCCCTCCATCCCAGTTATGCCGTCGACAATGGCGAAATGAGGCTTGAGAGTCGCATTAATATCCAAAATGGATTGTGGGATTCCGGCCTGATGTAGCACATTCTTTGGCCATCCATAATAGTTCCCGGGCATCACGCCAAAAAAGTTTTTCATGGACAGGGTCGCCCCAGCCCAATGGTGCGTTTTCATCTTGGCCAGCGAGACTACCCAATCGACTTCCTGGACTACTCGAGGAAAGGTCAATGTGGCCAACGAGGTCTGACCTCCCAGGTTAGGCATGAGTACCCCTTCCATTGTATTCAGATCTTGAAAGGGGATGCGATCTTCGTACAGCACATCTGCCAAGCCGGATTCCTCCAAGACTAAAAGAGTATCGT
>JBATLR010000404.1:0-5294 GCA_049289415.1 Nitrospirales bacterium
GGTGGGTTGCGCGGAACCTGTGACAATCATCGTATCAAGCGTCGTAACCGATGATTCCTCGGCCTGCACCAGTGTGGGAAGCAACACCCGTAGAGTTGAAAGACTCACCAAGAGGATCATGCCTGGGAATGGCGGGAAAGGGGTCGACATTATACAATGACATTCCGGTGGGAACGGAGATTTGCTTCTCGGACTGACACAGTCGTTCTCCCCGGATAGGATCTATACGAATTTTAAATTCTTGTCCACTTCTTACAGATGAAAGTTTGTTCATGAAAAAACATGAATTTCGAACCGAGCCATTGACGACGGCCTCCATGCCATCGGGAGTCCTGCATTTGGTTGTCAATGAAGGCGCTGAGCGATTTAGTTACTACGGGATGCGTTCCATTCTGGTGGTGTTTATGACGGGGATGTTGCTGAATGCAGAGGGAAGCTTGGATCCCATGGGCGAGGCAGAGGCGAAAAGTTATTTTCATCTTTTTGCCTCGGGAGTGTACTTTTTCCCTTTTTTGGGGGCAATCTTGGCCGATGCTTTTTGGGGGAAATATAAAACCATTATTCTTCTTTCTCTGGTGTATTGTGGCGGCCACGTCGTTTTGGCTTTAGATCACACCCGATTCGGCCTACTTGTTGGATTGACTTTAATCGCGATCGGCTCCGGGGGCATTAAGCCCTGTGTGGCAGCTAATTTGGGGGATCAGTTTGGTTTGGCTAATGGACATCTTTTAACCAAAGCCTTTGCCTGGTTTTACTTTGCCATCAACGTGGGGGCATTTGGATCCGTGATGCTCACCCCCTGGCTGTTGGAGCATTTTGGCCCCGGCCTGGCATTTGGGGTGCCTGGCATCTTGATGTTTGTAGCGACCATCATTTTTTGGTCTGGCCGGACCCACTATGCGCATATTCCTCCTGACCGCTCAGGTGTATTTCAAGCGTTTTCTCGTCCACAGACATGGCGAGTGATTGGGAAGTTGGCGGGAATTTATGTGTTTGTCGCATTTTTTTGGTCCCTCTATGACCAAACCTCTTCAGCGTGGGTTCTTCAAGCTCAACATATGGATCGGGTCTGGATGGGCGTTGAATGGTTGCCTTCGCAAATTCAAGCAGTGAATCCGATCTTGATCATGGTGTTTATTCCTTTGTTTACCTATGTGGTCTATCCGGTTTTGAATAGAATGGTTCTCCTCACATCATTGCGAAAAATGGCCATGGGTTTTTTTATGACGGTTGGGGCGTTTCTGATCTCAGCCTATATTGAGCAACAAATTGAGTCGGGGATGGAGCCGGCGATTGGGTGGCAGTTATTGGCCTTCGTGGTGATTACGGCGGCGGAGGTCATGGTGTCTATTACCTGTCTCGAATTTTCCTATACACAGGCTCCACTCAAACTCAAATCGCTCCTGATGGGCTTATTTCTGCTTTCCGTGTCCTTAGGGAACGGATTTACCGCTTTTGTAAATTTTTGGATTCAGAATTCAGATGGGACTGTTGCGTTGACCGGCCCCGACTACTATTGGTTTTTTGCAGGCGTCATGTTTCTTGTTGCCTGCCTGTTTCTTCTGGTGATGAAAGGGTACGAGGAAGAAGCGTACTTGCAAGGAACAGGACCGGGATGATCTGACCAGAGCATCAAGGGCCTGGATCTATGCACGTTCGGACAATCGCATTTTCCTTTTTTTACCGTTGGTTGAGAGGCATATTCTCTCCCACTCTGGAAACCAGATGTAAACAGAGAACCCTTATGGTGTTCTGATATTTGTTCAGGCTTTGACTAGGAGGAGTAAGAAATCTAATGAAAAGGAAAGAAGCGTTGTAGGGAGGGGAGGCGGAGGCGGAGGTATTAAAGAATCAGAGCACTTTTTTCTTTTGACTGAGGTACAGAATTTGGTTCACCCGAAAGGCCTGGTTGTAGTGGCCGGATTGGATATACTGAGAATGAAAACACCGTCCATCAAACATCATCAATCGGTTTGGACGCATCTCGATAAGTTTCAGTAATTCCCAATATTCATTTCCGTCGTTGATATACCTATTGTCTCGACAAGCGAAGAGTGGATTGAAAATCATGCTATTTTGGAAGTTTTCATATCCTTCCGGGCTGGTGAAAAATTCGTCGCTGAGTTCCAGTTGGTTCGCAAGGTGTCGGATTGTTCCGTCGGGTATTGGTGGTACACGTTCCAGTCCTGTCGGTCGGTGGCGATATAAACCGGTTCCACCCGTACACGAATCTGCAGGATTCAAATAGACCATGGCGGTGATATCCTGATCGATGTGAGGTTGCCGTTGCCCAACGTTTAGTGCGTAGTTGTCGGTTTTGATTCCTTGAAAGACGACTGGTTGGGGAGAAAAAAATGTGAAGAGAGGGCATCCCCAAAGGGCGCTTAGAGATTCCACAAGTTCCCGGTGCTCATAATTCAGTCGGGCTCGAACTCCAGGAAAATTCCCCACGATTTCGAATCGGTCGGTATAGGGGAGGCTCAACGCGACTTTCAGGATTTCATCAGGGTATTGATAGAAATTATCTACAATCACGACCTGATGGTGGTCCAGTCCAACCCGCTGAATTGATACCGTTTGGTGGGGATTGAGGGCGAGAAGATCCGAGCGAATGTGATTGGACATGTAGTCCCTATTGGTATTCGGCTAGGATGACGTTAAAAAAAACGGGCCTATAGTGAACCTTGTTTCAGGAGGAGTCAAGGGCTTTACATAGAATTTTGCTGGAGAGAGGAAGGATTACCATACGAGGCCAGCAACGCATTGAGAGGAGTCAGGAGGCATGGGAGCTATATTTTGAAAAGTATGAAAGCAGATTCGAATGACCTTTCCTCAGCCGATACCAGACCATATCCAGGACTCCTCTTTTGTCCATAGCATTATGAGGGCCGTTGAAGCCGTGGATGCCATGAAGAGTGAACGACTCATTCTCGGTGAGTGTGGTGAATTGGATTACCCACGGCTAAGCCTAGAAGGTAGGCCTGAAAGGGCGGCAGTGAGGAGGCGATCATCCAAGGATTAGTTCAGTATTGTTCAGGGCTCACTGTATGGGGACATCCCCTGGCATAAGAAAATGTTGTTCCCCCGGTTACGATCTCTTTTCTTAATAGTGCCTTGTTCGCCTCACTCTATAACCCGAATTTGGTGTGGGATGAATAGTCATCAGGTCGGCAGCCGAGCTAAAAGTGACCGGCAT
This sequence comes from Nitrospirales bacterium, assembly GCA_049289415.1. Lineage (GTDB taxonomy): Bacteria > Nitrospirota > Nitrospiria > Nitrospirales > UBA8639 > Nitrospira_E. Next base: position 3,197 of record JBATLR010000404.1, read on the forward strand.
GATGACTCAATTATGAGGCTATGATCATAAGCAAGTTGGCAACATGGTTACTTTTGGCGAAACTGGAGCCACGCTGTATGGCATGAAATTGTGCTTGGAAATATCACTCACTGGTTTCATGGAGCATGGAATTTGTGAAGATGCGGTGGTATTTACAAACGATAGCAGCCATTTTTGTCGTTATTGAAGTAAGACTCTTTTTGACCGATTGTTGTTCCCACATGGATTATGGAGAGGCAATTATCGCCTTGAAATCATTTATTTTTTGGCCCTTTGTGGATGAAAATAATGTTGAAGCGGTGTTTGATAAGGGGTTAGGGGCCAGAAAGTTGCTGACGTTGTCATAATTGAGAGGAGAGGTAAACCGAAAGGAAACACATGATTGGCTCCATGCCAGGTCTGGCAAGGGTTATCACAATTTCTGATGGTTTATTGTTAATGATCAAGAAGAAAACTCAGCTATTAATAGGAATTCTCAGAAAGTGTGTCAAGAAACAGTGGGGCATAGATCCGACCCTCGACAGTTAAAGTTCCCCGCTCTCGAAATCCATGATAGGTAAGCGTGATTTCGGTTTCTGGTCCGCGCCAGGTGTACTGTTGACTTAATCCCCGGATCATGGATCCATGCGGGTCGTTTGTTTTTCCGAACTCATTTCTCAGGTACTGTAAGATGGCTTTGTGGATAGCTTCCCCCTGGTAATGAAAGAGGGCCCGAGCATACTTTTCCTCTAAGGTATAAAGTTTGACGGATTCCAACTCAATGGATCCAAGCAGGGGTGCCCCGCGTTTAATAGTATAGATATGCAGTGAATCTATGGAATCAATTTTTTTTAGGTCTGTGCGATCTTGGAGGGAATGGCCCCAAAGGCTGCCATAGAACCCTTTGGGATCATTTTCTATAGCTGTAGCGCTTAAGGCGGGCGTCCACGGGAAAAGGCAGACGCAAATGAAGAAAAGTAACCTAAGGCTGCTTGTACGATAGGGGCGGACAAATGATTGATGTCTCATGGTCATGCCAGACGCTACCATGCATAGGAGATGAAGACAATGCAGAAAAGAGTTTCTTCCTTCTTATTGATGGGCGGATAGCAAACATAATGATAGTTGAGGGCACACAGTGGGGAAGGAGAGAGGAGCGTCAGAATGCGTGAAAGGCAGGTTGGAGTTCAGGTAGGTGAATCGTTGAATTGGAGGAGGACTTTCCGTTGAGGATGCCATCCTTTCCAGATTCTCCCGCATTTAACACAATCCATTTGTCAGGATTATGCATGATGGCTTGGACCAATTGAGTATGGAGCGCGTGCCCGGCGCATTTTGCGATGAAATGACCAATAACGGGGATTCCTAATAATGACAGATCGCCAATGAGATCGAGAACTTTATGTCGAACGCATTCGTCCGAGAAGCGTAAGTCATCATCATTGACCAATCCGGTATCAGCGAAGACGACCGTATTGTGTAGTGAGCCACCCAGCCCCAGTCCTCGCGACCATAAGAATTCGACTTCCTTTCGAAAGGCGAAAGTACGGGCCCCGGCAATATTTTTGCCATAGTCATGAGGCGTGCAAAAATGGTGATATTCTTGTTGTTGTATGAGGGGATGAGGAAAATCAATGAAATAGGTTATTTGGGGGAGTGCCGAAGGAAGGACACTGATTGATCGGTGCCCATCTTCCACGGTAATTGGTTGAACAATTTTAATGTATTTACGTGGTTCTTCCTGGATGAGAACACCGCTTTGGTGAACCATGTCGACAAATGGAGCGGCACTTCCGTCTGCTGCCGGGATTTCACTGCCAAGCAATTCCACGTAGGCATTATCAATTTCCAGCCCGGCGAGTGCACTTAACACATGCTCAACCGTCTGTATGTCAAAATCCCCCCCTTGAAGTGTGGTGCAATGATCTGTTTGGCCTAAAAAGGCAATGCTAGCTGGGCATGACTGGATTTGATCAGCTACATGCTTCACAAAGACTACTCCGGTGTTAACCGGAGCTGGATGAATGGCAATTGAGGCAGGGTTGCCAGAATGCAGACCAATGCCAGATAAGAATGATGATGTTTCGAGAGTTTGTTGATGACGCATAAGGTACTGGGG
>JBATLR010000405.1:0-3166 GCA_049289415.1 Nitrospirales bacterium
CTACGAATCGTACCGCACTCAAGGCTGGAGCACGACGGCCTCGTTGGTCATTATCGCTCGCAAAATCGCCCGTGCCGCTTGGTCTATTCATCATTACCGTACAACATTTAATCCGGAGCGGATCACACAATGCTTGACATAAACCATAGAATCTCAGGACAAGCTTTGAGCGCTCCTTGAAATTGTGAGGGGACTTGTGATGCGTGGGAGAGGATGCGAAGAGGCCGTCACACGTGACTGGAGTTAGGATTTATCCTTGATTCGATTCAGGATTAGGGCAAGGCATCCACCCAAGAGGCCTCCCCCAAAGATGGGCGGTCCCAACTCGACCAGTTTAATTTCCCATATAGGTTCATTAGCCAGCATCAGATCGCGAATCCCGCCTTGAATCATGATGACAGCCAGTGCCATGAGGGCGCCAATCATGAACCACCATCGAAACACTTTAAACGATTCCATGAAATGTCCTTATGCCAGAATGGGTCGATCTAATGTTCGGTACTGAATCGCTTCGGCGACATGTGTGGATGAAATCATAACCGATTCTCCTAAGTCGGCAATAGTTCGGGCCACACGTAAAATTCGTCCATAGGCCCGTGCGGACAATCCTAGGCGGGTGACGGCTTGATCCAACAGGGTGTTCCCGGCTTGATCCAGTTGGCAATATTTTTTGAGCAAGCGAGGCTTGAGCTGGGCATTGTTTAGGGTCTGCTCAGTGCGGTAGCGGTCGATTTGACGATGTCGTGCCTGGATCACCCGTTGACGAATGGTTGAAGAGGCTTCACCGGTTATCCTGCCCGATAGTTCTTTGACCGGGACAGCGGGGACTTCGATGTGGATATCCAGCCGGTCGAGGAGTGGACCGGACAGACGGCTTCGATATCGTTGAATGTGATAGGGCGTGCACACGCATTCATGGGTGGGGTCTCCGCAATATCCACATGGGCAGGGATTCATCGCGACGATCAACATGAGTTTGGCGGGAAACGTGAAACTGGCCTGTGCGCGGGTCAGCGTGACGGTTCCATTTTCCAGTGGCTGGCGTAAGCTATCCAAGAGCGACCGCTTAAATTCCAAGGCCTCGTCTAAAAAGAGGACGCCATGATGTGCCAGAGAGACTTCTCCGGGACGGGGGATGGATCCTCCTCCAACGAGGCCGGCTTCTGAAATGGTGTGATGGGGAGCACGAAAGGGGCGATTGGCGAGGAGGGCCGAATGGGGTGGAAGGTTTCCGGCCACACTGTGGACCTGACTGGCTTCCAAACATTCCTGAAAGCTCATGGGGGGAAGAATCCCTGTTAACCGTTGGGCTAACATGGTTTTCCCTGATCCTGGTGGACCCACCATGAGAAGATTGTGACCACCGGCGGCAGCGACCTCCAGGGCACGTTTGGCCTGATATTGTCCCACCACATCGGCAAAGTCTTCCTCAATCGAGGAGGTTCCGGGTTGCACGATGGAGAACGTATTTTTTGCAGGAAGGAGGGTGAGGGCCCCCTGAAGAAATTCCACCACCTGTGGAAGGGTCGAGACGCCATACACGGTGGCGTGGTCGACCACGGCAGCCTGCGAGGCATTGTCGTGAGGCAGAATCAATGAAAAAGGGTGATGGGTGGCAATTGCCATGGACAGCGCCCCGGGAACCGCTTTGATTCTGCCATCCAGTGCCAGTTCCCCAACAAAAATATAGGAGGTGACGGTTTCTTGTGACAGGACCCCTTCGGCTACCAAAATGCCGATGGCAATTCCCAACTCAAGGCCTGCCCCTTCCTTTTTTAATCCGGCTGGCGCCAAATTGACGGTGATTTTTTTTGCTGGAAAGTGGAACCCAGTATTTTTGAGTGCGGATCGAACCCGGTCCCGGCTTTCACGAACAGTCGCATCGGGTAGCCCCACGATGGAAAATTGTGGGAGGCCTCCACCAATATCCACCTCAATTTCAATGAGTTTGGCTTCTAATCCCACCAATCCCACGCTTTGAATTTTGGCTAACATGCTTGCTTCATCTATTCCCGTTTAGGACGTGTGGTGGCTGTGCATTCACGGATCATAGGTCACGTTTTTTTTGAAACTTCAACCAAAGAATGTGGCGGATTCGGCCTGCTGGCTGCTGAGGGTTCCTGCCGTCCATAAGGGTTCAGAGATATTGGCCTTGTGTGATTGACTCATGCATGGGGCTTCTGAAAATTCGCACTGTGAGCGAGTGGTTATGGGGGAGATACGGGCGATGAAAGAGCGGGGAGTTTCGGTGCAGGCGTAAGAGACGGTGGATTCGGAGGGGATGGAAGGAAAGGAGTTGGTCCCTCCGTGGAAAGGGTTGTTCCGTTCTCAGGGATCTGAACCGAATCCAATATGTCTTTGAGTTCCTTGCTTTCAATATTGTCCAACGACTTGGTGTTCGGAGAGGGAGCAGTTGAGTCCTGTGAGAGTTGCGGTCCCTTGGGGGAAACCGCTGAAGACTGTTCAGAGTGTGACGGGGGTTTCTCCGTGACTGTGGGGACAGTTCTTTGCCCCGTTGCCGGAGGATTTGTTATCGGCGCGGGTGCCGTGACCGGAGTAACTGGTTTTTTGGAAGATGGTGGATTGGCCATGTTGGAATGGTCTTGGGGTGGCGCCGTGTTTGGTTGATCCGAAACCTGGTTGCCTTCAGATGTATGTTGTGGGCTCGGGTTCAGAGATTGTGCACTGGTGCGTTCCGGAGGAGAAGGCAATGGTGTTTCCGGTTGGTGTGATGCATCAGGTTGCAAGGAGTGATCCTCTGTCACCACCCTTGGCGGCGCTGGGGGTGTCGGGATTGCCCGGTTTGAGGTATTACTATTTGGTGTGTCGTTGGTTTTCACGTGTGGCACTTCGGTCGTTGAGGTATTGAGCGGAGAAGAAATTGAGTTGTCCGGAGGAATGGTTGTGAACGAGTCTATTTGAGGAACTGGAGGAGCCGGTTCGTTGATGAGTGGCTGATCGGGGACCCTGAGTTGATTCGATGCCAGGAAAGGGATGCCGAGCTGCTCCTTGTACATATAACCCATGGTGCCACCAATAAAGAGTAGCAAGGTGATTCCAATTGTGACGCCTAATTTTTTTCTCGTCCTGGCTCGGTGTACTCCCTGATAGTCGGTGGAGTGTTTCGGCCGGGTCACGGCAGTCGGTTGGTTTGGAGGGGGCACTG
>JBATLR010000406.1:0-4291 GCA_049289415.1 Nitrospirales bacterium
TTCAAAGGATTTATCCCCATGGGCGTTCATTCGGCCTCCATTGTTCATGCTATTCCAGGTCGTCTTCGTGTAAAACTGTCTGAAGACGAGCAAAATTTTGACTCTGCGGAAGCAATCGATCTCAAGCTTTCTGAGTTGGACGGGGTAGATGAGGTCACAAGGAATTTAACTACCGGTCACCTCATTCTTCACTATGACCAATGTCTGGGGACTAATCCAGATTTCTTCCGTTCCGTCGCTGAGACCCTTGGAGTCTCCCCAGACGATTTCACCATCGACCACCTCGAAACCTCGTTTGGGCAGACCGTGCATGACCAGAACAATGGGAATGGAGTGGAGTCCTCTTCGAGAGAACCATCCATCAACCTACCCGCCCCCGTTCCCAATATCATGGCCTCCTCGAAGATTGTCCACTCACTTCCAGGACGAGTGCGTCTTCGTGTCCCTGCCTTGCAGATTCGTGCCCAGCTTGCCGAAGCCCTCCCTATCTTTTTACAAGATCAGGAAGGCATTCAGGAGGTCAGTGTCAACTCCAGCTGCTCTAGCGTCACGGTGACATGTGACTCAACCCTCTGGGACGGAGAAAGACTCTGCCAATTCCTGCGAGACCTTCGGCATGAGGACATTGAGGCCTACCAGCCTAAACAGGTGATTCAAGAACAGACAGAGAATGCCGTCGATGAGGAATCGGGCCCGGAACTGTGGTATTCAAGCACCGGAATTGCCATCGCCCTGTTCGTCGAACCCCTCGCACCGATCGCGGTTCCCGTCTTTCTCCTGGCCGCTGCACTGCCTATGCTCAAACGAGCCTACCATTCTGTCGCGGTTGACGGAAAACTGAATGTGGATGTCCTTGATGCCTCCGCGACCGCTCTGATGTCGATACAAGGCGCCTTTCCCATGGCGACCGGGATGGTCTTTTTGATCAATGTGGCGGACTATATTCGTGACCTGACCGTGTTGCAGTCCAAGAAAGCCATCGAAGAAGTCCTGGCCTACCAGAAGACTCGGGCTTGGGTCATTCGCGACGGGCAAACCATTCAGGTTCCCGTCAGCGAAATTCAACGAGGAGAAACCGTGGTCGTCTACCCGGGGGAAAGGATTTCCATAGATGGGACCGTCCAATCGGGAAAAGCCCTGGTGGATCAGGCCACCCTCACCGGTGAATCCATGCCTGTCGAAAAAAATCCCGGCGATCCGGTCTATGCCGCCACAGTTTTGCGTGAAGGTGAACTGTACATTCAGGCTGAACAAATCGGAGATGAAACCGAGGCCGCCAGAATTGTGCGTTTGGTTGAAGGCGCCCCGGCCAGAGAGACCAAAATCCAAAACTATGCCGTGAAATGGGCCAATGACCTGGTTCCCTATAGTTTTGGACTTGGCGCAGTGGGAGCCGTCATTGGCGGCGGTATTCCCGGCGCAGCGGCGGTGTTGATTGTGGACTACGGAACGGGAATCAGAATCGCCGCTCCCACGACCGTTCTCTGCTCCATGACCAAAGCGATCCGCCATGGCATTTTAATTAAAGGCGGGCGGCACATGGAAACCCTGGCTGAGGTGGATGCCGTGGTCTTTGATAAAACGGGCACCTTAACGATGGGGCACCCCGACGTGGTGGACATTTGCCCACTTGGGTCATTCACAGCAGATGAAGTCTTGACGCTGGCAGCGGCTGCGGAGAATCGCCTGACACACCCTGTGGCCCAAGCAATTGTCCGTGCAGCGCAGGAACGTGGACTGATTATTCCGGAGCGAACCACTTCCGACTACACGCTGGGGCTTGGTGTTGAATCCATAGTGGACGATAAGATTGTGCTGGTAGGGAATCACCGGTATATGACGGAACAACACATCACTCTTTCCAAAAAGATCAAAAAACAGATCAGCGACATGGAAGATCGTGCCGTCTCTCCTCTCTGCGTGGCCGTGGATGGAAAACTCGCAGGCCTGTTGTCCTATACTGATCCTATCAGGCCGGAGGCTGCGGAAGTGATTCAGGCTCTCAAGGAGCGAGGCATTAAAGAAGTCGTCATGCTCACGGGAGATCATGGAAAAGTTGCGAAACGGGTTGCCAAAGACTTGGGCATTGACCGCTACATCGCCGAAGTCTTCCCCGGCCATAAAGCGGATGTGGTGAAGGACCTGCAGCGACAGGGATACAAGGTGGCGGTAGTAGGAGACGGAATTAATGACTCACCGGCTCTTGCCTTTGCCGATGTCGGAATTGCCGTGGAGGGTGGAACCCAGGTGGCTCAAGATACGGCCCATGTGACTTTGTTACATGGAGGCCTATGGAAGATTCCCGCCGCTATTGACATTAGTCGGGAAGCGATCAGCTTGATCCATCAAAACTGGAAAATCATTTCTATCCCAAATACCATTGCGCTGGGGTTGGCCTGCATTGGAATCCTCGGTCCCATCGGCGCGACCCTCCTCAGTAATGGTTCAGCCATCATTGCCACCTTGAATGGCCTTCGACCCATTATGGGAAAGCCTGCCGAACCCCCACGGAACATGCGGGTGATGGAACCACGCTTTGTGAAATTTGATATTTCGAAAAACGAGGAGCCAGAACAAAGCTTTCCTGTGTTAGAAGGGGAACTCCTCGACATCCCGGCGTAACCCCATAGGGTTGAGAAGCTTTATTGATCGCATACTTCGAGAGTATTCACGCAAACCTGTTCAAGAAGGGAGATAGTCTTTATGTTGCCAATCATTGGTGGTGTGGTCGTCGGAGCGATTGCAGCATTAGCTGCTCCATCGCTCGTTTCGGGAGTGGTTTCAGGAGCGCGGGCGCTCACCAAGGGAGTCATTAAGGGGGGAATGGCAGCCTATACCGCGACATCAGAACTCGTTTCTGAGTCAGGGGAACAATTTCAAGACCTTGTCGCCGAGGCGAAATCTGAAGTCAAGCAGGCAAAACACACAAACGTTGAAGGCTAAATATTTTCCCAACCGGGGATAAAAGAAGAGTTTCATGAGGGATTTAAAGAAGAGGAGGAGGTCATGGAGACAGGCGTTGCGGGTTTGGTCTGGGGCGCGATCGGATTCGTGGCTACGGCCGCAGTAGGGTATTTTTCGCCCTACATCATTTCCGGTCTTCAGCAAAGTGTTCGCCCTGTCGTCAAAGGAGTCGTCAAAGGAGGTCTGATGATCGAAGCGACCTTTTCAGACCTGGTGAGCGAGGCCCATGCGGAATTGACACATTCATCATCGTCATCATAATTTTCTTGCTCACTAGAGGTCGGGATCAGCGATATCCAGGCCCCAGATTCATCGCAGAATTTTACAACCCACCATGATTTCGGTAGAATTCCATGGTGGATTGGGGCTAAAAGCTTTTTTATCAAAAGGAAATTGATATGCCAAAAAGGGCAACCAGCACAATAGAGACAGAATCATTGAGTGACTCAATCGCCGGAAGTGGTAAGGAGGCACTAGGAGGCCTCGAGGGAGCCATTACCTCGCTCACCGGTGGGATTTGGGAAATATTTCACGAACATCCCAACGTCGGTGGGGCCTTAACCGGAGGGGTGGGACTGGCTGCGGCAATGACCTTTGGGGTCGGAGAGATAGCAGGAGCTATGGTCGCTGGCTATCTCGGTTACCGAATATTCGCCTATGGGGAATCATTTACCGAGGCCATTGAGAAGACCATCCAGTTCAGAGAAGGCAAGCTCACAAAAAAGGATCTCTAACAATCAATTCTGTTTTGAATACCAAGGATTGTTGGTCATGGCAGTCGGACTTCATGCCTTCAGAGTAGTCTTTTCTGGGTTGCTCCAACCCAAGTTTTCCCTACCTTCGGTCGTCATCTCAAAAATCCGAAAGAACCTTAGTCCTTTTCACAACATAAAATTCTGAGGTAATACGCTGTAGAGGACACAGAAACAATCAAAGGAGCGCCCCGTGTGGGTTCGCCAATGAATCGGAAAGAGCGCTATTCTTGAAAAGAGAGAATTGCCTCAAGCATGTTAGAATAGGGTCTCGTGCTGGAACGGCAATCACCCCCCAAAAAGGAGGAGTCAACGTGAAAAAGACATTTTATAATTTTATGGGTTGGCTTTCGTTAGTCGTGGGTGCGGTCTTGTTTATCATTCCAGGATTGCCGGGAGCGCCGATTTTGCTTCTTTCCAAATATTTCTTTTCCATCTAAAGTGGAAGAAGTCATGCTGTTGCCCCTGAAAGGGAATGGACTGTTCAACCATACCGGGTCTATGGAGATGATGCCATGTCCTTTCTGTCTGAAATCCTCGCGTCATTCTTGGGAGTACTAGCGGCATTTTTTGTC
>JBATLR010000407.1:0-1865 GCA_049289415.1 Nitrospirales bacterium
GGCCAGGAGGGAGTTGTCGTACCTTTACCTAACAATGACATAACAATGTGGCAGAGTGATGGAAAACCGTTTTGGAAAAAATTGGCTCAATTCTAGGTCCCACAAGGATTGACGCAGAGATTGAGCCTCTTGGGAAATGAAAAGGAGCACATTGGGTAGGGGGTCTCAAAATGGAAAAGGCGAACGAAAATTATTTGAGAGTGAGGTATTCGGATACCCTGGTGAAACGTCTTTGCTGGTAGGCAGTTTACAGGTCTGCATGTCTGTCGAATCTTTGGAATGTGAGGAGCAATAGCCATCCCCGACAAAGCAGGTCAGGGAGACATGCGATAGACCACTGGCAGACGGATCACGACTTCGGGTCTGTGGATTTGGCGTTGTAAGGGGAGAGGGCATGCCTGCCGTACGGCTTCCTGCGCGGCCTGGTCCAAGGGCTCGTAGCCCGAGCTATCCTGGACGATGAGGTCTCTGAGCCCCCCATCAGCTCCAATCGTCACCCGTAACACGACTTTTCCTTCCCATCCATTGCGGCGGGCGTCGTGTGGGTAGCGATTGAGTTCCGCCATTCGAAGGCCAAGAGAATCGGCCAGCCACCTATAGTCGGTATGAATGCGTGAATCCGTGACGGTCAATTCCGGGAATGTTTCGACCTCGGGCTGAGCGGAAGATTCCGTTGCCTGGAGATGCAAAGGCAGACACACAAGACATGCCAACACGAACATGTATGGGATGCGAACGGTTCTTTGTAATGGTGGAGAGGGAAGCGTGAAGACCATCAAGTTGCACCTTTCTCAAAGGAAAAATAGTAACCAGAGAAATCAGAAAAAAAAAGAGCATACTCAAAAGCCAATCGCCAATCAATTGGAGTCCTGACAGTCAGGATCCCTGATGGGAAGGGATGGACCATTTGGAACTTCTTTGGGGACGAAAGGTCGCTTTCGAGCTATTTTGTCTTGGGCGTGGCAAAACGAATTTCATGAGCGACCAGATGGCCCGCTTCTTTCTCTGCCTCAGCCACAACCCGGTCGCCCACTGCCGGACGGGCTGTTTTTGTCGTAATGCCATCGAGTTGAAAAATGGTCTTTTCCTGGATCATCAGCGTGACGGATTCACCTTTTGGGGTTGTCACCACGATTTTCCCCTGTGCGGCTTCCGTGACCGTTCCGAGGATATGAAGCGCGTTGCCGTGGGCAAAGACAAAACTTGGCAAATTAAGGAACATAACCATCAGTAAAAGTGAAATAGCATGTTTCATTGTCAGCTCTCCTCAGTCCTGGCCGTGTATGGGGAAGCGTACCCGTTGCTCTTAAGGTAAGAGCTGATCAGCCAAAGAAAAATCTTGGGTCAATTTTCTCTCTCATATCTGGTTGAAAAGTGAAGATTCGGTCTCGTTCACCACGAAATCCTATGCTGTGAAACGGGACTCCTCATATGTGAGGAATCTCGTCCTCCTTCCCATAATAAACTGATTGCGACGGTTCGTGAAAAATAAAACATACAGGGGGAAGGCATGGTGGTCTACTCATGCCTGCTTGCCGATGCAACAGTTGGCAAGGATCAGGCATGGTTGTGGGGAGGATGAAATAACGCAGAAAGCCTTCCTCAGTATGTGGAACGGTCATGGGATAGGTGCAACTATTGGCGAAGAGGAGGAATTGTGACCTGCATGCCTTCTATCGGAACGTCTATGCCGGACAGGACGACCTGGTCTCCGGCCTGCAAGCCCCCGCGGACCACAATCCGATCGGTTTCGGATTTCAATATCTCGAGCTGTTGAATCTTGAGCCGGTTGTCGTCACCGACGACCAGGACCTGCTCTGTCCTGGTGTTGACGACCGCTGGTGGTAAGACAAAGACCTGGTGAT
>JBATLR010000408.1:0-12153 GCA_049289415.1 Nitrospirales bacterium
GGGAGGAGCAATGTCAGGGGGATTCGCGAAGGATTCCTGAACAGACCATATCACCCAGTACAAAAGTGCCCATGCCAGTAAAAGCGCGTGGAATCTATTCAGATGGGGGAGGAGCATGGCAGCGAGAAAGAAAGAGGACCCATATGGTAGCTCATCGAGAAAACGCCTCAGGGTTGGTATGGTTTTGGCCACACCCCTTTGGAGTCAGTATCGGCCCGACAGGTAGAAACTTAATTCGGATGAGAGAAACAGGGTATCGCTATTCCTGCCGGGCTCCACATGGAAAACCCGTACCTAAAATGAGGTGAGAAATCTGACCTGAGAAGTGAGTGAGATTTTGTCGGATAAAAGTCGAGCGTGGACAACGGACGAGAATAAAAAACCTGCCCCCGCCACAACGGCGGGGACAGGCTCCATAACTGCGGGTACGATGAAAGGGGGAAAGAGAACCTGCTCCCCTAAGACAGAAGGCGCAGGCTCAACAACACACGGGCATCACGGACTGGGGGAAATTTCTGGTCCTGTCAACACCCGCCCAGACAAGACCTTCGTGGACTTGCCCATAACAACCTCCAATTCCCACTGTCAAAAAGCCGCAGTTATAATCCATCCTGGCGATCCACCTGCGCCGGCGTATCCAAGTCCACCTCTTCAAGCAACGACGCTCGCACATTATGCATCTCGGCATCTGAAGGATGAGACTGAATGTTGGTGGAAATCACGCCTATGGCGTCATACCAAAACCCGGCTTGACCCCATAACCTCGTCGCTTCAACCGGATTGGCATTCCTCACATTCTCACTCAGGGAGACCGGGACATCACCCACCCGAATCATCCCTCCGACAATCAGATCTCTTGATCGGTGTTCGGGATCAGGGATCAGAGACACAGACCATTGATAGGTTTTTCCTTTTTCCAGCTTCAGGTCATAGTCTGCTAATCGGATAATGTGAATCCCGCGCTCAGTCGGAGAGGAAAGCGGCTTCTCAATAATCGGCGTCACCCCGTTCTCATCAATGATGGTCAATTCCAACGGGTAGGTCGTCGTCTTCGATAGATACCAGACCAATCGTGGTTGCGCCTCAGCGGACAATCCCACGTGGTCAGGAACCAAGGCCCACATTAATGGAAGATCCGCCGAAGGACCTCTGGTGCCCCCACCGACCCGTCCTCCTGGAGCCCCTCGTTGTGGAGGTTGGTACAATGCTTCCTTCCCGGATGAAGCCGCCTGCTTGTCATTCGATGCTTGAACAACCTGCCGATCAACAGAAGGGAGTGTCTCCTGCAGAAATCCTGGTTCAATGGCTACAGACGCCACATCCTTCATATGTTGGCGATTTACCTGGCCTATTAGGTCTGCTCCTCCAACTGCCTGAACACTAAACCCAAGGGTCACACCGATCACAGCCACCCACCTGCTTCGTGTCATCATCTGGCTCATTTTGGTCCTCCTCTCTTCGTCCGGACCGTCCTTCCGGTACATTTTCACGTGAGACGTTCTCAGATCTGCTCACGCTCATGAATACAGCTACATAACGCAAGCTTCGTTCCACAAGCCAAATTTTCCTCACATGAAGACAATCGCTTCGAACCCAATGCTTTTGCAAAAGATTTCATGAAAAACCTCCCTCACGTGGTCTTTCCGTTTCAAGGTGGTTAGATACCTCACCTGTCTACCTGGTGTATTGTGTGTCTACTTTGAGAACAATTTCAAGCGCAGATGGGTCACCCTGCCAAGCTGGCGACAGAAGACGGTCATGGTAAAAATCCCCGTCCTCCTCCAGATCTACGAGAACCCTCAAAAATCGCCCAGGATCAGACCCCCTCACTTTGATCTTATTGATGGGAATTCCTAGAATGAGACTGTTGAATGAACAGATGGCTTCAGAGAAAGGGTCGGCAATGTCCCGAACTTGCGGGTTTCCCAACTTTTCTCGTTATGGTCTTGTGGTTTGGTTTTTTATCCTGGGATCAGGTGGACTATGGTTCACCAACTCCAGTGCGGGGGAGATATCCCCTCAAACCTTGATGGAGGAGGGAAGCCGGCAGTATCAGCAAGGACAACTAGAACAGGCGGCCCGGTCCTGGAATCAAGCGGCCCAGATCTATGAAAAATCCGGAGATCATCCCAATCAACTTCAAGCGCTCATTTATCTCTCGAGAGCCCTTCTCGATATGGGCCAATACCAACGGGCGCAACAACTCCTTCGCACAGCCGTCCAATCAGCACAGGAGAACACCCAGCCCCGCCTGATGGCCCAGGCACTCAGCCAATTGGGCATGCTGCACCTCAATGTAGGAGAATCGGATTCTGCGCTCGAGATTCTGCAACAAGGGCTGAAGATCTCCCGGGAAATTGAGGATCGACCGTTCATGGCTGCCATCCTCAATGATCTGGGCAATGCCCATGCGGTTCGCCAGAACGACACAGAAGCCCTTGCGGCGTATACAGAATCCAGCATTCTCGCCGACTCCCTGGATTTGCAACCGCTCTCCATTCGAGCCATGATTAATGCGGCCCTGGTGGAAATCCGGCAGCAGTCCGCACAAAATGGAACAATCCACCTGCAACAGGCATTGGAGAAAACACGAACACTTCCGGACTCACACGAAAAGATTCAAAACCTGCTCACCATCGGAATGGGATTGAAGGGCCTCAGCCACCAGGTCCCAGAGGAACATGCCACGGTATTCACGCAAGCCGCTGAGTCGTTTCGGGAAGCCATCGGCAGCGCGAAGGAAATTGGAGACTGGAAAAACGAATCGTACGGCTGGGGATTTTTAGGAGAATTGTACGAGGAAGGGGGCCGCCATGAGGAAGCTCTCCAACTCACTCAATTGGCGATTCGGACGAGTCAACAGGGCCAGGCCCCGGAAGCCCTCTATCGCTGGGAATGGAACACAGGCCGGCACCTCAAAAATCTGGGTCGGATGGACGAAGCCATTCTGGCCTACCAACGGGCGATCGATACGCTCCAACCCATTCGTCAGGAACTGGCAGTCGGGCTTCCCCAAAACCCTGCATCGTTTCGAGAATCTCTGGGAGCCTTATTTTTTGAAACCGCTGCCCTTTTACTCCAGCAAGCTGACGAAGTGACAGATACCACAAGAAAAGAAGGGCTCCTGTTCCACACCCGGGATACGATTGAAGCCTTCAAGGCCGCAGAGCTCCAGGATTACTTCAAAGACGATTGCGTGGAAGCGAACAAGGGAAGAATTCAAGCCATTGACAAGGTTTCCACCACCACGGCGATTATTTATCCGATTCTCTTTCCTGACCAAATGGCGGTGCTGATAAGCCTTGGAGGAACGATGAAAAAGATCACCGTTCCCGTTCAAGAACGTGACCTGACGGAAAAAATTCACCTGTTCCGGACCTTATTGGAAAAACGGACCACCCATCAATATCTGCCTCATGCGCAATCCCTCTATGATCTGCTCATCCGACCGCTTGAACCGCACCTGAATGAATTCGGGATCCAAACGCTCGTCTTCGTCCCGGATGGACCATTGCGAACCATTCCCATGGGGCCCCTCCATGACGGAGAAAAATTCCTCATTCAAAAATATGCCATCGCGACGACTCCGGGGCTGACGCTCACCGATGCGCACCCCCTGGACCAGGAACAGGTTAATCTCTTATCGATTGGACTGTCCGAAGGCGTACAGGGATTTTCACCGCTCCCCAATACGCAACAGGAGATCAAGAAGCTTCATGACCTCTTTGGCGGGAAGACTCTCTTGAACGAGGAATTCCGCATTGCCATTCTTGAACAGGACATGAAAGAAGAAAACTTCACAATCATTCATATCGCTTCACATGGAAAATTTGCAAAGGAGCCCAAGAATTCGTTCGTGCTAACGTATGACAAAAAACTGACCATGGATCATCTCAGAGAACTCATCGGGTTATTTCAATTCCGCAAGGTCCCCCTGGATCTCCTAACATTGAGCGCCTGTGAAACGGCAGCCGGAGACGATCAGTCCGCACTGGGCCTGGCCGGAGTGGCCGTGAAAGCTGGGGCCCGAAGCGCCTTGGCCACCTTATGGTTTATCAATGACCAGGCATCCTCAATCCTGATCAATGAATTTTACGTCCGGCTCAAAGAATCATCGCTCTCCAAAGCCCAAGCCCTTCGTGAAGCCCAAGTGACCCTTCTCGATCATCCCATCTATCGACATCCCAGTTATTGGGCACCGTTCCTCCTCATCAATAACTGGCTCTAATGGGGCTGTTGAAAAAATCCGCCAGCGGCGTTCTCGCCATTTTTCCGTGCTCACGTACTGGAAGTACGCTCTGCGCGCACAAGTGACTGCGGCCTTGCTGGACGAACTTTTTTGAACCGCCCCGAGGCCTCTAATATGCAACTTGCCTCTGGGTCAATATGCCCTTGGAAATTATTATTCAACACTCCCTTAATCGTTTATCTCCGAGACTGATCCAGTCCTACGGGCACGGCGTTTTTTAGCCTTGTATCAAGAGCCGCCTTTCCCAAAAATCACGCTGTCACGACCAGCCCGCATTTGCCAGATCCGGCTTCTACCCGTTCCGATAAAACGATCGATCTTCCGCTCCTGTTCATTTTAACCCCTTTGATCCCCTTCCCGATCATCTCGGCCGGTTCCCACTTATTGTCTGTCATCCCCCCCGGAAAGAAGCAGGGATCCACCCGAAACAGACCCAAAAGAGATGCCGCAAAACCAACGTAGAAAGGACAAGGTTATTGGCATACGTACCGCCAGATCAGGAGAAGTGAGACATCTCCATGCTACCCCCTCCTCTTTAACCAGAAACCACCACACCGGTCAGGCCTAACTGCTGACTTATAAAGCCTTAAGAAGAACAGCCGTTGACAAGGTGACAACGCCGTGACCACTTAGACAAACACGATTGAATAGGACACCCCCCATTTTGTGGGATTTGTGGCTCGCAAGTTCTTAATTTTAAACATGAAATTCTCAACACAATGAAATCATCTCCAAACGGCACCATGGTTGCTTTGATAAGAAGTAACAACATTAATTAAACGGAAACACTGGGAGACTTTCCTCTCAGTTGGAAGAGATTTCTATCATGCAACTTTACGAGATTTACCAAAACATCGTCATCGGAACCTCGATAACATGTGTAATCGGTCTGGCGGTTGCATGGGTGGTTTTCCTATCTAATCGAGGTAAATAACAAGGAAAAGCGTCGATTTCACCATTCAGCCATCCAATGCCAAAGCCGTAATTCCGTTGGTTGGGCCCTCATCACATTGTCATCGTGAGGGAAACGAAGGATCTGTGCCTAAATTGAAGATACCCCTGCTTTTCGACATGGAACATGTCCCGACCGAAACAAAAGGTTCAAGAGAATAAAGCCCATCGTTGAGCCATAATTTTGTCAACCCTCGACTCCCCCTCTCTTGCATTCCGACAGTAGTTATCCGGGATCCATCCGAAATGAGCCCAAGCCAACAGTTTAGGTGACCGATGAAAAATCCCGGCGTGCCGGGGATGAACCAGCTTCGCGATCACACCTAATGGGAATGACATGTTGTAAGGGAATATGGTTGCACAGGATCAGCCAGGCAGGACGACACGGAGAACTTCGTAAAAAATTATTTTAGAGGAGCGGGTGGGTACAGAGGAAAAAGTTTGTCATCACACGACACATTACGGACAAAAAGAAGAATTCTCATCACCTTGCCCGAATAGCACGGGTGGAGAATAGGCGGCCAACTGGATAGAGGGAGTTGGGTCTTTGCCGGAAACCCCGGAGGGCGTGCCAGCATGGCCTAACGCGCCCGCAGGGGATGAACTCACTTGGGGGAGGAACGGACTGGCTAAAAAGGTTCCAGGCGTGGGCGCCACACTGTCCGATTTGGAATCCACAAAGGTACTAAAGTGGCCGCCCTCTCCCGCCACGCAGCGGGCCGCATAGAGCGTGGCCACATTCACCGGCGTACTGGGCAGGGGCACGATTGTTCCGCTGAGGACTTGAATAGGTGATTCAATCGTGACCGAGCCGCTAATCCCCGTTTGCGAGGAGGCATCCAGCGTACTCTGCGCATCCAATAAGACGGCCGTGCTCGCAACCAGGTCGATATTGCCCCCCTTACCCGCCACGGCCTTGGCCAGGATCTGACTGTTTTGGAGGATGATGAAATCCGGATCTAAATTGATATCGCCCCCGCCCGTATTCGCATCACCTTGAACTGAGCTGGAAATGGTGCTGTTATTCAACCGAATAAGCTCCTGCGCCTTGAGCTTGATATTTCCACCGGAAGCTTGCAATGCCTCAGTAGTGATAGATCCTCCATCAATCAAAATCGTATCAGCAGCCGTGATGTGAATATTTCCTGCATTTCCTGGCCCGGTGCTACTCGCAGTGACAGTCGCGCCGTCCTGTAAAAAGAAAGATTCACCAGCAGTAATTGCGATAGTGCCCCCTTTTCCTAAGTTCGACCCACTTCCGGTGGTACGGCTGAAAACCCCGCCAGGTGTTCCGTCATCGATCATCCCTGAAACAGAAATATTATGAGCCGCATTGACGGTAATGGTCCCACCGTTTCCCGTACTGGTGGTCCCGCTGTTGATGGCCGCCCCACCAGCCACGTTAAGCGATCCGGTCGTGAGAGAGACATTACCGGCATCGCCACAAGGCCCCGTGCAAAACTCGCTACCTTCCGTACGAGAGAAAATTCCGCTAGGACGCTTACTTCCTAATATCGAGGTTGATTCTTCAAAAGGAAACGCCGGTCGTGCGCCCGAAATGGAAGTTCCGTTCGTAACCGTAATTATGACGTCCCCACCCCGCCCACTACTTTGAGTGGTGCTATCAATACGCGCCCCACCGGACATGTCCAACTGCCCAGTATTTATAAATATAGCCCCAGCCGGTCCCTGATCGCCCCCCGCGTCCCCAAAGGAATTTGTAAGCAGGCCGCTTGGATTAGTTAAGGTCCCCAAAGCTGTAGGATCATCGGAAAAAATCAGACGATCTGTGGCTGTTAGCCGGATGTTACCGGCCGCCCCATCTCCGAAGGTTTGGCTTTTAATAAGACTTCCATTCCGGAGTTCCACATGAGCAGCAGAGATCGTTACTCCATCCCATGCCAGTCCTCGTCCTATTCCATCAACCGTTTCTAATTCAACTCCCGCGAAGTCCATTATTAAGCTATGCGCTGAAATACTGATCCTCCCTCCCCCACCCAACTCCGAGGCACGGATTATAGAATTATTATTTAATTGAATATCTCGGGCGTTTATAGTGATATCTCCCGCCTTCCCGGCATTATACCCATCCGAGACTAGAGTGGTGCCGGTTAATCGAACCGAATCCGCCATGATTGTGAGATTACCCCCTGAGCCAGAGGAATCTTCTCCTTTTCGTCGCGCAATCAAGTCGCCGGTATTGGTATCGGCATCCGTTAGCTCAATTTTTTGAGTAGCAATTTTCACGTCTCCCCCATGCCCCCGGTCCGGGCCGCTCGTACCGCTATTGATTATGAACATCGCACCAGCATTTTCACCGGTGGAATGCAAAGAGTCCGCTATCATTAGATTCACATTACCCGCTGTCCCGCTCCCGGCTGTGTGCGTATCGATAAGAGAAAAATTTAAATCTAAAGAAGTGGATGTGGCATTTAAATTATTGGCAGCTATTCGAACTTCTCCAGCATCGCCCGCCCCGCTCGTCTGTGCGGTTATCGCAGGAGTGCCCTGGGTATCGTTAAGAGTAAAATCGCCAGAAATCTGAATATCGACGGCAACGGGAGTGCCATCGCTATCACGTGTGTCGGCAGAGACCGTGGCGTTGGTCATCATCAACTGGCCACCACGAATGATGACGGTGCCGGCTGCATCCCCGGAAACATCCAGCATCGCGCCTTCCAACAGAGCAATGTTGCCCATCGTGGTGAACGACTCACCGTTGATATTTGGTGCACTGGCGAACGTGCCAGTCAATACCTCGCCCGGAGAGGCGACACTCGCTATGGCGATCTTACCGCCAGGCGCATTGAGGCCGCCGCTGATCGTGAGGTCTCCCCCGACAAGCGAGAGCGTTTGTCCGTCTAATACCGATAACTTGCTCCCTTCAACCGAAATAGGAGCAGGGTTCGATTCAAGAAATCCAAACGCGGCGACCGGCGCTACACTCAACAGCGCATCCTGTGGGCCTGGAAGAGCGGTGAATTGGACCCCGTCGCTCAGTTTCAAATAATCGGCTGTGGTGAAATGGGTGGCGCCACCAACATTCAAAGAAGCATCTGGCCCAAACATGATGCCTGCCGGATTCATAAGGAACAGATTGGCATTGCCGAAACCTTCGGTTTGAATCCTCCCGAAAATGTTCGAGGGGTTGCCGCCGGTGACACGGCTGAGAATATTCGTCGTCGGGAGCGCCGACTCGTTTAGGAAGTTGGCAATGTTATTGGTCGGAACGCCAAACTCCCCGAAGCTATGGAATAGGTTTCCCCCGCCCCCAGGCCTCGTCCCACCTGTGATGTTGTGCTGGACCGCTCCCCCAGAAGATACCGGGGCACTCACCTGGGTGTTGAGTCCGGACGAAGTGATGGGAGGCATCGCTTGACCGAAGCTCCCCTCTACGCAAAGTATCATGAGTATTCCAAAATTAACGAAGGTCAGCAGATACCTAATTATTAAGCCGTTTGCAAACCTGAAATCCATGGGAATCCTTAATTGACCATTTATATTACACGGCCCATGAAAAAAAATGTTTCATGAATTGCCCAAGAACGCCAAATATAGCTACGGTTGGCATTTGCATACACATTGATTGCCACCCTGATCTACTGTTGTACATTTCTTCCCCCGAGAGCACAAAGTAGTATCACCTTCTATCTGGCATTTCTTAGTGTTGGCCGCACAGGTGACTGAATGCCCCATAGCATTAGTAAAAGTTGTTTGTGATGTCACATCAACGGCACCACATAATCCTACCCCATCAATCGTTTCCCCAGGCGCGCATTTACCAACCTTCACATCCACATTAACCAGGGGCGTAGTACAGCCTTGAAGGAAGAAAACAAGCAGCACAGAAATGATCAATACCCAATGCATTTTTAGCTCTTTTCTGATTTGCCGTACCATAAGCCCTCCTTATTAATATGATAAATGCAAAATTATTGCCCTTTCTGAAATTGACGAAAGCGTTCTAAAGGATTCCCACTGGCCTCGTATTCTATATACTTCCGTTGTTTCGCATCATTCGCCAACTCGACAAAAACATCTTGGGCTTTCAGATTTTCCCCCTTTTTGAGGTAACCGGGTCCGTCATGCAACACCTTGATTTTAAATTCACCACTTTCGTTTATATAACCCAAAAAATATTGACCTGTGACCGGATAAAATATTCCAAATGGTGGCCCCGTTTTCTCCTGTTCTATCTCCTTCCAACTTTCATATAACAAATCATAATCAGGCCGAACTCTGGGCAGACCAGCCTGATATTTTTTACTATTGGGCTTATCCCCATCACTGAGGATCAAAGGTGCATATGAGAAGATGTTCAACTTATCACCCGGCTGTTGATTGGGTTTATGATTGGGTTTATAAATGGCGACAATACCTCCTTCTGCCGGAAATAGAACGTCTTCAGGTTTCGTTCCGGACTGGTAATTTTGGATTCGATCCATCCGTATGTGAAAGATTTTCAAAGCCTCGCCTAAAGTCAAATCTTTCGTTTTTTCGCTTCCCACAATAGGCATTCCTATGTCAGGACCTCCAGGGTGCCCTTTATAGAAATTTATCGCTTTATTGACAATAACCTTCCGTTCTGAGTCCCCTAGTTCGATCTTAGAGAAATCAATTGCATTATTTTCTCCATAGACTATTTGAATTCCCAATTGCCATCCAGAAAATTGCAATGGCAATAAGCCGAGCACCACACAACTAACCGAAACTTTGATTGTGTTCATAGGCGCTTCTTACCTTTATGGTGATGTTGGTTTTGGGCTTATCTGAACATAATCTAATTCATGTTTATAACGGCGTCCCTCCCATATTCCATTCCGGAAATCACTATAGGATATGGGATAAATTTCAGTAGCCACCCTGGGATTTGTATTTTCGACCCATTGATGGTCATGAACCAATAAGACCAACTCTTCTCCCTCTATTTCCTGATAATCTTTGACAACAATGGAATGTCCTCCTCTTCCCTCATAAAGAAGGACATAGATAAATGGACCGGTCTCGCAGAGTTGCCCCTTCACTTCTTCTATTGTTAGAGGACCATCCGTGTAGCCCCAATTATAGTCATACTTTTCAAACGCCTGGTCAGGCCAACCATTTGTGTGGCATGGCGGGGGAAATAGGCCGTTCTCTCCGCAACAAAATGGCTTGTCTTCGGCCGTCAATTCTCCATCCCTGTTTTGGATACGATTTACGATGTTACACTGCTCAACATCTGTTCCATGAGCTCGCATTACCATTTCCGCGCTGGCCACCCAACACCATACGTCTGTATCCTGCGGGGTTGCTTTCGCTTTTATGTTTATACCGTTATTTCCCCTGGCAGGGCATTGCGCTGGAGGGTCGGATTGGAAGCTACTAGTTATAGGCAGTCTTGGTAGTTCTTTGGGATCTATCGGTGCCTTCGGCCTCACCTGAGAGGGGATATACCCTGATTCCATCTCCGTGACTACTTCAACGTTGACAGCAGTGCAGCCAATACATCCCAACAATAGAATCGAAATATATAGATAATTGGCACTTTTCATTTTGTTCCCTTTTCCAGAGTGGGTATCTAGTTTTAGGCGGTCTTAGAATGCTCACAAAAATTCCTGTTTCTAAGTTTCTGAAAGCCAATATTAATGGAATGCATTTGTACGAATCGCCGGATTTCTTTTATTGGTGATCCGATAGAAATGCTGGAGAAGGGAAAAAAAGAGAGGACAGTTGCATGTTATGATGCCGAGAACCGCAATACCTTATATGAAAAATAGATGGATCACTTCATGGTATTGCAGTTATCAGAGAACCGATGCTCCCCTTTTATCCAACCACTCCATTATGAAATTGTGACCTCCCTATATTTTTATGAAATGCTGCGCGGAATTGTTCCGTAACCAACAAATAATTGCAGTAAAAGCAATTGCAATGCCGTATTCAGCAACAACTTCCAGCACTCTTACCTCAACTCGACTAAGCTTCTCATTCATAAGAGTTTTTTCGAGTGTCGAAATTCTAGGAGATTATTTCCAATTCTTGTTCAGCGTGGAAGGCGTATCTAATCAGATATGCCTTGTATCTGATTGGATACACAATGATTGTGATTCAGCGAGGGAGAATGGCCTTGGGCACTTCAACTGCGCAAAGGCCGACAAGTAACATTGCCCTGGATTTCCTCTTGGCCTCATTTCCAAGGAAACGGAACGAAGACGTACGCCTCAATCCACCTTGGGGAGAAACTACCCTTTTAGACAAGGGAATTAGCTAGCGTTTTTGATGAATTTCCAGAGAGAGAGAGAGAGAGAGAGAGAAGAGTGAACTTGTGGAGTGGGTGGGATCTTAAGCGAACCCGTCGAAGAGCAATTCGGTGATCAGGGGGATTCGTAGACTTCATCGCGCAAGCGGTCGACCTGAATGTTATGTCGTTTGATTTTTTTGATGAGTCCCTGCCGGCTTAAGCCTAACCGTTTGGCCGTTTGGACCTGATTGAACCGGCAGGCCAACAAGGACTCCTTGATCATGCGTTGCTCCAATTCATCGACGGCTTGATGAAGACTCCGGCCTTTCGAATCTATGTCGCCTCCGGTCGTTTGGACAGGGCATCGGATGCCTTCTTCGAGCACTTCCTCGTGTATCGTCGTTCCACGAACCATGACCATTAATCGTTTGATTTCATTCTCTAACTGCCGGATATTTCCGGGCCAGGAATATTCCATGAATCGCTGCATGGCCTTGGCGGACAGTTTCTTTCTGGGTCGATCCATCTGCGAGCTGTAGAGGTCCAGAAAATAATTTGCGAGCAGGGGGATATCTGCCGGGATCTCCCGTAAGGCCGGCGTATGCACATGCACGACTTTGAGACGGTAGTAGAGATCGTCTCGGAACATGCCGGCCTTAATAGCGGCTTCTAAGTTTTTATTGGTGGCCGCGATGATCCTGATATCGAGAGGAATCGATTCTCGCTTCCCCCC
>JBATLR010000409.1:0-16935 GCA_049289415.1 Nitrospirales bacterium
TGGCCGAGATTCATTGCATGAAGGTTATTTTTAAATTATTTAAAAGTATGAAATTGGGTAGTGGTGTCTAAATTCTAGGTTAATTAAACAAAAATTGCTATTTTATTCCCCTTTTCCTAATGCCAAAATTTGCTTGGCCCAAGGGCCTTATACTTTGAAAAAGAAAAATGAGCTCAAGTTTGCCGTTGAGAGTTGGAAGGGGTGATGGTGATTACCTAAATAAAGTTTTTATCTTGATTTAAACATTCATGTAGATACCCATTCATAAGTGCATTGGGGAGCTTTGTTCCCCCAAGAATTTTGATAGGATTTTTTACAATTTACGGGATTTTAGGGTTCCCTATTCATAGGTTCCGCGAATCGGATAGTCATTCTCCTGAATCCATTTCAAGGTATCAACTAATTCATCGGGATCGGACCTGTTGAAGGGTGTGTTGGACATATCGATCAACTGGACTTTGCCATCCGGGTTCACCGCAAACATGGCAGGCTCGGGGAACGGTTGGTCCGTTTCCTCCTTGGAGCGCGGAAGAGAAATATACAGTCCGAGTTCCTTCATCTGGTCGATAGACAGCCCGTAGGCCACCGGAAACGTTGCGCCGGTCTCTTCAATCATCTTCCTGGCTTTGTGTTCCGGATCGCCCTAGACGGCCACCATTTCTGCTCCCACAGCGGGAAACTTTTCTTTCAAATTTTCCAGTTTCTTCAGGTAGGTTTTACATATCGGGCAATGCAACCCCCGATAGATAAACACGACCTGCCAGTTCTCCTTCTTTTTTGGATGGCCCCATGTGACCTCTCCCCCGTTGACCAGCGGGAGCGTGAATTCAGGTAGCCGGCTTCCCGACGAAAGCTTTGTTGGAGCCATGGTTATCACCTCCCCAAGATTGATTCAGATTTTCGTTTAAATCGGTCCAATCCACATGATCGTGTGAATTGCCTATCTTGGAATTTTTAAAAAGACCCGGTTGATCCCATCATAACAAGCCCGGGAAGAGGAATAATCTCTCATATGTGGATAAACGTTCTTTTTTTGATGGAACTTCATCTAACAACATGAGAATATCCGGCTTCAATTCTGATTGGACCGAAAATTCAGGAACTTGAGAGCAGGCGTTCTAAAAAAGGCTCATATTCAGGAAGGCCTCCTGACCTTGCGCAATCCATCCCCGAATTCCCGTTTTTCCTCTAGGCGCCTGACAACCTCATTCTGGGTCAAAGCGGCAGCGTTGCTTGTCTTGCCTGTAGCGGTGTATTTGGCCATGCAGCACATCGACGTGGGTGAGGTATTCAATCCTGACCGGCTCACCCGATGGCTTTCCCAGGCCGGGCCATCCGCCCCTTTCCTGTTTATGGGAATGATGGCGGTCGCCGTGATTATCAGCCCTATTCCGAGCCTGCCGCTGGATATTGCCGCGGGAGCCGCGTTCGGGCCGTTTCTTGGTGCCGCCTATGCGGTGCTGGGAGCGGAATTGGGCGCCATTGTCAGTTTTCTCATTGGGCGGGCCGTGGGACGGGAAGTGCTGACCAGACTCCTGCGTATGAACATCGCCTTTTGCGAGAAATGTTCAGACCACCACCTGGCGGTTTTTGTCTTTCTGTCCCGTTTACTGCCGATCTTTTCCTTCGACTTAATCAGTTATGGCGCCGGGCTCACCAACATGTCTCTTCGTATGTTTGCACTGGTCACCTTTCTGGGCATGATTCCTCCAACTCTCGCGCTTACCTATGCCGGAAGTTCTGTCGCCGGAGGAACATGGCTCACGGTGGTTCTTGGATTGGCCATGGTCGCGCTGCTCCTTCTCATCCCTAAACTTGTGCTTCGATTCCCCGACTCACGCCTGGTGAAACTCTTGCGGGGAGGGGCCCAGGTTCCGACTCCCCCATTCACTCCCCCTCAAGCGCCCACTGCGGATTTAGTTGAGGGTCCACGACGTTGCGACTCATGCAACGGACCAATGGAATAACTTGAAGAAAGTTCAGTTGCCCGTGTAGGGAGAATCTGAAAATTTTCGCTGAACAAGGTGAGCTCGGAGCTTGGGATCTTCAATGAAGTTCACAGCGCACTACGGATGGAAAGGACCGGAACGGAAGAAAGGCTCCCAATCAGTCGGGAAGCGAACATACCTGCATTATTTCTGTGGTTGTTGAAAGAAGGGTGGCAGGCGACGTCTCGCCCACCAACCCTTTTTCCCGCAAAGGATGGTCGAAACTCTGGTCGTAAAAAGCAGGCCTTGCTTTCCGTGGTAATGACGCGCCGCCGGCTTTTTGAGCCGCCATGGGCAACCCGGAACAGCGTAGAGACACATGGGCTTGCTGTTTTGTTGATCACAACAATCCCTGCTAAGGTAAAAGAGTACATACGGGGCCAACTCTCTCTACTCTGTGTCCTGACTGCATTGCACTACACGCGCCGGAACCCGCCTCAAGGCCAGGGCCATCTTCCCGATTGACGAAAAAATGCAACCAGAAAAATCACCAAAAGACCAACTCATTCTCCTGACAGGAGTCACGGGGTATATCGGAGGACGGCTCGGGGGAGAATTGACGAAGGAGGGATACACGGTCAGATGTCTGGCGCGTCGACCGGAGTTCATTCGCCCTTCCCTCGCGGAACGGTGTGAGTGTGTTCAAGCCGATCTTCTTGAGCCGGAATCCCTGGTCCGCGCCCTTGAAGGTGTTCATACCGCGTATTATCTGGTCCACTCCATGGGCTCCGGCGAATCATTTGAGTCGGAAGAACGTCAGGGAGCCGAGAACTTCGGCAAACAGGCCGAGCGGGCCGGGGTTCGACGCATCATCTATCTGGGCGGGTTAGGTGAGGACCGTGTCGAATTGTCGCCCCATTTACAGAGCCGTCATCGGGTCGGTGAGATCCTGCGGAGCTTCCAAGTCCAGGTCATAGAATTTCGGGCATCCGTGGTCATTGGATCGGGGAGCCTTTCGTTTGAGATGGTTCGTGCCCTCGTTGAACGGCTGCCGGTCATGATCACGCCCCGTTGGGTTTCCGTTCCGACGCAACCTATTGCCGTCGGAGACCTTCTTTCCTATCTCGTGGAGGGACTGGAATTAGACATCCGTGGCCATGCCATCTTCGAAATCGGAGGGACCGATCAGGTTTCATATGGGGACCTCATGAAGGAATACGCCCGCCAACGCGGGTTGAAACGGACCATGATCCCTGTTCCCTTCCTGACCCCCAGACTGTCCAGTCTCTGGTTGGGACTGGTCACTCCTGTCTATGCACGTGTGGGACGCAAACTGATCGATGGCATTCGTTACCCGACCGTGGTTCGTGACTCCTCCGCGCTCCACCGTTTCCGCGTTCGACCCCGGAGCATACGTGAAGCTATTGCCAGCGCCTTACGGAATGAAGATCAGGCCTTTGCGGAAACCCGCTGGTCGGATGCCTTATCAGCTTCCGGAAGCGTGCAGGACAAACATCCATTGCGGTTTGGGAATCGCCTGGTGGATTCCCGGGAAAGATTTGCTCAGGTATCTCCGGAGGAGGCCTTTGCCCCGATTCGCCGGATCGGGGGACGGACAGGCTATTACTATGCCAACTGGCTCTGGCGGCTGCGAGGATTTCTGGATTTGTTGGTCGGCGGTATCGGCACCCGTCGAGGACGCCGCGACCCCGAGTGGTTACAGGTCGGAGATACCGTTGATTGGTGGCGGGTGGAAGATTTTACTCCTCATAACCGCCTCCGCTTATCGGCCGAGATGAAACTCCCGGGACGGGCTTGGCTCGAATTCGAGGTCCGCCCGGAAGGGGAAGGCTCAACTATCCGGCAGACAGCGATTTTTGATCCCCTGGGAGTGGCCGGACTCGCGTATTGGTACGGCACCTATCTCGTGCATCAATTCGTATTTGACGGCATGCTGCAGGGAATCGCCTCGGCGGCTTTGCGGGAGCACCAATCGCGGGAGGGAGGGACTTCCTCACCCACCCTCTCTTCCGATGCAGGCCCCGGGAGGTGAAACCCTAAGGGAATTTTTCCCACGAAATGAATCTGACCGGCTCACCCGATGGCTTTCCCAGGCCGGGCCGTTGGCCCCTTTCTTCTTTATGGGATTGATGGCTCTCGCCGTGATTATCAGCCCTATTCCGGGCCTGCCGTTGGACATTGCGGCGGGGGCGGCGTCCGGACTGTTTCTTGGTGCCAGCTATGCGGTGCCGGGAGCGGAATTGGGAGTCATTGTCAGTTTTCTCATTGGGCGGGCCGTGGGACGGGAAGTGCTGACCAGACTCCTGCTTTGATTCAGATGCGCGTTAAAGCAGTATAGTCTCCATCTGTAGCCCGAAAATAGGGCCAAGCCTATGCCTTACAAGCTCCCGCTGGCACCAAGCTTTGCATGTGAATTTTCTCAATGATTTCTTTGAGCGTGTCATCGGCCGCCTCATTGGCCACCTGGCAGGTTCCCGCATTCCTGTGCCCACCGCCGCCATGCGCCAGGCAGAGTTCTCCGATATTGACCGTTGAACTCCGGTTGACGATCGACGCTCCAATTGCGAACACGGTGTTTTGTTGTTTCAATCCCCACATCACATGGATGGACATATTGCAGTCCGGATACAGGGCATAAATCATAAACCGGTTGACAGCATAAATGGTCTCCTCGTCACGCAGATCCAACACGACCAAATTATTATGCACCGTCGAGCACCGCTTGATCTGTTCTTTCGCCAATTCGGCATGTTTCTGAAAGAGCTGCACACGCTCTTGCACGTCGGGCAAGGCGATGATTTCATCGATACTGAGGCTGATACATTTTTCGATGAGTTCCATCATTAACTGGTAATTGGAGATTCGGAATTCCTTGAAACGCCCCAGTCCGGTACGGGCATCCATGATGAAATTCATCAATGCCCATCCTTTAGGATTAAGGATTTCGTCGATATCGAATTGGGCGGAATCACCTTTATCGACCGCGTCCATCATCTCATTCCATGCGGCTGGAAATGTCTTTTCACCACCGTAATACTTATAGACCACCCGAGCAGCAGAAGGCGCCTTGGGATCGATAATATGATTGCTTCTCTCACCCGTATTACGAATGGTTTCACTCAGATGATGATCAAATGCGAGATGGACGCCCTCAACATAGGGAAGATTGGTGGTGATATCGTTGGCGGAGATCGCCACCTTGCCATCCTGCATATCTTTGGGGTGGACAAACTGTATGTTTTCGATAATCCCTACTTTTTTCAACAGAACTGCACAGACCAGTCCGTCAAAATCACTGCGGGTCACCAATCGAAATTTTTCAGTAGCCATAAGATTTGATCCTCAAATGCGGGCGAGGTTGATAAGAATATGCCGCGAGCTTGCTCATGATTGACGAGGTTTGTAGCGTCATGTCCGTAGCCCGGACGGTCAGAACTTACTCATATTTTCGGCCATGAGGTTCAGATCTTAAGTATAGAAGACTTTCGCGTTTTACTTCTTAATCAGAAAAAGGAAGCCCGTAACTCTTTTTCGCGCTTTTAGAGGAGTCGATGCCCTTGCCTCAAATCCAATTCATGTCCCAGGGTGAAACAGGTTCGCGAGCACCATTTATCCTGATATCCTGGCGATAAAAAACGCGGAACCCGGCATCCTCCCCGATCTCATTCATTTCCTTGAAGAATGCCTGAATGAACCTACCTGGACGTTGTCCATTGTTCTCAGGGTCCAATCAAGGTCCATTTTTTACCCACAAAATTCAGTACAAAAGAGTTCTGGATGACACCGGTCCCATGGGACTTTATCCTGATACGGTCCGGCTGCTATAGGTGAAGAGCACCACTATCGTCAGACACTTATATCCACCGGACACGACAAACCAGCAGATGGGAGGTCCTCTCAATCCGGTCATCCGAGAGATGGGGGGAGCATCAAAAAGCTTGACCGATCGGAAGCAGCGGAAGACGGAGAACGATTAGACCATGATATCGATTGCCTGGTGGCTGCTCAGAATCACGTTGGTGATCTGCTCAATAAGGACCACTCCTGCCCTTGCAGGGGAACCGGTGAGACTGGCCCAGAACGAGGAACCTTCACAGGATCTCTCGGCCCAGACACAGAAACCCCAGTCGCCTCAATGGCACTACGGCGGGTTTGTGGATCTTGGATATTCACTCGATTTCAATTTCCCCGACAATCACCTCTTCCGCAATCGCGGCACCACGCCCAGAGTCAACGAACTCGAACTCAATATGGGCGGTGCCTATATAAGAAAGAGCGCATCCGAGCAATCCCGCTGGGGTGCAGAGCTATTGGGGCAGGGCGGACAGGATTCCAAGGCCTTCGGGTTCGGGACCAATCTTCCTCATGTGCAAGGGTCCGATGTCTTACGTCACTTCGGGCGCGCGAATCTCTCGTACCTGGCTCCGGTCGGCAACGGCTTGACTCTTCAAGCGGGACTCTTTAACAGCCTCATCGGTTATGAATCACTCTACGCCAAGGATAATTTCAACTATACGCGCTCCTGGGTAGCCGATTATTCACCGTACCTCATGTTCGGGGCGAATGCGGTTTATCCGTTCAACGACCGGTGGACCGGTGCCGTCTTTGTCATCAATGAATATTTCCATCTACAAAACGCCAACAACCTGCCGAGTTATGGAGCTCAGGCGATTTTCACACCCGATCCATCCTGGACGATGAAAGAAACCGTCTATTACGGGCCGGATCAATCGAACACTTCATTGGAATTCTGGCGGTTCTTTTCAGACACCATCGTGGAGTGGAAGGGCGGGGATGTCACGATTGCCGGCCAGTATCAGGTGGGAACCCAAAAGAATGCCACAGTCCTAGGCAATCCCCGGGTAATCTATATGGGAGCGGCCCTCCATACGCGCTGGCAAATCACCAAACCATGGCATGTCGCGCTTCGACCGGAGTTGTATTCGGACCCGAATGGCCTCATAACCGGCTTTGACCAATTCATCTGGGCAGTCACCGCCACGGCGGAATACAGGCTTCCATACGAGTGGACCAATTCCATCTTCCGGCTCGAATACCGGCATGACAGCTCTACAGGTTCCGGTGGCGGGTTCTTCAAGGGAGCGGGAAACCGTCTGACCCCCTCGCAGAACTTACTGATTTTTTCCGTCATTTGGACATTCGACTCACAGTGACAAGGGCGAATTAAACACTTCTATCATTGAATCCGGAAAAGTCATAAATGATTCCCGGCCCCAATTCCTTCCAAATATGGAGGAACACATTACCAACCCCAATGTTACGTCATAGGGCTCTCTTTCATATCTCCGGCAAGGAAGTTCAGCATCGTTCACATTCAAAGTTTTTCATATGTTCCCCGGATCGGGTAATTCGTTTCCTGAATCCACTCCAAGGTTTCGATCAACTCCTCGGGATCGGACCTGTTGAAGGGCATGTTGGAAATAGCAATTAACTGGACCTTACCGTCCGGATTGATTGCAGACATTCCAGGTTCTGGAAAAGGTGATTCCGTTTCCTCAGGGGATCGCGGGTGGGAGATACACAGTCCAAGCTCCTTTATTTGATCGATGGATAGTCCATTAGCCACAGGAAAATTTGTTGTGGTCATGAGCATTGCCTCCTAATATTTGGCTTTCTACTCAACTATTAAGCACCACTATTGAACACGGCCTTCTATTCTTAGTGAGATAAACTCGTTATTCAGATTACAGAAACGTATTCGGTCACGCTTTTCTCATTGAAAATTTGGAGCTTTCCCCTGAGGGGGATGATTAAGCTGATTTGTTGGGGAGAGTTGTGTGATCAATCCGGTGAGTGCTGGAAATTCCACCGTCGTTCAAGAAGTTGGTCAAGGGCTTTTTTCATGTCGCGATGAGGAAGGTGGATACGTTCGCCATGGCCGGGCAATACCCATTCAAAGGAATGGGTGAGCAATTTCTTGACCGATCGTTCCAAATGCGCGTCATCCCATACCAGCCGTTCCGGCGTCCCGAGTTGTTGGAGATTTCGATTCCACCACAGGTGATCGCCTGAGAACAAAAACCGATCCTTATATAGCAAAGCCATGCTTCCTGGGGTATGGCCGGGAACAGGAATGCAGAAAAAATCCCGATTAATCTCTACGGCTTCATCACCATCAACCACCTGCTCCGCACCGGGCATGGCGAAAGCATCCGCACGATGAATGATCCGGATGGCGCCAAAGTGTTTGGCATACCGAGCCGCCTCCGCCACATCATCCTCGTGACTGAGGAAGATGTACCGAATCCCCCCTTTCTCTTCAAATGCCTTAACCAGATGTTTAAGGAACCGAGGAGAATCCACTAACCAGTTTCCTTGAGAATGTTGGATGAAATAGCTATTGGCACCAAACGATTTTTCCGAGTTGAATCCAACGTAGTCCACCCCGCCTTCTATATGTAACGGAAAGGAGTCTTGAGCCTCTGAGAATACCTTGCGATCCTTCCTTTTCGTGCCAATGGATCCCACCGGACAGGCGATCAGGGCTTGGTACGCAGCAAATTCTTCCCGTGCCGTTTCTGGCTGACGGGAGACGGTTGAATAATCGCCGTCTTCATTAAACGTGGCAGGAGCCAATTGCCGACAGGTATCACAATCGATACAGGTGGAGTCGACAAAAAAGTTTCCCTCGACATTCGTCTTTAATCGTTTGGAGAGGTTAGCCATGATTCGCTTTGCTTCGGATTTCAGTATATCGGCCTAAAACACGTCTATGCCATAGTGAGAAAATGTGGCTCGGGTAGATGTCCGATGAAAGTTGAGGAATGAGAACTGCCGCTTGGTATCTACTATGGGATATCCCGCTAATCTTTACCGGATTTCATGGACATCCATATTCAATTTTCGATTTCCTTTTCAAAGAGCGTTGAATAACCCTGCAATCCAAGATAGGCTCACAATCAGATCAACAAGAATTACCCAAGCAGACATTTACGGTACATAGAAAACTAAACGGTACGGTCCCCATTCACATACACGATGGAGGAATTTATGCAAAAGATTGCAGCCATGGTACTGACAGTGGCCTTGATCACCGGATTCAGCGGATGCAGTTATATAATCTATCCGCGTGCGGATGAATATGCGCAAAAAGCGAAAGGGACTACCAGCGTCGAAACCGTGCTGAATCTCGCCACCATGATGGAAGCCAGTGCGGATGCCGCGAAAGGCGGTACAGGGAATGATCAGCCCTTGGACGACCTGCACAATCAAATTCATGCCTTCGACAATTCTTTGTGTTGTGTGGACGAGACCAAACGGAAGACACCGACTTACGCTCTCGCTGTGACCCATAACAAGGAGCTTTGGGCCATCTTTAAACGGCTTTGGAAGTTCAAGGATACGCAACCCCAACGGGATGAGCACCTCGCCTTATTTAAGACCGAGGTCCAAGAACTCCGTGCGACCCTTGAGGCATTGAAATAATCCGACGGCGTGGATTGAACCGACAAGGCTGAATCGAGTGTGTGCGAGAGAGGGCCAGCGGCAACACAGACTTTTGGGCAGGTTTTTTACGCTTGTCCCTTACGAATAGCGGGAATAACTCGTCGTTTGTCGGGGCCGTGCTTTGAGAATGACTCCGATTAACAGGC
This sequence comes from Nitrospirales bacterium, assembly GCA_049289415.1. Lineage (GTDB taxonomy): Bacteria > Nitrospirota > Nitrospiria > Nitrospirales > UBA8639 > Nitrospira_E. Next base: position 9,563 of record JBATLR010000409.1, read on the forward strand.
CGATGAGTACCAGAGCGCCCCCATACAGTAGCCATTTGAGTTGTAAGTTTTCTTCGAGCTGCCTGGCTTTAGCGGATAACTCTTCAACTTGGCCAGCTAAGAGTGTATTCTGCTGAACAAGTTCGATGTTACGGGCATGCTCGTTGATGGAATCGCCCGATATACGTTTCAGTTCCGCGAGTTCTTTCGACAGGGATTGCACCTGCAAATTGAGTGTCCGGTTGTTGGCGTCGGTTTCTTTGTGCTCAGCCTGGATGCTCGCACGCGCCTCGCGTTCTTTTTCGATTTCAGCTTTAAGACCTTGTAGGCGCTTCTCAGCTGCGACCAGCTTGACCCGGGCGATGGGTTCCCCGATGAGGTACTGAGACGTGACCCAGCCCTCCATCCCATCGGTGGTCCGAACTTGGGTGAACCCGGCCTCCTCGTTTACCGCGAGAATGGTCAGTTGGGTCCCGCTTGGCAGGCCACGGTGGAGGATGCGATGGGCAGTAGTGGGCCCACTGCGTAGCGGCACAGTTACCACGTCCGAAATGTAATTCACGTCTCCGACGGCAGCCAATGGCTGTGTGGTCAATCCCAACCAGGAGAACGATACAAAAACGAGATAAATTAAAAGTTTCAAAGCGTTTAACCTCCTCATGGTGTTACGCATTTCGAGAAAGGAGTTCTTCGGACGAAAGGTAAAGTGTCGTACTCACTGGGAATAGGAAATATACAGGCCCTGCGGGACAAACCGATAAGTAGCAAAGGAGCCGTAAGGTGTCAATGACACCAAAGAAAACGGCTCATGAAAATGGAGACTTAAAAAGGCTAGTTTCTGTATTGACTCACTATTGAATCCCCTTTTCTGTCCACGAATTTAGAAAACCCGGAAATGTTCCCTCAAACGGGCCTAAAGAAGGTGGTTGAGGAGGGTAAAATGGCTTTGGGTCCTTTGTCCGAATGCAACAAACCACGGCTTCCGAACCGAACCCGGCTCGGAAGCCGAATTCAAATAATAATCCGTGGCGAAAAGGACAAATGTCCGGCGAGTGAAACTCTTTATGGAACAGTGCCGATGGATTGGATCCTCATATCTAAGTTGCTCTGTCATTTCCTTTGAAGCACAGGATAACCAAACGAGTAAATCCATTTATCCGCCTCAACCGCATTTTTCCGTGCCAGCTCTCTGGCCGGGGTGTGACACGGAAGACAATCAATTTTGTAATCCTTAGACACCGTGTGTTGAGGATCATCCGGATTAAAGAGGGACCAACCCCAACCATCACCCCATAGGCTGGATTCTTTAAACCGCCCGTTCGTATCCCTGACCAACACAAACCAGCCTTTAATCGTGGTCGCGTGACCGACTGCCGGCCCGGTAGTCATCGGCATGGTTTCGGCATTTAGGAGTTCTTTTACCAACACCGCTCCGTCGGGAAATCGGTTTTTCTCGTTGTAAAACTTGATTGTGTCCGGCTGGGTATACACGACGTGGTATTCCTGCAAACCTGGAGCACCTTCCACCTTTGCATGGGCCCACGTACCAAGCGTGGGCCATTCCCGGTAATTTTCAGGAACCCTGATGGCTCCGGTTTTTGGGTCAACATTTGGGGCAAAAGGTTTCCCCTCATTTGTCATCGCCCATCCTGCCAAACTACCCAATCCCAGGATGAGGAACGTTCCTATGGTGACAAACTGTTTCATAAACTTCTCCTTACAACACTGGTATCTAAAAAATGGCTGAGGCCCGTCCCATAAACCGTGACGGACCTCGGCCTTGTTCCTTTATAAATCCGATGGCGCTTTATCTTTGATTTCTTTCCAGTTGGCCTCGGACTTTTTGAGATAACCCGGAATATCCTTGGCCCATTTGCTTTGGATATCCCGATCCAGGTTCAAATATAATTTGCCCTGAACGATCTTCCACGCTTCAGGATCGGACACAAATTTCTTCCCAACCGCCACACCATAGGCACAATACCCGCCGTAGGCTGGCACATACTTCCCAGGGTCCGCCTCGAACATTTCTTTGTGCTCTTTGGTAGCAAAGGCATAGGTCACTCCCTGGTGCTCGACCACGTGGTAACCGGAGCCCCTTATCGGTTTGCCATCCGTAAAGTACGCAACCGGATCATACCCGCTGATTCCTGGAGTGCTATTGGTGACATCCCCCGCGAAGGCGGGTGTGGCCACGATGGCCAGAAACATGACGAACAGGGAACCTAAGATTGTCTTCATCATTTGCATGATGGATCTCCTTTTTGAAGATAGAAGGGTTAATAAATCGTAGTATACAGATCTGTATCCTTTACGGAGTCTAGTCAGTTCAGTTCTTGTTTCGTTACACTTCTTTTTCAGTCGCGTTACCATTGCAGAAACCATTCAAGCCATTGGGATACAAAGACAAAAATGGCAGATTTCTGTCAGCGAGATTTGTATCCACAAAGATTAAAAAATATCGATAGACCTGAAGCTCTAGTAAAATGAAACAAGAAAGCGCGCGACCCTCAAAGCGGGAGCAACTCATCCAGACAGCCGTGACTTTATTTGGGCAAAACGGGATTCACGCCACAGGGATCGACACGATTGTTGAACACTCGGGGGTGACAAAAAAAACCTTGTATGCGCACTTCCACTCAAAAGAGGAATTAGTGCTCGCGGCATTGCGACACTATGACCGACAGTTTAGAAATTCGTTCATGCGGCAAGTGGAGACGAAGGCGCGCACTCCAAAAACTCGCCTGCTGGCAATTTTTGATGTGGCCGAAACCTGGTTCTCGCAACAGAGTTTTTATGGATGTCTGTTCATCAACGCCGTTGGTGAGCATTCCACCCCGGACACCTCACTGCGTTACGTCTGCAGGGATTTCAAGCGGATGATGACGGAGTTTATCCTCAAGCTATGCATTCAGATGGGAGGGCGGAATCCTCAACATTTAGCCGAAGAACTCTCGCTCTTATTGGAAGGCGCAATCGTGACCGCCCAAGTGTCACAAAAACCTGACGCAGCCAAAATTGCCAAACGCGCAGCAGCCGTGTTGATCGAAAAGCAAAGTTCACATAAACCACCCCAGGGATAGGAATAAATATCGAGGAGGATGATCAGGTATTCCTCATTGCTTTGATGATCATCACTCGTCAAATATAGCTTCCTAAATGTTAGGCCCTTAGCTTGGGCGTCTGGCATCGCTTCCCACACGTGTGAATTACGCAATATTGGTCATGTTTGATGATGGGTGTGAGCCGCACCATTTATCCCCTTGCTCTTTGTCCTATTCCAGTCTGTGAACAACTCAATAAATCAGACACGATCGTCTTGATTTGTGTTGATGTGGAAGATTCTCTTGGGGTTCCCCCCTTCTGTTTCAGGAAAATGAATGTGCCATTGACGAGCACATTCCACCATACAGAAGCCATGGGCGTTGAGGTCGTGGAGGCCCAACCGGAAGGGCTTATATGTTATTTCCTCCTCTCCTTAAATAATATTCATCGGGCAGCCGTATGTGGCGGGGGCTTCAGCTGAGGCCATCGTGATTCCATAGGCCCTCCTGAATGTTTACTTTCAACAAAAACACAGGAATTGCCCTCTTGTGATTCAGCGAAATACCATACATACACGATGAGCGACCCATTTTGAGTGCATTTTTGGCCCCATCCACAAACCAGAACCTCCTAACATGGGAAAAGTTCCCAGTTACACTCAAGCGGAAAAAATAAGTGAGAGTTTCCATAGCTGCCCCATGCGAATGTCACGGAGAACAAATTGGTAAATTGGGGGGTGCTTTTGTTAGACTACGTCCATACATAGGACTCAGCAGGGGTTCACAAGAGCGGGTGCATCTTTCCTGAGCTGTTCTGCACCTTCCAAAATAAATATTCATACGTTTCTCGAATTGAATAGTCATTCTTTGAATTCATTCCACTGTTTCGAGCAACTGACCAGGATCGGACCCATTGTCGGAGCGTTTGATATATCAACCAGACCCAGGTTTCTGTCCGCATCCATAACAACATGCCAAGCCCCGAAAACAATACCCTTCCTCACCCAATCAGCAGAAAAATGATGGGATTTTAGTTTTGAAGAAAATTTTTGTGGGGCTATGATCATTCCTCGCGTTCAGTATCACTACGATGGGCACTCGGGTCAGCCTTTTTTAACGGGTTCTTTTAGAATATCCAGCCTCCCATCAAATACTAAAGGCCATACACTCTTGTGAAATTGTATTTGCCAGAAGCTCTCCTTCTGGTTTACTTTGTAGAGTTTGAACATTTCCCTTTATCTTAAGAAAGTTGCGGATCCCTGTTTTACACGATGGCTTTGATGAAGTTCACTGATTCGTAATCTGTAAATATCTCGGGAATCCCTACACATGAGAGAGGAGCGTTAAGGATGCCAGAAATCCAGCGGATCATGTTGGGCACGGGGAAGCTGTTAAAGTCCTTGTTTGACAGCCAAGAAGCGACAGCACTGGCTTCCCATAAAAACGGTCGCGACATAGATCTCGCACGCACGGTCCCGTTTCTGGCTTTGCATATTGCGGTCCTCGCAGTCTTTTGGGTGGGCTGGAGTCCTATAGCGGTCGGGGTTTCCGTGTCCTTGTATATTGTACGAATGTTCGCTATTACGGGTATTTATCACCGATATTTCTCCCACCGTACGTTTCGCACCTCACGAGGCATGCAGTTCGTATTTGCCTGTCTTGGGGCCAGTGCGGCGCAACGGGGTCCCTTATGGTGGGCGGCCAACCATCGCCACCATCATGCCTATTCTGATAAACCGGAAGATTCGCACTCTCCCGTCATCCGCGGGCTGTGGTGGAGCCATGTAGGCTGGTTCTTAACCCATGATCAACTTGCGACGAAAATGAATCGTATCAAAGATTTTGCGCGATTCCCGGAATTACGGTTTCTGAATCGGTTTGATACACTTGTGCCGATTGCCTTGGCAATCACCCTCTTTCTCTTCGGTAAATGGCTCGGGAGTGCCTATCCAGCCTTAGGAACGAATGGGTTACAAATGCTGGTCTGGGGTTTCGTGATTTCTACGGTGGCCCTGTGGCATGGCACCTTCACCATCAACTCGCTCTCTCATGTTTTCGGCACCCGTCGTTTTGCTACGTCCGACCATAGTCGGAACAACTTCCTCCTGGCCATCATCACATTAGGTGAAGGGTGGCACAACAATCATCATAAATATTGCAGTTCCACCCGTCAGGGATTTGTATGGTGGGAAATCGATGTGACGTATTACGTGCTGCGAGGCCTGCAATTCTTCGGAGTCATCTGGGATATTCGTCCAGTGCCGGCATGGGTCCTGAATCAATCAGACCTTGAAGAGATTGGCCAGGACACTGAGTCCGAGAAGATGGCGATGTAGATACACTATTAGCCCCATGGATGAACTTTTAAGGTGTCCGGCCATTCACCCATGCCTTTTTAAATTTACGCTCCAGGCCTTCCCCTTCTCACTCTCCCACATCTCACAAGCCAAGAACTCGTCATTATCATGAGGGATGCACCCACTTGGAAGGGTCATGTATGATAAAGCCATTGGCGTATGATGCCTTGTGAGGTACGAACATGTTTCGCACTTGCGTCTCCCTCATACCGATAGTCTTTGTACCCATATTTACCCTTCTGCTCGGTTATCAAACAGGCTGGCCCTTCTCCATAATTGAGCCGAAAGAGCACACCGTTCACCAGTCAGGTGATCATATCTCAGTCGCCTTGGATTTAGAGGGTCTCCCTGGAGTCACCAAGGTGAACTATTACTGGTATGGTGAATTTGACGATATGCTGCGAGAATTGGTTGAGGAAAAATTAGCCCTTGTCGCCACGGCAAAAAACAATCCTCCCTTTGGCGGAAAAATCCTGATTCCCAAAGAGACGATGGGCACCTATCGGCTTCTGGCTGTGGCCGAACAGGGTGGAAGACAATCACAACATGAATCCTTAGCCATCTTCGATGAAATCCTGATTCAGATCGAGCCAGACGCTGAACTCCTGGAGATTGATTTTCAAACGGACAAGCCCCTGAAATTGGGACGAGCTAGCGGAACTCGTGTGTATGACCAAGTGGACTTTCTCGGAAAAACCTTTGAATTAGCAGTGATTGGGCGATTTTCAGACGGAATCACCCGTTCCCTTCGGGCACAAAGCACAGGAACCATCTATCAGTCTGCCAACGACAAAGTTATTTCTGTTAACCCAAATGGGGTGGTCCGGCTGGTGGGGAATGGGGAAACCGCGCTCACCGTAAAAAACCGGAATCAAGAGGCCACCCTCGACATTCTGGTTGAGGTTAACGATGAACCGAATCACCCACCGGTTTCGGATCCTGGCAAAACGCAAACGGTCTTTTCGGGTACACGGGTCACCTTGAATGGCTTAATGAGCTATGATCCCGACGGCGGCTCCCTCCAGTACCACTGGGAACAAGTACGAGGAAGTAAAGTCCCGTTGCTTGATCCGTATTCCGCACAAGCCAAATTTTTGGCCCCGTTTGTAGTCGAAGAACGGCTTTTCCGTTTCACGCTCAGAGTTACGGACATTCAAGGTGCCGACAGTCTGCCTGCCTTTGTCGACGTCATCATTACGCCCTAGCGTAAAGCGCCTCAAATGTCGGGGCAATTGTCCCTTAAAACAGTGGGAAATTAACCCGGTCGATGACAAAAACCAAGAGAATTGGGATTTTTACACCATGTACAAAGTACCAAGAAGAAATATTCAGTAAGACACATACCTCGTATTTCCCTTGAATCATCGTCAAAGCGAACAGCAAAACGAAAGCCAGGCTTGAGGCCGTTCGCCAGGGCTTGAATACTCTTCCCTATAAAGGAAAAGGCGAATCGAAAGTGAACATCCATCCTGATCCCGCTATGGTTTTACGGTTTCATGGTAGGGGTAAAGTGGTCAATTAGGCGAAATGATGAGTGCAGAAACCTCTAGAGCCAAAAGCATGGGTCCTCGTCTCACGCCTCCACAAGATTATCCGGAATGCATAGCAAATGCCCGTATGGGGCGCTATTCGACTCACAAAGGTAGGGGCATTGAAGACTGCCATTCGAATGGATGGGCGGGAAATTGCCGATGGCCATATTGAAAAAAAGCTGGTGGGAGGGTTGCTTGGTTGTCTTGTCCCTAATAGCACTCACTGTGCTGAGTGCTTGCCTGGGAAAGTTTGAAACGAAACCCGCATTGACCGAACCGTGTCGCCTGGATTGGCAACAGCAGGCGGGCCTCTCCGAAGCGGCTTTTCCTGATTCAACTTTCAACCATGGGTTCTCGGTCTTGGTCTTTAATATTCATGACCGCCTTCTTTCCGACTCGTTCTTCTCGAGTGAGGCGCATACTGAAGAAGAGGTCGCATGCATTGGAGATCTCGCCTCCAA
>JBATLR010000410.1:0-17712 GCA_049289415.1 Nitrospirales bacterium
CTTCCTAGACGAGCAAGTGTGAGATAGGGAGAAGGAGCAGGGGCAGGAACCAATTCCGCCACACTAGGATAAGGAGGAACGGGACTATTTTGTCCAGCAATCCGATCATCGCTAAAGAAATTAGCACTGGCATATTCGGTAATCCCGACATCGGCTCCAAGAGTAACCCCTGGGTTTGATCCGTAATACATATTCCGGTCAAAGAGATTGCTAAACGGTTCATTTCTCATGGCTCCCGCAACCTCTAGCATTGAGTAATCGGGACTGATTATCCCAGCACTGGAATATGAAGCCACACTATGTCTATCCATAAAGTCATGCAACCCATCTCGCAGAACATGAGGATCATCTCGAACATGGGCGGGGTTCGCGGAATCCTGAAGTAAATGCATAACTTGGCCTAAGGCCCGGAAGGTTTTGGCCCAATTTTCATCTCGCTCGGTTTTGGTAGGAGAAGTTAAGGCTTTGAAGTAATACTCCCTCGCATCGTTCCAAGACCATTCCTGATCTCCCACGGAGCTAAGACTCCAATTGATTGCAGAATCAAATACTCCCCCCAGCCCGGCATTAGAAATGGGTTCATGGAAATGACTTTTAGGTCTCGGGGAAAGAAAACTCTCACCATCCTCCAAATCACTACCTTCAATCATCCATTGTTTAGCCGTCATGCCATTAACCGGAGAGCTTAAACCGCCTTCTAGCCCTAAGTTTCCTACCAGATATGCGTTCAGATCTGATTCTACGAACTCGATGGTTTTCAACGTGAGTTCCCGATGAGTGCTTCTTTCCCATGCTTCAGCTTGACCCGAAAAAGAGAAAATTCCAGGAATAACAATGGCCACAAAAAGTGAAATTGGCATTAGGCAATCATATGCCAAGTCCCTTATTTTATTTATTTCATGAAAAATTATCTTTTTATGGGCAAATCGGATCAAGAGCATACCTTGTTTTTTAATTCGAAAAATTTTTGTGGATTTCCGGAAAGTCATCTCGATTACTCCTCTTTATCATTGCTGTTGTGCTGAACTTTTTTATCGGGTCGTTTCTTCCCGGCAACGTCAAACCGCTCAAGGATTGGACCACTCACCCACCCTATTAAGGCATACATTAGGGTTCCCCCCAAGGCAAATAAAAAAACATAATATTTTTCGCGCAAGGAAACCAATTCGGCCAAAACCCAGAGAGGAAGATCTAAAATGCCAATAATAAAAAACCCCTGACTGACGAGCGCTGCAAACCCCAACAACACTAAATGGAAAAAAATCCCCAGTCCCGCCCCGACAATTCGATATTTATTCTTTCCCCAAAACGTATTCATGGGTTGGCCTCCATGCGTGTTTCAGTCTGCCATACACACAACTAAGAATAAGGATTGATCCTTAATGCACTCATTTTCTTTACCCCAAACAAAGAGCTACACAGTCAAATCAATTTATTGAATAAATCATTAAACGATCGCTCATATTCAGTCTAAAAATTTCGGATCCGCCATTGGCCGTCGGTGTCCAGGACAAATTCGACCTCAAGGGGAAACAGGACGGCGCCGAGGGTCAAAGGAGTCGAAGATTGCGCCACGACCCGTGTTCCCTGCCCGTCCGTGAGATGCAGTGGCACCGCAAAAATGGATGCCAGCTCATCCAAATGATCCTTCAACACCGTCCAATCATGGCGCATGACCTCCCGCTTTCGGATTAGGATATGCGAAAGCGCCTGTTCAATATCGCCTTGCGCGAGCGCCTCCATCATGCCCGACCATTCGGCATTGAGCATAATTTCAAATGCCACAGGATCCAACACCTGGACTACTGCCGTAGCGTCAAATCTGTTTCCCATTGTATCCGTCACACTTACTTTGGGCAGATACAACCCTGGTTGGGTGAAAGTGACAGATTGTTCACTGAGGTCCAGTCCTTGGCCGTCGATGGTCCCATCACCCTGAAAATCCCATTGAATGTTGGCAACAGGTTGGTCGATATCAATGGAGATCCGAAGGGCAACCTGACTGGGCGCCACATTCCGATCAGGCGACACTCGCAATTCCACTTGGTTGTTCACCAAATCCGTAGTGTAGACTTGGATGGTGGAAGAGGCCTGCTGGCCACAAGCATTGGTGCCTTGCACGACGACAGTGGTGGGTCCGAGAGTTCCCGTGCCCTCGCGGACAGGCACTTGATCGACCGCAAAGGACGAGCCGAAGACTTTAGCCGCTTGTTGATTGACGATCACCCCTACCGGGCTTGAACCACTGGTCATGACCGTTCCTTTTACCAACATAGTTGATTGATTCATCGTAGCATTGGCCAGCGGAGCGTCAATGGTCACAGCCAAACAGTTGCCAGTACAGGCGATATAGGCCTGCAGTTGTGCGCCAAGCGGACCCGTTACTCGCACCTCAAGATTATTCCGAGCTTGCACCACGATGGGCTGGGTAATCTGACTATGGGCTGCCGTGAAATTTTGAGCACTGATCACTTCAATCCCATTCAGCAGGACGGTCCCTTGGGTCACCCGATTCGCCCCTCCCGAGGTACCATTGATCATGACTAATTGGTATTGAGCTGCTGGCTCGCAATTCGGAAATTCGGCACTGAAAGTTTCATCTGCCGTGGCGTGTTTAACCCATGCCACTGGCCCCCAGATGGGTGTGAGATTTGTCGGAGTAGCGGAAAGGGTGACACTAAGATTCACACTATTGGTATGCCCTGCTCCATCCACCCCCCTGACAATCAGAGTATTGCCGCCTTCCTGTAAGACAACGCCATCGGCAAGAAACACTCCACCCGTGACCGTTGCGGAAATTCCATTGACCGTGACGGAAGCATTGGGATCATTAACGAATCCAGTGACCGTAATAGGACTCACTCCCACCACACTTCCTTCTGCAGGGCTGGTAATCAGCAATGCCGGGAATCCGGAAGGTGCGGGGGCAGGGACAACGATGGCCACGGTATCGGGATCGCTCGAAGCCTTTCCATCTGACACCACCACTGTTACGACATAGATTCCAGGAATATCCGGAATGATGGTGGGCTGAGCGAAGGTAGGATTTAAAAGAGTCGCGGCACTCCCTTGAGGCCGGCTCTCCAAGGACCATTGGAAGCGCAGGGCATCGCCGTCTCCATCATGAGAACCGCTTCCATTGAGCGTGACTAATGAAAAGACCGGCACGCTTTGATCTTGTCCGGCATCGGCTACGGGTGGCGTGTTGCCTGCAGTAATTGTCACAGTAACGGGATCACTCTTTTCTATCCCATCATTGACGATTAGCTGAGCCACATATAATCCAACCAGGTCTGAACCTAATGTCGGTTGAATAGAAGCGGGGTTTGAAAGTGTTGCAGTGCTACCTGTCGGTTTGGCAATGAGTGCCCATTGAAAGACCAAGGAATTGCCATCCACATCATGTGAGCCGGTTCCCGTTAAGGTGACGATACTTCCTACCGGAACAGTTTGATCCTGGCCCGCATGAGCCACCGGCTTGGAATTTTGCGTATTGATCAGGACCATGTCCGGTGGGCTGTCTTCTTGCCCATCGTTCACAACCAGTTGCAACTGATAGGTCCCTGCCAGATCAACAAGGAAATCGGGCGTAGAAGAAGTTGGATTGGATAGGGTAGCCCCGCTTCCACCAGGAATGCTCACAAAGGACCAATGAAAACTCAGCGCGTCCCCATCTACATCATGGGAATCCTTTCCATTTAAGAGGACCGATTGTGTGACAAACACGGTTTGATCCTGCCCGGCTCCGGCCACAGGTGGGGAATTGATGGTTGTTATCGTCACCGTATCGGGATCACTATCGACTGTTCCATCATTCACAATGAGTTGAAGGGTATAGACTCCTGGAGTATCTATCACCAGAGTAGGCATAATGCCCGTAATATCAGAAAGCGAAGCGTTACTCCCTGCGGGTTGGGAGAGTATTGTCCACCTATACGTCAAAAGATTCCCGTCCACATCGGTTGAGTCGGCCCCATCAAGCTGCACATTCATGCCAACGTGAACAGTCTGGTCAGGTCCTGCCTGAGCCACTGGTAGAGTATTTCCTCCCTGCCCCAACCCGAAACCTCCTTCCAACGCGATTGTGGAGTGATTGCCCATTCGAACCCATTTACCCACAAACGCACCGGTAGCCCTACTTTCGGCTCTGAACCGCAGAAGGCCGTTCGGAGCATAGACCTTCGCGCGCACCGTGCTGCTTTCCCCAAACTTCACCGCTTCCGGTGAGTCATCTATAGCACCTGTTGTTCCATTAATCCCAATCCCAATGATAAGGATATCAGCCGCAGTCAGAGTTGCTGCATCCGGAGCTGGTCCTACGACCGTATGTCTGCGAGTATCGATCTGGCCCTTCACTCGAATCTCGACGGCCTTAGTCGCCAGAACTTGGGCATCTTCACGAATATCCCATTCCTGAAAGTGGTAAAGGCCGCCTGAAAGGGTGACAATGGCACCAGGCCGGGCTTTAAGCCGACCATAGCGTCCAGCCTCGAGTGTAAGGGCTCCTCCCGCCGGAATATCAATGTCCTGAGATCCAGGATGAACCGGTGGGACAGGCGGCATCTCGGAAACGAGTGGGAGTTTAACTGGCCTCGCCATGGTCCCTAGAATCTGCCCCGGTCCTAAGAGGCTATTGACCACTATATCCTGGATCTGAGATCCATTCTTCAGTCTGACGGTATTCCCTAATATCTGGCTATTACTGTTTTGAAGCACAACGTCATGACCGATGGTCATTTCTTGCTCACCGTTTAGATAGGGACCTATACTCGCTTGATTTGCCCCAATATCTCCGCTGAGAATTGTACTTCCCTGCCGTACCCAAACTCCCTCATTCCCTAACACCACAAAATCATTTACCGCCTTGGCCTTTCCAGGCACACTTAGAAGAATTAGGAACGCGACAACAATCCATGTGGAACTAGTATGTATCCGAAATTTTTTTGTCCAACTCCATGTCATCGAAGGTATTCCCCTCTTTGCTAAGGACCCATGATTAATCACAAGAGATTTTTTTTGGAGTGAAAGCTCGGGCAGTATGAGAGGAAACCGGAAAAGGGCCTATACCCCGTTGTAGGGGAAGCAATGATTGGAAAAAGGTCGAACGCATTCGGTTTTTGGAAGGAAAGTTTGCCCTTAGGCATAAGTCATTTTCTCCGACTGCATATGAGGTAAAGCCAAGCCCGTTGAATTAGCGGGTCCATTCTGTCGAATCAAACCGGAATGACTCTCACCTTCCCGACAGAGACATTCGATTTTTTTGGATTTTTTGGAAAGATCAGAAGCAGATAGCTTGAATGGCTATCCCTCAAACATTCGCTTTGAATCCCACAGCACAATGGAAATCAAAAAGTGATTGGATGGAAATCACCGTTATGATCAGAAAACACAGATTGGAACCCGGTGCCAATGATGGATTTAGAAGCACCAGTGCATGATTAATGGCAAATGCTCTCCAACGGAAATCCTCAATAATGGAAGGGTTGATTGGTGGGGGGTTACATTGGTTTTTCAAATTCTAAAAATTTTTGATATACCATTGCCGATCCGCTTCCCACACAAACTCCACCTCTAACGGAAATTGTATTTCCCCCATAGGCAGTGGGTTCGCTGATTTGGCCACCACTCGAAATCCTTGCCCATCTGTGAGTTGAAGGGGAACGGAAAAAAGATTGGCAATCTGTCCTAAATGATCGGCAAGCACGGTCCAATCATGTCGCATGGCATCACGCTTTCTGGTCGCCACAAACGAGACAGCCCCGTCAATATCCTGCTTCGCCAAGGCCCCCAGCATGCCTTGCCACCGGGCATTAAGGGCAGCCTGGAGATCTTCCGGATTCTCTAATACCACGTCAGCCGTCGCTTCAAAGGTTTGCCCCTGTGTATTTGTGACAATCACCCGAGGGGAAAAGTGGCCGGCATGTGAGAACGTGACGGTCTGAGAATGTAGGTGAGGCCCCTCTGCGTCAAATCTTCCATCGCCTTCATAATCCCAGGCGATCATTTCCACTTCAGGGACCATATCTGTGGAAACCCTCAAGCTCACATCGCTCGGTACGACATCCCGCACCGGGAATGCCCGGATCTGCAGAAGAGGCGTCCTGCTGTGATCCATCCCGTAGGCAATGCCGATTCCACACATGAGGACGAAGAGGGCACCTGCGGATTTCCTCAGCCATAATACTGGCTTCATTTTTCCGTTCTCCTTTGCATTGTTCTGCTGGCCCCTGTTTTCAATACGGACGACTGGCAGGCCTCACCGAGCGACTTCACGCAATCCTATCCGCCTCTATTTCGGAACTATTAATTGATTTCATGAATTAAATATTCATGAAAGCCCGCAACCTTCACGTGAACAAGGAACACGGTTCGTCCAGGCGGGATTCTTTACCTTGTCGGGAAAATCAGGTATGAAACACTACTATGGGTTTATGTATTGATCGCGACCAGTTTGACGAAGAGGATTTTACCCGGTTCGGGCAACGGCTGATTCAAAGCTTGAAAGCTCTGAAGCATGTGGTGGATCAACCGGGGTTTGGCGTCGGTCCTCTCTCTATCGGGGCGGAACTTGAACTCTCGATTATCAATAGCGAAGGCCGGGCTTATCCCATTAATCGCACCCTTCTGAATTGCGCGCATGATGCACACCTCCAACTCGAGTTAGACCGGTTTAATTTGGAATATAATTTGTCTCCCGTCGCCTTAGCGGGCCATCCCTTTTCCCATGTCCGGGCGCAATTAGCGAACGCCATTCAATCATTGGAATATTGTGCGCATAAATGGGGAGGACGCATTGCGCCGATTGGCATCCTGCCGACCCTCTGCGTCGAAGAACTGGATTCGCCGGTGATGTCGGATCTCCCACGCTATCGTGCGCTCTCGGCCGGCCTTCGACGGTTGCGCGAAGGGCCATTTGCAATACACATCAATGGACCGGAGCCCTTAACGGTGACCTGTCCGGATGTCACGCTGGAAGGGGCCACGACCTCTTTTCAAATTCATCTTCGGGTGAACCCTCAGGATTTCGCTCACGTCTTTAATGCGGCGCAACTGGTCACGCCCGTCGCCCTGGCTCTCGGTGCGAATAGTCCCATATTTTTGCAGCATCGGCTGTGGGAGGAAACGCGCGTGGCCTTGTTCAAGCAAGCCATCGACAGTCGAAAAGCGCAGGAAGGTGACTGGCATCATCCTGCCAGAGTGTCGTTTGGCCATGGGTGGGTCCGTCGAGGAGCGTATGAGTTATTTGCCGAAGCCGTGGCGCTTCATTCCCCCTTGTTGCCGGTGATGAGTGCGGAAGATCCCATGGAATGCCTCAGTCGAGGGCAACTGCCGCAGCTCGAAGAATTACGCCTGCACCAGGGAACCGTCTGGCGGTGGAATCGGGCAATCTATGATGCCAATGCCGGTGGACATTTCCGCGTCGAATTCCGATCCCTACCCTCAGGACCTACCCCGATTGACATGGCAGCCAATGCGGCGTTTGTGATAGGGCTGACGTTAGGCATGCGACAGCAGATCGACCAGCTCCTCCATCAGTTTCCGTTTGAATATGCGCACCGGAATTTCTACCGGGCTGCCGAATATGGGATGGGGGCCATGTTAGTATGGCCGGGTCAGCCAGGGCATGGGTTGCGCGAAATATCCGTGTGTGACCTTGCCGGGGAATTGTTGCCCGTGGCCGAGAAGGGCTTGGAGGAACACGGGGTGGAGAAAGAAGAAATTCATACCATGCTGAATGTGATCCGGGATCGCTTGGAGGCCCGGATGAATGGCGCTCGTTGGCAGGTCAATCGGTTGGAACAGTATGAGAGCCGTGGGCATGACCGTTCCACGGCTCTGACGCACATGCTCGAAGATTATCTGCGAGCCGCACATACGGGCGCACCCGTTTCACAATGGAGTCTGAACCTCGAATGAATCTCGTTCGTCCAATACCCAGGTGGGAAGCACCCACACCCCAAGACGTGGGGCCGACAGTTGAGGATTTCCTGATGAAGCTTGGTGAGCCCACTTTTCTGTGGCTTCCAGGCTTGGATAGCACGCGCACCCGCGCCGTCTGTACCCTATTACATGGCAATGAACCCTCAGGCGTACGCGCCCTTCATCGATGGATCCGGGAAGGGCGACAACCCCAAGTCAATGTGCTCTGTTTTATCGGGTCCATCGGAGCGGCCTTGACCAGACCAATGTTTTCTCATCGATGCATACCGGAGGGAAAAGATCTTAACCGGTGTTTTCGATCTCCTTTTGAGGGTCAGGAAGGAGCCATTGCCCAAGCCATGCTTCAGGAATTGCATCACGCTCAACCTGAAGCGTTGATTGACTTGCATAACACCTCAGGCCGGAGCCCGGCGTATGGTGTGACCACTCTGAACCGGGAAACCCATGAAACATTGACCGGAGTCTTTTGTGATCATCTCATCGTGACCGATTTGCGGTTAGGCACATTAATGGAAGCGACGGAATACGACTGGCCGACCGTCACCATTGAAGCAGGCTGGGCGAAAGATCCTAATGCCGATGAGTTGGCCTTTCGCGGATTCACACGGTACGCCATGGCCGAGAACTTTTCAGATATCTCTTCACCGGTAACCGTACTCCATCATCCCATTCGGGTGGAACTGCAGGAAGGAGCCACCGTGGCCTATAACGGTGGGCCGGTTTCCGAAGTGGATCTCACCCTTCCTTCAGATGTGGATCGTTTGAATTTTGGACTGTGGTCTCCGCAGGAGACGCTGGGCTGGGTCGGGGCACGGGGCTTGGATGTCCTGTGGGCCAAGAATGCGAGGGGACAAAACGTCAGCAAAGCGATTTTCTCCGTGCACAACGGCGAACTTCGACTGGCTCATCCCAGCCGGCTCATGATGGTCACAACAAACGCAGAAATCGCCCAAAGCGATTGCCTCTTCTACATCCTCCCTGATTCGTAAAAAACAAAGTTTTTCGATCGACCTAGAGCGAAATACCGTTCAAATCTCACGTTGATTGTGGTGTCCGATCCCTGGCGTTGGGGCAAAAGCTCTGTTGCTAACAATTTGCCTTGTCGGTGAGGAGGGCGGAATTATTTTGTTAGGTAACCTATGCAGCTATCATAAGTCTATGGACAGGATCTAGGTGAAGGTCGTGTAAACATTCCCGTCGTTGCGTTCGCAACTCATCAGACACTAAATTTGAAAGTAACTCCATGATTTGAGGACGCTTACAGAGCTTTCAATTTTTTTATAATTTCCTCACATGCTTTCACTATATCACCTAGTGCAGACTCAAGATATTCTCGTTCTTCGCGTTCGACTCGTTCCAAATATGATGCACTACACTCTAATTTTAGATCCCCTAACGGTAGGTGATCCGTTTCACTTTCCGTCGCTCTAATTTGATTGAAACAGTCCTCATCTCCCAATCCAATATCGTCCTTTAGTCTAACCAGTCGACGACAACCCTCTAGAGGATGAAGAGTACCCTTGATAATGGCCGAGGCAATGTCGATAGCTTCTTGACGTCTAGATTTATCGATATCCATGAGAATTGCCCCGAATATCCATCGTCTGGAATCTCATTGCAAGTTTTCCTAAAATACAAAAACATCCCTTGGGAATAGCAGCCTAAGAAGGACGAAACGGTTATCTTCAAAAATTAATATTAGACTGCGTGAATATTTATTTCTGGTTCTCACTTTACTTACGGAACGATCGTTCGCATGGTTATTCGACCATCCCGTATTGCGCGGTGAAATGTCGGAGAAAGAGCGCTTGTTCCAGAAATCGAAAGGGCTTCAAGCCTTCACGCCGCCGGAACGCTTCTTCCACCACCTCCACGATATAATCCACATGGCTCTGGGTATAGACCCGCCTGGGAATCGCCAACCGAACAAGTTCGCGAGGGCCCGGCTCTTCTTTCCCGGTTTCGGCATTGGGCTTGCCAAACATGACGATGCCGATTCTCACCGCTCTCATACTCACTAAAAAATTACTCAGAGGTGCGTGGGACTTCTTATTCGGCTCGAATCCTCCTGCAAGCCATGCATCACCTCAAAACTATCCCCCCTAATTTTTGGTGCAGCGGGGGTCTGCTTTTTGAATGGCCGCGATCTTCTGATCATCGAACGGGATTGGGGCGCACCCATGTCCCTTTTCACAGACGAAGTCGAACCTGGCCGCCGGCTGATGACAACTTAAGCACGTGACTCCTTGCGAAACATTGACGACGTTGTCTCCCCGATCCGCAATCTTGGTGCCTTCTTTGGAGACTTCCAAAAAGAAAAACTCCCAGCCGTTCGTTTTGGGAAACTTGTCATGCGAATGCTTCACCATGGCTTCATGAGGAACAAGTTGCAGAATAGTTCCAATCGGATACTCGGTCTCCGGCACGCTGTCCCGTAAGATTCGCTTGGCTTCCTTCAATTTTTCCGGATCGTCATGCTTGATGCGCGTATTCCTGACCTTCGGCCAATCGAGAATGCACCCGAAGGTTTGTTCGGACACCGTCACTTCCTGAGCCGACACGCTATACACCAGACAAAGCACAAGTCCCGCAGTAAGAACGCCCCGTTTACACATACACGCTGTGAATTGGCATAAGATCGAAATAAAGGAACGCATGACCATACTCCTTTCTTTTTGTTTTCCCCCCTGAACAAGCGCTCTGAAAAAAATACAAGGGGTCAGAGATTTACCTCATCGTGCCGTAACCCCGCGCGCGCCTACTGGCTGTATAAATCAATTCTCTTGCCTGACCCCTTTTTGCCAAAGGAATAAGGAAAGGTTAATTTCTAGAACTGGTCTTAGCAGAAATGCCTCATTCTTGTTCCCCTTTTATGTGTAAATCATTTTCCGATATTCGGATAAGGGATGGGTATGGGACCAGTCGGCGAGGGAGTCTTGCTTACATCTGGAAAAGATGGTGAACTACTCGATGTGGCCAAGCATTTCGCCTTCACCAGTTTAACTGTAAGCACATAGGTGCCAACATCCGGATTCTGCTGATTTTTCCCCAATGTCACATCGGAGGCATTCTCTAAATAAAACTTTACCTCTTGGGAGGTCAGATTTTTTACGTAATTCATACGATTTTGATTGATCGTTTTGGTCTCCCCTGTGTTCAGATAGATGGTGTTAAAGTGGTTCTTAAACGTACCTTGTAGAGAATTTCCGGTATTCCAGCCATATTTAATTTTACATTCGTTCCCACCATATGAAACCGATGAAAAAGAAAACAATAGCAACACAAATAAGAGAATGAATCCATGTTTCTGGATTGCCGATTTCATTTGCAAATCCCTTTCTCGCTGGTAAGGATTGAAAGTTCCAACGTTACTTCCATGGGTGGTATGTCGATGGAACTGATTGTTTCGTTCAAATGGAGCCCTCTGGCCATCCCCGTATGATCAAAATCGATATTCAATCTCCCCGCCCACTCCCATCCATGGAGGTGCCGCGAAAGTCCATCACCCACTGTTTGACGTTCTTTCCCTCATAGGCCGTTGCCATCATTCATCTCCCAGAGAACCACCATACAAAATTTGGTGAAAAATGGGAATGTGATGAATCGAGGCAGGAGATTAATGCGTCGTCTTAGGCGCGGCCTTTTCGCCCCATTCAAACAATGGCAATTGTTATCCTGGGGTGAGATTGTACATCAATACTCATACCTGACCCCTTTTTTTTCGTCCCGCGTGCGGCGTGCGCCCCGCTCAGATCTATTGAATGAAATAGCCGCACTCCGGAAAAGGCATTCAATCCCAACATGGACATGCTGCTACGAATGCAGGCGGGGGATGATGCGACGGCAATGCGAAAGCAGGCAGAAAAAAACCAGCCCGCACTCTGTTCCGTCATAGGTTTAGTTCCTATTTCCCCCATTTGGATCTTTCCGGTATTCCGTATTGGGCAGTGAAATGCCTGAGAAAGGGCGCTTGTTCCAGAAAGCGGAACGGCTTTAAGTGTTCACGGCGGCGGAAGACTTCTTCCACCACTTCCACGATATAATCCACATGGCTTTGGGTGTAGACCCGCCTTGGAATCGCCAACCGAACAAGCTCACGAGGGCCGGGCTCTTCTTTTCCGGTTTCCGGATTGCGTTTGCCGAACATCGCGGTACCGATTTCTACCGCCCGAATGCCTCCCAACACATATAACTCCACACAGAGCGAAATACCTGGCAGATCGAGCGGTTGGAGGTGAGGGGCGAAGCGGGCCGCATCCAGATAGATGGCATGTCCACCAGGCGGCCGCAGGATCGGCACACCGGCTTCATGTAAATGGTTGCCCAGATACCCCGTGGAGGTAATGCGATGCTGGAGATAATCTTCCTCCATGCCTTCATGTAACCCTACGGCCATCGCTTCCAAATCCCGTCCGGCCAATCCCCCATAGGTGGGAAACCCCTCGGTGAGGATCAACAGATTTTGCTCTTGTTGGGCCAACTCGGCGTTGCGTGTGGCAAGAAATCCGCCGATGTTCACAATGGCATCCTTTTTTGCGGACATGGTACAGCCATCGGCCAGGTCACACATTTCGCGAACAATGTCGCGGACCAATTTGTCTGCATATCCCGGTTCGCGTAGTTTAATGAAATAGGCATTTTCTGCAATCCGGCAGGCATCCAGGTACAAGGGACGCTCAAAGGCCCGGCAGACCTCGGCCACTTCTCTCATGTTGGCCATCGAAACCGGTTGGCCTCCACCGGAATTATTGGTGACTGTGATCATCATCAACGGAATACGCTCGCGCCCTTCTTTTTTGAACAACGCTTTCAGGCCTTCCACATCCATATTCCCTTTGAAGGGGAATTCGCTGGAGAGGTCAGCCAATTCCGGACAGGGCAAGTCCACCGCTTTGGCTCCGGTAAATTCCACGTTGGCTCTGGTGGTATCGAAGTGCGTATTGTTCGGAACGATATCGCCGACCTTGCAAACGGTGGAAAATAAGATGCGTTCCGCCGCCCTTCCCTGATGGGTCGGAATGACCAGCGGGAATCCCATGAGTTCCTGTACCGAGGCTTCAAACCGGTAAAACGATGGACTTCCCGCATAACTTTCATCTCCCCGCATGATGGCCGCCCACTGTTTGGCACTCATGGCCCCGGTGCCACTATCGGTCAGGAGATCGATCAGGACATCATCAGAGTGCAGCCGAAATACGTTGTAACCGGCTTTGGCAATTAAATCCCGGCGTTCGGTTTCTGTCGTCATCCGGATATGTTCGACCATTTTGATACGAAAGGGTTCGATGATCGTGTTAAACATCTCCTGACCTCCGGTTATACTGTTCGCTCTGTCTCATGATCCGGAAAAGACCATGACCCCGATCAGCAAAATCATATCATCTTCCGGGAAAACAACGAATGATTCATGACTCGACTATTCCCACCCCTATTTCATTACACCCTGAGGCTAGCCGGCTTTTTTGAGGAATTGGGTGAGATGAATTCCTGATCTGCCCTCCCCAAATAAGACGAGGAGACCGACACTGCGGGATGTTTTGGAATGGTGTTTGTCCTGCCGGACCTGAACTTCAGGCCCGGCAGGAATTAATTGGAGATGTCAGGATGGAGGTATTCGGTAACGAAACCCAAATGTTGTCGGTTGGAACTAGCTTGGAATCGGTTCTTCTTCCTTGGCGTGGAGAAGCGCCATCAACTCTTCCCCGGTCATGACTTCGGCCTTCAACAAGGTCTCAGCCCCGTTCAACAGCACCGGCCGAAGCCTTGTCAGCAATTCCCGGACGCGAATCCCTTGTTCTTCAATGAGGCGGCGCACCTCTTGATCGACCTGTTGAGCGGTGTGCTCGGAATAGGTGGGGGTCGCATGCGACTCCATATTTTTCAAAAACGTCGGCTGCACGGATTCATCTAACGCTACGGTTCCCAATTTGTCGCTCATCCCATAATCTTTGACCATCCGTTTGGCGATTGTGGTCGCTTTCTGCAAATCATCTGCCGCACCTGTTGAGGCTTCGCCAAAGACCAACTCCTCCGCCATGCGTCCACCTAACAAGACGGCAATGCGATTTTCTAATTCGGAACGGGTGAGTAAATACCGGTCTTCGATCGGGAGCTGCAGGGTGTAGCCCAATGCTGCAATGCCACGAGGAATAATCGAGATTTTTTGAACAGGATCACACCCGGGCAACGACATGGCCACTAACGCATGCCCAACTTCATGATGGGCCACTCGTTTGCGTTCTTCCACACTGAGGACGCGGTTTCTCTTTTCCAGGCCGGCAATGACCCGTTCCACGGCTTCTTCAAAATCCCGGTGTTCCGCCGTTTCCCGGTTGCGTCGAATGGCCAGTAGGGCAGCTTCATTCACGACATTGGCTAAGTCGGCACCAACCATTCCCGGGGTCATTGCCGCAATTTTGTCTAAATCGACATCCGGAGCCAGTTTAATGGTTTTGGCATGTATGGCCAGGATGGCGGTTCGTCCGGGCCGATCGGGGCGATCAACGAGCACTTGCCGATCAAAACGGCCTGCCCTGAGCAAGGCCTGATCCAGAATTTCAGGGCGATTGGTTGCGGCCAACATAATGACCCCCACACGAGGATCGAACCCATCCATCTCTACCAGTAATTGATTCAGGGTTTGCTCCCGTTCTTCGTGCATCATGGGCCCCGTTCCCCGAGCTTTTCCCAGCGCATCCAACTCATCAATGAAAATAATACAGGGGGCTTTGGCCGTGGCTTGTTCAAATAAATCTCGCACGCGGGCCGCTCCCACACCCACAAACATTTCGACAAATTCCGACCCGCTAATGGAAAAAAACGGGACGCCGGCCTCTCCTGCAATGGCCTTCGCCAGCATGGTTTTCCCCGTGCCTGGCGGCCCGACGAGGAGCACACCCTTGGGAATCCGTCCCCCGATTCTCGTGAATTTTTCCGGAGTTCTCAAAAATTCAACCACTTCCATTAATTCGACTTTGGCTTCATCGACTCCAGCCACATCCTTCATGCGAACAGAAATATCGCTTTCAATATAGACTTTGGCTTTGGATTTTCCGATTCGCATAAAACCGCCCCCCGCCCCTTGCCCCATCTTCCGCAGAAGCCAAAACCAGATTCCGGCAAAGACCAGAATAGGCACGACCCAGGAAGCCACGTCTTTCCAGAGCGTGCTGACGATCACTCCGGCATATTCCACATGCTTCTCTTCCAGCAGTTTCACTAACTCCGGATCATCTACGCGCACTGTCTGAAACCATTGTGGACTTTCCCCTCCTTTTTCAGATTTCAATTTTCCGTGAATGACTTTGTCCGTAATGGAGATCTCAGCCACCTTATCTTCCTGAACCCAGGATTTAAATTGACTATAGGGCACTTCATCCATATGTTGGGCGGCAAAATACATTTCCTGGAGAATAATGAGCCCCCAAAACGCAATAATAAAATACCAAATAGATACCCGATATTTTTTGTCCATATTTGCTATCCTAACCCCTATTCCTGTGTGACCCTGAACCGCATGACGTGAACATAATCTTACTGTACCCAAGAATCAGAAATACGTCTATCGAAATGGAACAAAATTCTTCCCGGATCGATTATTCCTGGCGGCAAACCTTGCCATCAGCTTCGTTCGTATAGGGGCCAGGAGTTGAAAAACTTCAGGATCTCTTGCAAGTACTACATACTGTAAGGAACATTCCTAGTCCGGTTAGGTTCGCTCTTCTCAAGCATGATCGCCACTTACGACCCTCAATTATTATGGATTTTTCTATCTGGCTTGGTGGTCGGAGGGACAATCGCGTGGGCCATATGTTCCATTGTCTATCGAGGAAGGAAGATCCAAGCCTTACAAGAGACCGCCACCCGATTTGCATCGGCCCAAGCCCAAACAGGAGAACTTCGATCCCAACTCGCCACCCTGCAGCAGGAACGTGAACGAGTCCATCAGGAATTCCGTCTGATGGAAGTGGCCAAAGTGTCAGCCGAAACGAACCTCGAAAATACGCAACGACACTTAGCCGAACAGCGGGCCCTGCTGGAGGATGCGAAATTGACCTTGTCGGATACCTTTCGCTCTTTAGCCTCGGAAGCTCTGGCCGGAAACAATAGGGGCTTTCTAACCCTGGCCGAGGAAAAGTTTAAAGCCCTCAAGGAAGAAGCCACCGCTTCTTTCGATCAACGTCACACCTCCATCGAATCCTTGTTGCAGCCGCTGACCGAATCCCTGCGTACCTACCAAAAAGAATCTCAAGCCTTAGAAGATAAGCGGCTTCGTGAACTCAGTGTCGTGGGAGAACAGTTACGCCAATTGGCTTCCGCTCAGACCACCCTCCAAGCCGAAACAGCCAAATTGGTGAATGCCTTACGATCACCCCAGATTCGAGGACGCTGGGGAGAAATCGCGCTTCGAAGGACCGCTGAATTGGCCGGCATGTCAGGAAACTGCGATTTCTTTGAACAAGAAAGTGTCTCCACCGACACCGGGCGTCTGCGTCCCGATATGATCGTCAAACTCCCGGCAGGAAGAGATGTGGTGGTGGATTCTAAAGTGCCGCTCAGTGCGTTTTTAGATAGCCTGGAAACACACACGGACGAAGATCGGGAAGCTGCCCTCAATCGACATCTCAGCCAAGTCAAACGCCATATCAGTCAATTAGCCTCAAAGGAATACTGGGATCAATTTCCAGCCGCTCCGGAATTTGTGGTCTTATTTATCCCCAATGATTCGTTCTTAGCTGCCGCCGCCGAACGCGACCCTTCCCTCGTCGAGTCGGCCTTAACGAAAAAAGTCGTCATCGCCACACCCACCACGTTCATTGCCCTGTTGCGGGCCATTGCCTACGGCTGGCGCCAGGAACAAGTGGCGGAAGGGGCCCAACGCATCAGCACCCTCGGACAAGAACTTGCCGATCGACTGGGCACTCTGGCAGAGCATTTTGGGAGAATTGGACAAGCTTTAGGTCGGACCGTCACATCCTATAATGCGACGGTCACCTCATTGGAGAATCGGATCTGGCCCACGGCCAGAAAATTCAAATCTCTTGGAATCAGCCCAAAAAAAGACCTCATGGACATCAAATCCGTCGGGCACATGCCAAGACCCCCTGGCGAAATGGGACCATCACCCGAAGACCTTCCGCCCGCATCATCATAAGTTGAAAGTACATTTTTTCTCCTGCTTTCTTTAAATGAATTGGGTATTCCCTTGCAAAAGAATATGGCTTGAATGAGGTCTGCTCCTTTCTTTCTGCCTGGCTGTGTCCCTTGGGCCGGAGTCAATTTCATATTAGCGCTATTTTTACGCACCATGAAATTGTTATTATATCTCTAGTCATTCGAGTATTTATTTGGAGAATTAACCTTTATTTGGAAAGGATGAGGTAAGGCCCGTGGGACCAGGAATTACCAGCAGATCGACAACAGATTGGGGAAAAGGCTTAAAAGCAAAAAACAAAGAGTTGTCTGTGACGTTGGGATTGGGTGCGTGCCTTTTGATGATCCTAAGCTTTGTAGCCCCTTCAACCTCATCCTGGGCGGCGACAGGTGAAGGCTCGGAACCTCTCTCCAAATTTTTAGAAATTCCACTGAAAGACGGAAGTATCCCGGATAAACTCAGGTTCCCTCTCCACGAGCAGAATGCTGTTCAATATTTCAGCGCCGGATTAGGTAAAGAGGAACGGAGCCTGTCATACCCACCCTATTCCCTTAAGTTGATCTTTGTGAAAGGCGAACGTGCTTTTTTAGCTGGTGTGACGGTTGAGGTGATCAACC
>JBATLR010000411.1:0-2085 GCA_049289415.1 Nitrospirales bacterium
CCCCAGACATGAAAACTCCCACTCCATAAAAACATCCAGAGGACCAATAATTAAAGAGTCACTCCCTCCCTTTTCTGCTGTCCGTTGCATGAAATCATTTAACGTCGCTGGACATCCTTTCCCAATAGGTGCCGTTATTCCCCGGGTTAGACATGCGCCTTCTAAAAATATTTGACACGACTTTTGAGGAATGGAGCGCAACCCTCCGCCTTAGTAATCTGGCAGATACCAATATTAAACAGGGAGGCAGTGATGTGGATAGATGAAATGGATACGATTCAAACCTGGGTGAATGGGGAAGAAATCATCCTCAAAAAAATTGGAAGAGAATATTCGTACCGTCCAGCAAATGAAACCGGAGATTGGTTGAAGGGACTTCCAGATGGGATGGTGTGGGCGGATGCTCAAACCCTCTTTGAAGACTCCCTATAACCATTCTTTTCTTTTTGCTTCGTCCGGCCAGATATCCCATTTTCTCTGGTACAATCAACCCCTTCTGCAATCTCAACCTGCATAGATGCTTCTTCAAAACACGAGTTATCCTCCATCCGCAACTCACCGGAATACGGATTATGCTCTTTATTTCATGGCGTTCGAAGCCACAACTATGGATTGTTCCTCTCCATTCTCTATCGGGTCTGCGTCACAGAATCAGATTGGCGAAAACCAACGGTGATCCAAAGGGGAATTAATAGGATTCCCAGCAGCAAGAGTCCGGTAATCCACGCCTCACGCCAGGGCATCCATGCGGGGGCAGGACTTCCCACCAGCCAGGTTCCGATACCGGTAAGCAAACAGAAAATGGACAATGCCGTAAGCCCCATGGCCATAATCGCTCGCCAAAATCGCCGAACTCCATTTCGCTGTTCGGATTGAACCCTCAGTTCAATGGGGCCCCAAAATCCCGGAGGACGTGCACGCCGGTAAAAGGTCTCTAAACGATCGAGATCTTCCGGTCCGGTGAACCAGGACACGGCGATACCAATGGCACCGGCTCCCAGGCCCATGATCAACAACCGCAATTCCTCCTGCTGTCCTGGAAGGGCCCACAATAACAGGGGCGCGATAAGAACCGACGCCGCAATACAGGCTAATTCGCCCCATGCCGTGATACGCCACCAGATCCACCGAAGCACCAACACCACACCCATTCCCGCCCCAAGCAACAAACTGATTTGCCAGGCAGTTTGAATCGATGACAACCACGGAAGAATGCAAAGTGCAATCAAGAGAATCAGCAGGTTACTCCCACGTGCAACCCAAACCAGAGCACGTTGCGAAGGTTCGCGCTTGAGCCACCCCTCACAAATAAACCGGCGATAAATATCATTAGCCCAATAAGACGCCCCCCAATTCAAATGCGTATCGACCGTGGAGGCCAAGGCCGCCAACATCCCGACGACCATCAACCCTTTAATTCCGGGCGGTAACAGTTCATGAATGCCTTGCACAAAGGTAAATTCGCGAGCCGCAATGAACTGAGGGCCTATCATTTCCGGTGGGGGTGGAAATATCACAAGTAATCCCAGGGCCAAGGGCAACCAGATCAAACTCCGAAGCACCACTTGGGCCACGGTAAACACCACCGCAGCGACTCGCGCATCGTGATCGCTGCGGCATGCCATGGATCGTTGAGCCAAATACCCCGTCCCATCCGCGTTCATTTGTAGGAGCCATTGAAATCCATAGACCAACAACACCATCATGGTCGCATCCCTGGCACCGAAGGGAGTAAAAGCCAGAATCTCATTCCCGGTCAGTGGATACCCAACCGCCACCGAAAACTGTTTCTGAATGTGTTGAGTCAAGGACGCCAAGCCTCCCACGTGATCCACCACTACCCAGGCGAAAGCACCGCTGGCAACAATCCCGATTCCAAATTGGACCAGGTCCGTGGCGACGACACTTCGGAGTCCACCGGTGGTGGAGTACAATACTGTCACAGACACAATGGCCCCGATCGACAAAAGATTATTGGCCGAACGCACCCAGACATTTTCCGCCTCCAATCCGCCAACGGTAAAAGGGACCCCTCCCCATTTCACCATGTGAACAAACACATCAAAAAAGCCGGCAGGAAGCCAT
>JBATLR010000412.1:0-6742 GCA_049289415.1 Nitrospirales bacterium
GCCGCTCATCATCTCCCGATTGAAATCATACCCGGCATTGAATTAAGTACAGAATTTCAGGGGAGGGAAACGCATATGCTCGGCTATTTTATTGATCTCGCTGATCCTCAGTTTCAAGCCAGACTCGAGCAGCTTCGCGCGACACGCGTTGATCGCCTTCACCATATCCTTGACCGGCTCCACACCCTCAAAGTGGAGATTTCTCTCGCTGAAGTGGAGCATGTTGCCGGAGGCGGAACCATGGGTCGCCCACATATCGCGCAAATGTTAATTGAAAAGGGCTACGTGAAGGGGATGAAAGAAGCGTTCGATCGATTCCTGGGAGTCAGAGGCGCAGCCTATGTTCGGCGAGTCGTCCCCGAGGCGGCTGAAATCATGACGTGGATTTCTGAGGCCGGCGGCATCCCAATCCTTGCTCACCCCTATTGGGAGGGGTTAGGTGCCGATAAGACGACGGACTCATGCCGGACGTTAGTGGAGCAGGGATTACGAGGGCTTGAAGTCTTTTATGGAACGTTTTCCGCTCGCCAAATTTCAATCAATCTCAACTTAGCCCGCAAATTCGATTTACTCATGACGGGAGGCAGTGATTTTCACGGCGCCTTCAAGCCTGAGATTTCGGTCGGAACGGGGCGCGGTTCGTTACGGGTTCCTCCCAAGTTGATCGATCACTTACGTCAGGCAGCTGGCCGGTCAGACCCCCTAAAAATGACTGAGGTTCCATGACCGCCCCAGGACGATTTTTAATTGTCAGTGGCTTCCACAATGTGATTTTCAAATCGCGTGCAGCCTTCAGCCAGCAGGCGATTGGTTAACAATTCCCCCGGCCATTCAATTGGCAAATCTGCCGTAAATACCCACACATCCGGCGATGTCCAAATCGGTCCATGATCTTCAGGAAGATCCGGATCAAACAGATCGGTCCACACAGGCATATACACGCCATTCCCGCATTGGGTATGCAGATGCACGACGGTTCGGCTTCGAACCGGGCCTTCCAGGTCATGCCACACCGCAGCGGTTTCATCAGCCAATCGATGAAGACGAACGGCGTTTTGCGCATCATACAAGGCATAGGCCGCGTAATTAGGAGCCTCCAGAAGTTGCGGCGCCTTGGCGACTTCGGGACATTGATTCACCAGATGATCCATAATAGCCTGACAGTCGTCCTCGGAAAGGGCTTCCGGCAAGGTCGTATCAGGAACGCCAAGAATTTCAAAAAATAAAAATGCGGTA
Organism: Nitrospirales bacterium; assembly: GCA_049289415.1. Taxonomy (GTDB): domain Bacteria; phylum Nitrospirota; class Nitrospiria; order Nitrospirales; family UBA8639; genus Nitrospira_E. Next base: position 1,237 of record JBATLR010000412.1, read on the forward strand.
GCTTCAACGGGTGGATGAAGCCTCGCCGCAATCGTCTGACGTGGCTGTCCTTCAGCCAGGTTGGAAATATGGTCGTGAATCTTCTGCAAGCTTAAAAACTCCAATGTGGAATCGGTGAGAAGCCTCGGTTCGACGGTAATCACCGCCCCTGGCGGGACATGCAGATGCTTCCGTAACAAATCCGCCGTTTCCACAGGATCAATTTTCAATTTCAACGGATATTCCAGATTGGCTTGGAGTGATAATTCAAATGAGGCAAGAATTCCATACATCTCGCTGTCTTCGCTCTCATCCTCCATCAGACAGGAGCTGGCCGCTTCCGCCAGCAAATCGAATAACCACTCCGCCATACTTTCGTCTAAGGCTGCAAGAACGGTGAGAACCTCATGCTCACGATCCTGATCTAATAAGGCCTGTAACACTTCAATGGCCAAACTGGGATCCCCATGTTCATGCCGCCGGGCATTAATGAGATGAATTAAATCCCGGGTAAGGGGATCGGGACGATACCAACTAGACATTGCATTCATGGGTTTTCACGATTCCAGGCGAAGGTAAAAATTTTCGGAGAAGGCAGATCATCAAAATTTCCACAGTATTTTCACATGACTGGAACCCGTTTGCCAACTCACTACTCTCCAATGATCTTCACCAACACCCGTTTGCGACGTCTCCCATCAAATTCCGCGTAAAAAATTTGTTCCCATGGACCAAAGTCCAAGCGTCCATTGGTGATAGCCACAACGACTTCCCTGCCCATGATTTGACGCTTGATATGAGCGTCACCATTGTCCTCTCCAGTTAGATTGTGCCGGTACGTTCCCGTCTGCGGCACAAGGCGCTCAAGGAACTGTTCATAATCCTGCAGCAACCCGGCTTCGTCATCATTAATATAGACACTCGCAGTGATATGCATGGCATTCACCAGGACGAATCCCTCTTGAATCCCACTTTGTTGTACCACACGTTCCACCTGAGAGGTAATATTCCGATATTCCCTGCGTTCTTTGGTCTGAAACCAGAGTTCTTCCCGATACGATTTCATGTTCCCTCCCCAACCACAGATTTCATCCGAGGTGTATTTTCCATAACGCTGATCCCGATATCAATCCTCATTGCCAGACACAACAGGCGACTCGAATCATTTTATTCTTGGATTGGACAGGATCGTTTCATCCTGGGCGCTCTGTTCGCCATAAGAAGAGACCATGTTCCCTCATCAATATGTTGGGAGGATTTGACAGGAAATAGAAGTGATGTTAATAAACTTCATAAATGGGTATTTCTTCGTACACGACCTGCTGATTTGGCAATTTCATCCCACGCCAATCCGGCACTGACACTGCTTGCAGACCTCACGATAAAAAGGAGATAGGCATGATGACCTCGACAATCGGTGCGGTGTTCTCACCAGAACAACCTTCTCGATGGAACGTGCTCTTTGCCCAGGAGCCTGACAAAGATTTGGAATTTGACGAAGGATTGGAAGAGGACGATCTCAATCAATCCAAGCCTCCTTCAAGGAAACCGCTTCTCTGGATTGTACTGTTATTGGTGATTGTTGGAGTGGCCTATTGGGTTCTCAATCCAAATACCTTTATGCCTCAAGGGACCGCCACCGATACGGCTGCCATCACCAGAAATCAAGACCAGACTGGCATCACACCTCCAGTCTTTCACGAGAATCAGGAAGTGTCGCTGACAGATACTCTTGGAAGGTCCCTGCTGATGGGTGATCTTGCCAACACCACGCCTGGTCCCATAGTGAAACCAGGAGAAACACTCACGATTCTGGATGGAGCCTATCAGGCAACCGGATGGGTCTACCAGGTTCGAACGCCAACGGGAAAAACAGGTTGGATCTCTGCCGAAAAACTCAAGTCACAGGCCCAAAATACGGGAAAGGGTTCTACCCAGTAAAGAGGAACTCTCCAAATTTTCAATGCGTTGGTCGGCCTTCTGGCACTTAAAGGATCAGGGATTCGGTTATCGAGAATCATCCGGTGTTCTGTTGAATCAACCGCAAAACATTCCACACCATCCTGGATATTATCCGCTCACCATGCATTGAAGAGCTTCGCAATCCTTGCTACTCTGGACTCTTGCTCACGGTAGTGTATTCGCCAATGAGATCGTGGTCTTAATGGAGCCCAGTGCTCCACCTATGAGTCACCAAGCGCTATGCGAAAAAATAAGGGAATCCTCAACATAACCGTCCAACGCGGTAAGGAGCGAAACCGTCGTTGGCGGCTTAACCCCACACTCCTTGTCTTGGGATAGAGAAATCACCGTCATCCAGTTATACATTTGTCCCCGCGTTTCACGATCATTGCCTGGCCACCGCCTTTGGGAAATACTTCATGAAGCCCATGACTCCTATTGAAGCACAGACATTCTGCACCAGATATACAAAAGAAAGTGGCAGCAACTTCTACTACTCTTTTTTGTTCCTGCCACAGCAACGACGTGAAGCCATGTACACCATTTATGCCTTTTGCAAAATGGTGGATAGCGCCGTTGATGAACCGGCCCCGGGAAGTCATCCGATCGAAGAAGTCCGCAAATGGCGACAAGAGGTGACGGCCACCTATCAAGGCCATCCGACCCAACCGGTCACGACGAGCCTCGCCGCCCACCTGCAGACCTTTGACATCCCGGAAACTCTCCTTCAAGAATTAATTTCCGGTGTAGAAATGGATCTGACTTCCAATCGGTTTGCGACGTTTGCCGATCTATATCAATACTGCTACAGGGTCGCTTCCGTGGTTGGACTGATTTGCCTCAAGATTTTCCAAACCCAATCCCCTGCGGCGGAGGACTATGCGGTCAACTTGGGATTGGCATTTCAATTAACGAATATTCTTCGCGATCTCAAGGGGGATGCCGAGCAGAACCGCATCTATCTTCCGCTCGAAGACTTACAGCGTTTTGGTTATTCGGAAAATGCTCTCCTGCAACAACAAGGGTCGCCGGCCCTGGTTGAACTTCTGAAATTTGAATGCGAAAGAGCTCGCACCTATTACCGCCAAGCTCAAGAAATTCTCGAAACCCTGCCCCCTTCCGATCAAAAGTCGCTGGTGGTTGCAGAAATCATGCGTGGAGTCTACAGCCGCATCCTCAAACAACTCGAAGATCCGCACTACCAGGTGTTCGGCCCACGGGTTCGAGTCGCCCCCCTACAACGACTCGGTATTGCCGCTCATATTTGGGTTCGGTCTTTTCTTTCCCACAACATTGCTCCATCAGTGTGACACACCACATTCTGATACTGAGCGGAAATCTGCCAGGATTACTCACGGCTTATCGGCTCATCCCCTACGGATTCCGGATCACCATTCTCGAGGACCACAACTCTGTCTCTCCGGCACCATCATCTCCCCATTTTCCGAAATCGATAGAACCGGATCATCCACCATCCCTTCAACGCCTCACGACGCAGCCCTCACCACTCATTCTCCCACGGTATTACCATGCCACATGGGCACTCTTCCAGGAACTGGCCTTCGAGCACGCAGCCCAATGCATTCAACCGGTCGACCTGGAGTTTGGGACATCCGAAGGTCAAACACTCACCCTCTCCAACGCGAAGGGAATTGCGACTCTTCACCCCATGATCCGACTCGCCGGCTTTCGCGCCCTTCCCTGGTCAGATCGCTGGCACTTGATTAATTTTTTGGAAAAAAAATGGGAAGAACCCCGTTCACCAGATCACCACCCTGACATGCTCTCGGTTGAATCCTGGCTGATTTCCGCTCAACAATCGGCTCTTGCACGACAACGTATCTGGAATCCATTCTGTCGATTGTTTTTAGGGTGTGATGTGACCCAGGCATCACTCGGGTATTTCCTGGAGGTACTTTCTCGATTCTGGTTATCCAAACAGAATGGACCAGAAATATTCTTAGCCTCACCTGACATGCAGAGCCATCTTCAACAAAAACTCCGACATGTCTTATTAGAAAAAGGGGTCACGTTTTATCCCTCAAACGCCATCGCCGGCATCCATGCGGACACCGAACGGATTCAAGCCATTGGCCTGGCTACAGGCGAACGCCTCAACGCCGACATCTACGTCTCGCCCCTTTCCCCTCCAGAGCTACTGCGACTCTTGCCGGAAAGAGCCCCGGCTCGTTTTTCGTGTTTTTCCCATTTGGCTCAACTGCAGGAAGCATCAGGAACACTTGTCCGATTAACCCTTAAGGACACACTTCTTTCTCCTCGTCTTATCCTTAATTCCGGTGTATTTGATTGGGTTACCAGCCAGGCCGTTCCATACACGGATGGTCCAAGGACGTTAATTACGGGCATCAACCTCTCTTCTTCACCATCGTCGTTACACCCCGGCGACTGGCTGAGAGAAACCGTCTGGCCTCATATCAATAAGATATTCAATATTTCCCCTAAGCAGTCATTGTCACCTTATGAGTCAACAGACACGCCATCCGCTTACCGCTATATTCCTTGCCTGACTGGTTTCCGCACCTTTCGTCCTCTGTCCAACACACCCATCCCCAATCTCTTTCTTGCCGGTCCCTGGACGGCCACCCCACTCCCCCCTTCTCTGGAAAGTACCGTCCTGAGTGCCTATGCCTGTGCCAGAGCTGTGACTGAATGGGTCCAGGCTTCTTCACATTGACATCCTAAACCGTCAAATCTAAGATCCCCTCTCAATGGATCTTCATGAACTCCAATCATCCCTTCACGACTGCCGACGATGTGGATTGTCTTCAGGACGCACTCAGGTGGTGTTTGGGGCAGGGCATCCTCAGGCTGACATCATGTTTGTCGGAGAAGCCCCGGGTTTTTATGAAGACCGGCAGGGAGAGCCTTTCGTCGGAGCGGCAGGAAAATTACTCAACGAGTTGCTTCAATCTATCGGATTAAGTCGCGCGGATATTTTTATTGCCAACGTCATTAAGTGCCGGCCCCCCAACAATCGAGATCCCCTTCCAGAGGAAATCGAGACGTGCAAACCCTTTCTGCTTCAACAAATCGAACTCATCAAACCTAAATTGGTTTGCACATTAGGAAACTTTGCCACACAAACCTTATTAGAAAGAAAAGTTGGTATCACCAAAGTACGCGGGCAGGTCATCCGAATGCCCAACTTCATCGTGTTCCCACTGCTTCATCCGGCAGCCGCACTCCACCAGGGAAATCTACGGGTTCCCCTCAAAGAAGACTTCCAAAAACTCAAGACGGTCCTGGATGAAATGAGCAAAACTCCCACCCTTCCTCAAACCTCTTCACCGCCAACCCTTCCAACATCCAAAGCCTCCTCCAAAGAAGAAACCCCATCCGATCCTCCCACACAAATGAGCCTGTTCTAGAAACCATTTAATCAATTTACTAGCAGATGCTGGGGTTCGGCCCAGCAGCCGAGGTCCTTTTGTTTCGGCAAAAGGACCCAAAACCAGTGACGCCCCGTTCGGCCTCATTGGATTGGGGGATGCAGGGAAGAGGGCGGGCCAACTCGCCAGGCTCAGACAAGGGGGCCGAGTTGAGC
>JBATLR010000413.1:0-1985 GCA_049289415.1 Nitrospirales bacterium
CGTGGCCACATGGGGCGGTCGGGACCATGATTGCCGAACCCTTTGGCTCCACGTGGCACGATCCGAAGACCGGGAAGCGGATTCGCTCGGGTCCGGTCGCCGATATTCATGCGGTGGAACGTGTGGGACATGATGTGGCCGGCAGCTTCCGCGAATTGATGGTACACATCATGGATACGGTGCCGCACACGGTAAACATCGTGACCGCCGGGAATCCTCCAGGGCAACCGGTGGATGTGGCGTTGGAAGCGGGTCGGACGGTGTCCTTCATCATGCCGCCGAACGACAAAATTAAAATGACGCCTATGCCGTTCCTGAATGGCGGCACGCATACCACAGGGGGGGCGTTGAATTTCCGGTCAGAGCCATTCGCGCAACGATTGGCCAATAACCCGGAGCCGTCGCAAATATTCAGCAGTGTGGTGCATGGGGATCCCAGTACGGCCATGGTTCGGGCCTACCTTGGCGATGCCATTGTGTTCCGGCTGTTGGATGTGACGATGAATGAAAGTAATGTGTTCACGTTGTCCGGCCATACGTTCTGGTCAGAACGCTATGCGCAAGAAGCCAATCGCAAACATTCGCTGCATATCGGAATTGCCGAACGGTATGACCTGGTTATTCCGGAAGCGGGCGGTCCTCGCCATCAAGCCGGCGATTATATGTTCTTTAATGGCCGGAGCTCGAAGTTTTCGGAAGGCTCTTGGGGGCTGATTCGGGTTTTAGATAAACCGGTGAGTGATCTGCAGCCCTTGCCGAATAAGGCCTATGGCAAAGAAGGCATGCCGGAGCGATTGCCGGTTTGTCCGAAAGAGGCTCCGGTGAAGAGCTTCAATGTCGTGGCCTTGGATCATCCGGGGATGAGTTTTAATAGCAATGCTCCGGAAACGATTGAAGTGGACTTTGAACGCAAGATTGAATTGCGCAATCCTCAAGCCAAGATCTATGTCCTCGAAGATGAGGTGCAAAAGGTCGGGGGTGATGTGCAACCCATGCCGTTAACGTTACGGGCCAACGTGGGTGACTGCCTCCAAATCAAATTGACGAATAAGCTGAAAGAAGGACGAGCGTCGTTCTCGGCCTTCGGACTGACCTTCGATCCCAAAGATTCCCAAGGCCTGAATTTGGGAAACAACCCCGGGGACCAAACCGTGGCGCCCGGAGAATCCCGGATGTACACCTATTATGCGGATCCCTTCAATGGCGAGACGCAAACGCTGGTTTGGGATTGGGGGAATGTGTCCATGAATCCCCGCAACGGTCTGTACGGGGGAATCATTATCGGTCCCAAAGGATCACAGTATCGTGATCCCAAAACCGGTGAAGATATTTCCCTGAAAAATAGTTGGAATGCCGATGTGATTGTGGATCGGACGATCGAAGGGTATGAAAGCCGGGCGAGCTACCGGGATGTTGCCTTGTATTTCCAGGACGAGGATAACATTATCGGGACCAGTTTCATGCCCTATGTGCAAAATGTGGCAGGGCTGACCGGCGTCAACTATCGCGCCGAACCCTATCTCCATCGGGAAGAAGCCGGTTGTTCATTGGGCCGGATGTTCCAACCGTGCCAAGTGGACAACCCGCAGGATCCTGCGACACCGGTGATTGAAGCCCATGCCGGTGACAAAGTGCGGATTCACGTGTTTGGCGCCAGCAGTGAGCAGAACGGGATGTTCACCGTGGAGAAGCATGAATGGCCGATCGAACCCTTCCTGCCCGGTGCGGATATGATTAGCACCGTGGAGTTCTCGGGTTCAGAAGGGTTGGATGTCTTCCTGCCCTCGGCTGGCGGCAAATGGTCCCTGGCCGGAGATTATGTGTGGAGTAATGGCCGGTTACCCTATTCCCAATCGGGACAATGGGGCTATCTCCGGGTGTTGCCGAGCACGGATCAACGGATTCAGCCATTGGATGGTTCGGCCATGTCTTCCAAACAGGCGGCTCTTGATGAACCCAGTGGCGAGCCGCGAATTATTCCTACC
>JBATLR010000414.1:0-7728 GCA_049289415.1 Nitrospirales bacterium
ACCAGTCCAATTTGTTGGGCCATTTCTCTCGACCGGTCTCCTAACGGGCGACCTAAAATACCTTCGCAGGCAAAAAAGAAGAGATGCCCTCCATCAAGAATGGGAATGGGTAGCAAATTCAAAATTCCCAAATTAATACTTAAGATCGCAATAAGCCACACGACGCTGGCAAGGCCCTGTTGGGCTTGTTCGCCTGACACACTGGCAATCATCAGCGGGCCACCGAGATGCTTTGAAGAAATTTCTCCCGTCAAGAGTTTGTATAAACCAATAACGGTGAGTTCACACCATTTCCATGTGGCCTTGAGTCCGTCCCAGGGGGCGAGAAATAGAGAGGTGCTTTTGAGCACCGTACCCGCACCGGCTAGTTTAATCCCAATGCGGCCAACAGACTTGGTTTCCCCATCGGAAGAGGTAACGGTTTGCCCTTCAGGGGTGATGCGAAGAGAGACGGTCTGTCCTCCGCGATCAACCTGAACTTCTAAAGGGGTTCCAGGGTGTTGGCGAACGATCTCGGTCATTTGAGACCAGGTGACAATCGGCGTGTCATTAATTTGGATAATTCGGTCATCTTGTTGAAGACCCGCGGCCATGGCAGGGGTGTCCGGCATAACTCCCCCGACAAGCGGAGCATGATCCTCAATGCCTAAGGTGTATTGAGGCTCGTCCGGGCGATCTGGCACCATTTGAACCGTTGGAGTGATGATCAGCGTTTTAACGGTATCCCCGCGAATGACATCCAGTGTGACGGGACGCCCATGGGCCTTACCGACCTGTTGGTATAGTTCACCCAGAGTCGAGATGTCTTCTTCATTGGCCCGGATTATCCGATCACCGATGTGTAATCCGGCAGTTTCGGCTGGGGAGTCGGGGGTGATCGCTTCAATGACCGGTGTGATGTTGTCGATGCTGGGCACAAATAGGGGTGAACCCAAGGCCAGCATTCCCGTAAAGATCAGGTAACTGAGAATAAAGTTGAATCCGGGGCCAGCCGCCACAATCAACGTTTTGTGAGGAAGCGACTGGTGAATGAAGGATTCACGTTGTTCAGCAGGTGAAACAGCCTCTGACACTTCCTCACCATATAATTTGACATATCCGCCAAGAGGAATCGCTGCCAAAAGATATTCTGTATCGCCAATCTTGCGACCAATGAGTTTTGGCCCAAAACCGATGGAAAATTTGAGGACCCTGACTCCCACCCATCGAGCGGCCAGATAATGGCCGTATTCGTGAAAGGTCACAAGGACTCCCAGTACGACCAGGAACCACCATAACTTTTGCCCAAATAGAAAGATGGAATCTGGAGAAAATGACAGGAGGTTATTCATGGGTGTTTATCGCGGGTTCATATTGGTGAAGAGGAACAGGCTTTCATCATTTCTGTGGCTGTGCGTCGGGCCCATTGGTCTACCTCCAAGGCATCTTCAATGGATGTGACGGGAGTCGCGATATAGGCATTCATTGTTTCCTGAATCACTCTGGGAATATCCAAAAAGGCAATTTGTTCCTTAAGGAAGGCATCAACGGCGATTTCATTTGCGGCGTTTAATACGGGTGGAAGTCCGTCCGCTCCTGCCAGTGCGTCATAGGCTAACTGGAGACAGGGGAATTTTTTCGAATCAGTTGGATAAAACGTAAATTTCCCAATTTTTCCTAAATCCAGGAGTGGAGGATTCAAAGGAATGCGTTCCGGGTATTTGAGAGCATAGGAAATTGGTGTTCGCATGTCCGGGTGTCCTAATTGCGCGATGACTGACCCATCACAATATTCTACCAAAGAGTGGATAATACTTTCTCGGTGAATGACGACATCAATTTGATCGTGAGGGATATCAAAGAGCCATCGGGCTTCAATCACCTCCAGGCCTTTATTCATCAAGGTGGCGGAGTCGGTGGTAATTTTAGCACCCATTTTCCAATTTGGATGTTGCATCGCTTGTTCGGGGGTCACGTGTTCCAGGTCATTGATCGGCCAATCCCAAAATGGCCCGCCGGAAGCGGTTAACACGATCCGGCGAATATCAATCTTTCGGTGGCCTTCCATCGATTGGAAAATGGCGCTATGTTCACTATCGATGGGAAAAATGGTGACGCCATGTTTGTGGGCTTCCAGTTGCATCAACCGGCCGGCCATGACCATCGGCTCTTTGTTGGCAAGCGCAACCTGCCGGCCTGCTTGAATGGCTGTCAAGGTTGGCTTGAGTCCTGCTCCACCGACGATCGCAGAAATCACTAAGTCACTTTTCGATGCACTGGCGACGGCGCAGAGCCCCTGCTCTCCGTCCAAAATTTCCGTGGACGTGTGTCCCATCCGTGCTCGCAATCGATTGGCAGCATCCCGGCAGGAGAGCGCAACCACTTCTGGCTTGAAGATGCGGATCTGTTCCTCAAGAGCCTGATCATTTGAACCGGCGGCCAAGCCGACTACTTGAAATTCTTCAGGGAATCTGGAGATCACATCTAATGTACTGTTCCCAATCGATCCGGTAGATCCTAAGATGACGATGTGTTTCACCAGATTCTCTCCCTATGGTTGTGCACGGTCTGGTTATTAGGTTGAGCCCGCGAATAGGGCATAGTAGTAAAAGGCCGGGCCGGTAAAGAGCAGACTGTCCACACGATCCAACACTCCCCCATGTCCTGGAATGATTGTGCCTGAATCCTTGATACTCACGCTACGTTTGATCGCGGATTCTGCAAGATCACCAAGCGCTCCGATTATGGCCATACCCATGCCGAGAATAGCGCATTCCCCCAACGAGAAAAAGGGGAGAAACCAAAAGTGGCTGATGAGGCCTCCCAGCACAGAAAAAAGTACCCCTCCGATCAAACCTTCAATCGTTTTTTTAGGACTCAGGGCTGGCGCCAGGGCATGTCGTCCAAGAGATAAGCCTACGACAAATCCACCGGTATCAGCTAACCATGTGATGGCTAAGACGAAAAAGATTAAGGCGATTCCATGGGGCAGTTGCCGGAGGAGTATGAAATGCCCCAGCAGAACCACGACATAAAGTATTCCAAAGGGATAGGCCGCCCATAAAGGGAGCCGTTGCCTCATGGCAGTCGGGGATATAAAAAATCCCGTTAAAACAACCATAACGATTCCCAAGAGCCAGAGATTCAAGGCTTGGGAGTAGCCGGTATACATGGCAACAAGGAGTATGACGGCACCAAGACAGGAGATCATCTTGGTGCCAAGAGTGCCGGTTGGTCCGAAGTAGAGCGTGAGAAATTCCCATAATGCGAGGAGAGAAGCTGTGCCAATCAGGAGAGAAAGCAGCCAGGGTGGAGAATAGCGTATTCCCGCATAAAGCAAAGGAATAAATACGATGGCTGAGTACAGTCGACGGGGATCCATTGTTTATTGGAGTAAAAGGGGCAGTGCGTCAGATAAACAAGAAGAAGAGTACCGGGTATGCAGGAGAGCCACAGACGGTTTTATGGCGAAACAGTTTGAGTGATTCGGCCAAAACGACGCTCCCGTTTTTGATAATCGAGTAAGGCAAGAAGAGTCTCAACGCGACGAAAATCAGGCCACAGGGTTTTGGTGAAATAGAGTTCGGTGTAGGCAATTTGCCAGGGAAGGAAATTGCTGATTCGCGCCTCTCCAGAAGTACGGATGAGCAAATCTGGATCCGGCAGACCCCATGTGCTGAGATATTGTTCAAACAAGGACTCATCAATTTGGTCTGGTGTGAGCGATCCCATCTGAACCTCGATTGCGACTTTCCGCACGGCATCGACAATCTCGGTTCGTCCCCCATAGCTGAGGGCGACTGCCAGTGTCCGCTGGGTCAAATGGCGGGTTTCCTCTGCCACCTCTAAGGCCAGCGACCGGACGGAAGGGGGCAGTTGTTCCAGTCGTCCAATTGGCAGAAATCGTACCTGGCGCTCCTGAAACCGTTGGCGTTCTTGATGCAGGTACTGCTCGAGTAACCCCATAAGCAGTCGAATTTCGGAATGAGGCCGTTTCCAATTTTCCTGAGAAAATGCATAGATGGTGATATAAGGAATCGTGAGTTCATGCCCAATTTCCAGAACATCTTGAAGCGCCCGGAGACCTTCTTTGTGACCGGCAATTCGAGGCAACCCGCGTTGAGCGGCCCATCGGCCATTGCCATCCATGATGATTGCGATATGTCGGGGAAGGGATGTGAGGTCAAGTTGATCCAACAATTCGCCTTCAGCAACTTGTCTTGCTTCCACCGCGTGAAATTCATCCATGGAATTGTGCTGAACCCGATCGTAAAGGTAAGAACTGCGTTGGAATTCTATTGAAAGATTTTTGGAGCTCGGCAAAATTTCACAACAAATTCAGTCTAATAATGAAAGCGATTCTTGTCAAATTACCGACGGGACGATCTTCATGGGAAATTGCGCCCATCTGGGAGATGGGCTATACTCCATTTTTGTTTCTTTGATTACGTACTTCGTTGTAATTGATGTCCTATGGTACCCAGCCTTTCAGATTTTGCCCTCCAAGAAAAGGATGTCCTCCAGGCCTTAAATAAGGCCACGGCTCGGGGAGTGGATTACGTGGACATGTATGTCGAGTCCTGCGTGACCGATTCCGTTTCTATGGAGGAAAGCCTCGTCAAGCGCGCAGTCAAAAGTATTTCCCAGGGGGCGGGTGTTCGAGCGGTGGCTGGAGAACGAACCGGGTTTGCGTATTCAGATGATCTATCTGTGCGAGACCTGGAAATTGCCGCTGATACGGCACGCTATATTGCCGATTCTCCCCAAGGGAACAACCCCATAGCCGTCACTCATCGTTCTCAGCCCTCCCAGAATCTCTACCCGTTGTCTCAGCCGCTCACCGATATTTCAACAGAAGCCCGAGTTGACCTCCTGAATAAAATTGACGTGGAAGCCAGACGATATGACCCGCGAATTACCAAGGTCATGGCGTCTTTTAATACGGAACAGAAAATATTCTTAGTCATCAACTCCCAAGGGCAACTGGTGGGAGATGTGCAGCCTCTTTCTCGTCTTCAGATTACCTGTATTGCCGAAGATGGGGCCAATCGCCAGATTGGGTCTTTTGGAGGAGGGGGACGAGTCGGATTTGCCTTCTATCTGGAGCAGAACCGCGCGATGGAGTTTGCCCGAGAAGCTGCACGTCAGGCGATTGTGAATCTAGGCGCGGTCGAAGCTCCGGCTGGCACCATGCCGGTTGTGTTAGGTGGGGGTTGGCCGGGCATTCTGCTTCACGAAGCTATCGGGCATGGGTTGGAAGCCGATTTCAATCGCCGCAAAACCTCGGCCTTTAGTGATTTAGTCGGGAAATCCGTCGCATCGGAATTATGCACAATTGTGGATGACGGGACGCTGCCATTCCGTCGTGGTTCGATGAACATTGATGATGAGGGGACGCCGACGTCACGAACCATGCTCATTGAAAAAGGTGTTTTGCGGGGCTATATCACGGACCGGCTCAATGCCCGTTTGATGGGTATTCCGTTAACAGGAAATGGAAGACGGGAAGATTTCCGGAGTATAATCCTTCCACGTATGACCAATACCTTTATGTTAGCGGGAGAATCCGATCCGCAGGATATCATTCGGTCGGTGAAAAACGGGTTGTATGCCGTGTCGTTTGGGGGTGGGCAGGTTGATATCACCAGTGGAAAATTCGTCTTTTCAGCCAGCGAAGCCTATTTGATCGAAGATGGAAAGGTGACCAAACCGGTCAAGGGAGCGACGTTGATTGGGAACGGTCCTGATGTGCTCAAGAAAGTTTCGATGGTTGGACATGATATGAAATTAGATGAAGGAATTGGGACCTGTGGAAAAGATGGACAATCGGTTCCGGTCGGCGTGGGACTTCCTACCATTAAAATCGATGAAATGATCGTCGGTGGCACGGCGATGGGCTGATGGATAACCCTCCCGTTTTGTTTCTTCCCATTTACTAATGTCAAATTTGCCCACCACACATGGTGACCGTTTCCCGGAGTTGGCCGCCACGGTTCTCAAACGAGCCAAGGCTTTAGGGGCGACGGAGGCGGATCTTCTTGTGGCGGAAGGCGATTCAGTCTCGGTGCAGGTGCGGATGTCAGAGGTGGATCGGCTCTCCAAAGCCCGCGAGAAAGTCTTGGGGATTCGGGTATTTTTTGGCAAGCGTTCAGCCAGTTCTTCTACATCGGATTTTTCCAAAGTCTCGTTGGATCGTTTAGTCAGTGACACATGTAGTTTGGCCAGAGCTGTGGTTGAAGATGAAACTTCAGGTCTGCCGGCGCCGGATCAAATGGTGGTCGATATCCCCGATATGGATATGAAAGATGATCGACAATTGGCAGTTGATGAGGAAATAGACCTGGCCAAGCGAACCGAACAATCCGCGTTTTCCGCAGATCCCCGCATCACCAATTCTGAAGGGGCTGAGTGTTCGGCTGGCTATGGATCGATCCTGTTGGCGAATTCCCATGGGTTTGTGGGGTCGTACGCCAGTTCTTCCTACTCACTCTCCGTGTCGCCCATCGCGTTAGACAGCCAAAATGGCGGTATGCAGCGGGACTATTGGTACTCCGTGAAGCGTAAATTCCATGAATTAGATAGCCCGGAAAAGATCGGGCAGGAGGCCGCTCGCCGAACCGTGAGGCGGCTGGGCAGTCGGGCCATTACGACACAAGAAGTTCCCGTGATCTTCGATCCGGAAACGGCCAAAGGCCTCCTAGGGCATATTTCCTCAGCCGTATCCGGGTACTCCTTGTATAAGGGGGCCTCGTTTCTTTTGGGACAACTCGGAAAGTCTATTGCTTCAGATTTGGTGACAGTGGTTGATGATGGTCGGTTAGCCGGAGGGCTGGGGTCTCGACCATTCGATGGAGAAGGGTTGGCCACGAGAAAAACCCTGGTGATCGATAGAGGCGTGCTGTCGAGTTATCTGTTAGACACATATTCAGGACGAAAATTAGGGATGGCATCCACGGGCAATGCATCAAGATCGGTGGGCGAAAATCCGACAGTGGGTGCCACGAATTTATTTCTCTTGCCAGGCACCTATTCACCAGATGAAATTCTCAAGTCAATGAAGCGAGGGTTATACGTCACGGATCTGATTGGATTTGGCGTCAACCTTGTCACGGGAGACTATTCAAGGGGAGCGGTGGGGTTTTGGGTTGAAAATGGAGAGCTGACCCATCCGGTGGAAGAGGTCACCATTGCCGGGAATTTACAACAGATACTGAAGGATATTGAAATGGTCGGGAATGATTTAGAATTTCGTGGCCGGGTGGCCAGTCCTACCGTTAAAATTCGCAAGATGATGGTTGCCGGTCATTAGAGGTATTCACGACAAGAACTCATTCAAGAGTCTATCGATTACCTATCTATTTCATGAAGTCAGAAAGCGGCCCGAGGGCCATAAGGAGTCAGGATGCCACTGGAAAAAGAGGATGGGGCAAAAGTTCTCCAGTTGATCACTTCCCGGTATAATGCACGGGAATGGAGAAAGAAAATTGAAAAGACTTTAAGTTTGCCCCCATCAGGGTTGAAAGACGAAGATCAACGCAAGGCGTTTCTTTATCTTAAGGTCGGGCTGCAAGCCTACAAATCCCGCCGGGCGGATCCACCTTCTTGGATTGTGGGCGGCTTTGCCACCAAGGAAGTGATTGACCGGGCATTGTTTAAACCCACGGTCATTGATCCGGGTTTTACCAAAGACCAGGTGACAGGATTTTTTGGAGAAGATCCCGGTTCGGAAGTCAATGAGGCCTGGTGGGA
>JBATLR010000415.1:0-4958 GCA_049289415.1 Nitrospirales bacterium
TCTACCTCACAGACATTCACTGCATATTAACTAAGAGAAAAAAGCCGCGAGAGGCTCAAGCCGATGGCCTGCTCGGAATTATGCGTTGGGGGCTTCTGAAGGATGCTTCAACTCTTCGAGTGTAAAATGTTTCGGGAGCATGACCGGGAACACCACACCAATGGGATCGCCACGCAGAATAGTCGTAGTCTTGTCCGGAGAAGGGTCCAATTGCAGCAGAAAATTCGTCACAAAGGCATCGTGGTCAGGCAGAAAATCATAGGGATTCGGGGTTAGTTTATATTCTTGCGTTTTGATCCCTTCCCAGATGGAGAAGGTCCGGCTAGGGAAATGATAAAAATGATTGGGAAGATCCTTCATCATCATGCCGACTTGTTTGGGATAATAAAAACGAATGCCACAATAGAGCTTGGGAAACCCACTATTCAAAATCGTATCGACATACATTCCCGAAAATGACTTATACCCCAAGAGCCGCTCTTCAGGAAGAATGGGCGGAGACTGCCATTCAAAGCCAGTGCCTTTCCTACGAAACCGGCAATCCGCCGGTGAACGGATGAGCCAGCCATATTGCCCTACGGCCCGAACCGGCCCACAATCATCTGGAAGGACTTTGTATCCGGAGGCCGCTAACTCCCGTTGCTCAGGCAACGGCATGTTGGTCATCAAGGGACGGTGGGGATGAAAATCAAGCTTGAGTCGTTCCGGAGCAAAGGCGGTGGCATACTCCCGTTCCCAATAAATGACCCATTTATCGTCTGATTTTCCCGGTATCGAACTCATGGAATGCCCTTCAGGATTGCCCTGGAATCGCCTGCCCTCGCTTGATCATCCACGCCACTTCAGCGACGCGCTTTCCCAACGCCCATGCATCGGCCCGCTCCGCATCATTAATGCCAGGGCTGTCGCCTTCCGTCGTCGCTGAAGCGCCAAACGCTCCTCCGTCACTCACCACAATCATCTTGTTCCCAAGCATGGCTGCAAGGATGGTCAACATCGTCACCTCTTTTCCGCTGGATACTTGCCCACCGGTCGCAAAGGCTGCTCCCACCTTATTACGCATTTTCCATTCAGGAAACACACCAAATTCAAACTGCCACCGGTCAAAAAAAGCTTTGACTTCACCTGACATATTCGACCAATAGACGGGCGAACCCACGATGACGGCATCACTGCCAAACAACTCATCGGCGGTCACCTGCCCCACGGTCTTCAGTAGGACGGTGGTTCCTGGTATCGATTCAGCTCCTTTTTTCACACTCTTGGCCATCTCGGCCGTATGACCGGACAGGGAATGATAGGCGACTAAGACCTGAAGCCCATCGCTAGCTTGAGGAGATGGTTGGGGAGATGAAGGTTGAGCGGAGACTTGCACACACCCACTCCACCAAACAAATGCAAACAGCACCACCCACAGGATATTTCCCCGAGATACTTTCATGAGGAGAATTGAATTGGAATAAAGGCACCGACTATTTGCACCTAAAGAACCCAATCTAGCAGGCAATCAATCTTCGCTATCGTCGTTCAATTTCTTCGTCCATTTGCTCTTCCACCGATACATGGGTCAATGCCCCTCGATAATCGCACTTATGACACCGTACCCGGAATTCCTCCAACCACTTCTCTTGCACAAAATGTTGATGACATTTTGGGCACGCAAACACCCCCTTCACATAATGCACCTGCTTTCTATACTTCATAACCAACCCCTCCAAAAATTTATAAAATAAAAGCTCAGCGCTAGCCTGCCATAGGCCTTTTTCCAATTGCAAATTGGGATCAGTCCATTCCCGCAGGGTGGCACTCGGGCAAATACCTGCTCAAGACCCAGTATCAATGGGGGGCTCCAATGACCCTCGTACGTTGTTTACGGGGAAAGTATTGGTCATGAACCTTTTTGAGGCGGGCTTGCTCCACATGGGTATAGATTTGTGTCGTGGCAATGCTGGCATGGCCAAGCATCATTTGGACCGAACGAAGATCGGCACCATGATCCAATAAATGCGTGGCAAAGGAATGGCGAAGCATGTGCGGTGAAATAGGCTTGGTGATGCCTGCACGAGCCGTACGATCCTTGAGAATTTTCCAAAAACATTGCCGGCTCATGGCCCGACCCAGCCGGGTAAGAAATAACGCCGCAGAGGTTCGTTTTTTGACAAAGGCCGGGCGGGAAGACTGCAGATACTCCGAGACCAACTGGCGTGCCTTGTCTCCGATCGGAACGATTCGTTGTTTGTCCCGCTTGCCAGTCGCTTGCAAAAACCCCACATCCAGATTGAGATGCGCCATTTCCAAATTGATGAGTTCCGATACCCGAAGACCGGTGGCATAGAGCAGTTCCACCATGGCGGCATCACGTAGATCTTCCTTGGTATTCATCACGGACAAGTTGAGCAATCTGGTCACTTCGGCTTCGGACAACAACTTTGGCAATTGACTCCATTGTTTAGGCGTCCCTTTCAATATACCCTCAAATGTCGGATCATCCTTTCCCCTCTCAAACGACTTATAGAAACCCCGGATAGAAGCCAGACACCTGGCAATTGAAGAGGAGGACAGCCCTTCGGCTTTCAAACTGTTTAAGAATTGAAACCACAGTGACTTGGAAAGATATTTGGGATCGTCAATATCGTGTGTTCGAAAAAAAATCTCGAGTTTCCTGAGGTCCCGGCGATAGCTCTCAATGGTATTCGCCGCATAGCCCTGCTCGACTTGCAACATGGTGAGATAACGATCAATAAATTCCTGCATCAGCTCTGTACGCCACCCTCATCTTCATGATGGAAGAACCTCAAACCTTTTCATTCCCCCACCGGCCATAATCCTATCCAGAGATTTTCTTGCATTATTCTATTTTGGTAAGCGAACTTCCTGGTATACTAAACAAGAAAAGCATTGTCGTCACCGTATTCTGCTTGTGAATTATCCACCCAAGCATCGGGGTGTTGGTCTGCTTCCAGACGAACAATCCCTTCCATTTTCAAGGCGTTTAGGTAAATTCCCTTTGACGACTGTCAGACTCAAATATCTGTTCCTTCGAACCCTATTGTGTCTCATCCTGGGAAGCTCGGGATTGTGGGTGGACCAGGGATGGTGGCCCTTCTTGGGCGGAGACACCAACCTCGCATTTGCTCAACAGACTTCAACTTCCCCTCTTCTGGATCAGGCAAGATTGGAGCTGGAGGCCGATAATTCTGCAGCCGCCATTACGACTCTCGAGAAGCTGATTGATTCATTCCCTCCTCCAGAGATCCTGGAAGAAGCCTATCTCTTGCAAGCCACCGCACTGAAACATGATCACCAACCGACTGATGCTCTTACGGTTTTGAAGCAACTCCTGGAAGAATTTCCCTTTTCGCGTTCCACGAACCCAGCTCGGGTCTTAATGGCCGAACTCTATATCGAGTTACAGAACTATGAGCCTGCCCTGGATCAATTGTATCAGGCATTGGATTATGCCACTGATCTGGACCTACGCCGGTCCATATTCCAATTGATTCGTCAAACCGAGTTAAACAATCACAACCCGCTGGGCGCAGTAAAAGCCCTGTTAAATGAAATGGGTCTGGCCGATCAGACGGAACGGCTCGAGTTAGAAAGCCTCACTCAAACTCTGATTTTGCAACAGTTAGACGAATCCGCGCTCCAGGAACTGGTTGAGAGTTATTCCTCCCGGTATCCAGGTGACATCGCAACCATCCGGCTGATTGAACTGCATACCGCCCACGGGGATGAGGTCCTCGCCGAACGGGATATCCGGGGATTTCTCAAACGCTTTCCCACCCATCCCTATGCTCAAACGGCGATGGCTCTCCTGCAATCATTTATCAGCAAGATCAAATTTCATTCGCATATTTTGGCCGCCGCCCTGCCTTTTTCCGGTCCCATGAAAACCTATGGCACGGATTCATTAAACGGCATTCGACTCGCTCTCGAAATTGCCAAGGAACAATGGGGACTGACCTCGGTTGGGCTGGTCGTAAAAGACACCACAACCCTCACTGCCCCGTTACGCGTCGAGATACAACAAATGCTTGATGAATTTCGGCCCCTTGCGGTCGTAGGGCCCTTATTGTCCCGTGAGATACAGGGACTCGGCCGACTCCCTGATGACTATGCCACGCCGTTTATCACCCCTTCATCCACGCTCTTAAATGTGCGGCAGTTTGGATCATTTTGGTTTAGTACCGCCATGACTTCATCCGTCCAGGCCAAACGCCTGGTGGAATATGCCATTCTAAAACTGGGATACCACCGCTTTGGCATTATTTATCCCCGAACAGCATATGGACGAGAAATGGCTGATATGTTCGCGAAGGAAGTGTTGCACTCCGGCGGGGAAATTATCGCCTCAGAGGGCTATGCTGACGACCAGACCGATATTGGTGAACAATTACGCCTCTTGAAGGAGAAAGATCTGGCCAAATACGGCACCACCCAAACTGAAAAAACCCGAACCGGAGAAGATCGCATGGTCTATACCCCCGGGTTTGACGCCGTGTTTGTCCCGGGACAGCCCGTGCACTTGGCCCTCATTGCAGCACAACTGGCATTTTATGACATGAATGTGCCGATTTTGGGCGGCAATAGCTGGCATAATCCTGAGCTGTTTCGGTGGGCCAAACACGATCTGGACGGTCATATTTTTGTCGATGGATTTTTCCCCAACAGCCCTGACCCTAATATTCAGATGTTTGTTCAACGGTATCGCAGTCAGTTTCAAAAGGAACCATCCCTCTTTGCCTTCCAGGCCTATGATGCGGCAACCATGGTGATGGAAACCATCCGCCAGGGCGCTCAATCCGGACAAGGGGTCTGGGACCAACTTGTGCGGCGCTCTGACTTGCCGGCGTTGAGCGGATTTGCCTCTTTTAGTTCCGCCGGCATACTGAACCGAAGGCTCTACCTCCTCCAAGTCAAAAACAAGACCTTCACCCAACTCAACTAAGTCAAAA
>JBATLR010000416.1:0-7788 GCA_049289415.1 Nitrospirales bacterium
CCATAGGCATGGTCATTCCGACCGGAACCAAATTTCATAAACGATTTTTGAGGTCCATATTTTCTGCTGGAGGACTTCCATTCCAGAGGACCAATGAAGTGAAAACAATCGGTAAGGAAGGTAAGAAATATATTACCTCATGTGGCGTAAAAGGATAGCCTATTCACTTTACTCGTTACCCTTCAGCCTTACTTCTTTCCCTTTTTCTTGTCCATTTCATCTTATCGGCACACCTCTGACCGAATTAAAGGACCGGAGATACTTTTTCGAATATGGGAACTCAGGGTGAGAATAAAAAAAGGCGGGGAAGGTTCTTAAACCCTCCCCGCCTTTTCTCAAGACGATTAGTCTTAAAATGAAATTATTTCAGTCTGACAACAATGGCTCCCATAAAGTCACCCTTCTTCCAATCTTTTTTGGTCGTCTTAGGATGTTTGTTATGGCAATCGGCACAACTGTCCGCGATCGCATAATCGGCGGACATGCCAACGGTCGCCCCGCCATCTTCCGCCACGATCACTTTTTCTTTTCCTTTGGCTAATTCCGCTAACATTTCTTTTTCTTTTGCACTCTTGGGTGCATTAGACGCATACAAAGGATCGGTTCCCACCAAGGACAAATCAAACTCTTTCAATTCCTTTCCAAGTTCTTTCACGAATTGAGCAGGAAGCATCATGCCGTGGTCATCCTTCACCCAATCTTCATCGGGTTTCATGCCACCTTTGCTCGCATCGGCCACCACACCCTTGACGTACACCGTTCTGGCAGCCTTAGCCGTTGCCAGGATGTACTTCGCCGCCAATTCCTTGGCCGCGTCTGCGGCTTGGCCCACCGGCACCATCAAGGCGAGCCCGAACATGAAGACGACAAACATCATTGCGAATGCAGCCCATCTTCTCATAACAGCCCTCCTCCTGTGAGTGTTGAAAAACATAACGTGAACAATTCAAACCTACTTCTTCGGCGCCTTAGAGTAGCCGACATAACCAGGAACAGTCAATATGGAAGTCACTCTGCCACCCCTTGAGATGGCATCAAATCGGAGAAATGAAAAGTGAAGAGGTCCCATTTGCGGAAGCCAAACTCAAAATCCAAAGAAAAGAAAATGACAGAATGAAAATAAGGAAGGGAAGGATCAGGAGAGAGGAAGGAAACTCTTCGTCAGCGACAAAACAGGAAAACGCAGGCGGGAAGATCCTTTGTGAGGCGAAAGGCGAAGAAAAATCTTTCGCCTTCCACCTCACGCCTTACGGTTCCTTAGAATTCTTCAAAAAAATCATCCCCGGACTTTTTATGCCCGTTGGACGCCGAACTCCCAACACCCACAACAACCTCTCTTTTATTGGGAGAATGCTTTCCCTGAGCTGTACCGGTAATAGACGAGACCGCACGAGAATATTGAGACCCCGTTCCGCCGGTCGATTGAGCGTGAACAGCTGCGCGGGTGTTTGCTGTGGTCTCCGAACGTTGAGACCCGGACTCAGTCTGGACCTTGAAAAACTCGACCTGCCGCAACAGATCCTCAGCTTGTTGCGCCATGGACTGAGACGCTGAAGTCGCCTGTTCTACCAAGGCCGCATTTTGTTGTGTGCCTTGGTCCATCTGCATCACCGCCTTATTCACCTGATCGATCCCAGCCGCCTGCTCCTGGGACGCCGCACTAATTTCGGAAATAATATCCGTTACCCGTTTAACCGAGTTCACAATCTCGGCCAGCGTCTGGCCCGAGCGATTGACCAACTCACTGCCACCCCCAACTTTTTGCACCGATTCGTTGATCAGCGTCTTAATCTCTTTGGCGGCCGTGGCCGAACGTTGCGCCAGATTTCTCACTTCCGAGGCCACTACGGCAAAACCTCGTCCCTGCTCACCCGCCCGCGCCGCTTCTACGGCAGCATTCAAAGCTAGGAGATTTGTTTGAAACGCGATTTCGTCGATCACATTAATAATATCCGCGATCTTTTTACTGCTCTTATTAATCTCATCCATGGCCTCTACGGCCTTGTCCGTTACCGCGCCACCCTTCTCCGCCACTTCACGGGCGGCCACCGCCAATTGGTTCGCCTGCTTGGCGTTATCCGCATTCTGTTTAATGGTAGAGGTCATCTCTTCCATGGACGCACTGGTTTCTTCCAAGGCTCCTGCTTGTGCCGAGGTACGCCCGGCGAGATCCGAGGTACCAGCATTAATCTCGGAAGTTCCGGTCGTAATACCGGACACTGCTGTTTTTACAGAGCCAATCACTTCACTTACCCGGTCAAACATCATATTAAACGACTCACTGGTTCGACCAATTTCGTCCTGACTATTCACGCTGGCTCGACCCGTGAGATCTCCTTCCCTAGCTCGCACGGCCATGGACTCCAGACTCTTCATCGGCTGGACCACCAACTTCGCAATCATCAGATACAACAGCCCCATCATCAAGACACCCACGGCCAGAATCCCCATATACATATTGCTGAGGTTCCCTTGTAATTGTGCCGCGGGACCATCCATAGGAATCTGTACTGATACCGCCCCTAACATATCCCCGATTCTTTTTCCCTCATGACAGCCGATACAGGCTTGAGCGGTCGCCAGATCCGGAGTCGCACGGCGGAACATCATTTTTCCATTCACGGTATCGTTTTTGGTAAATTCTTTTTGGCCGCTCGCGAGGGCAGCAAGGGCTTCTTTCTCAAAGGTATCTTGCGGAGCATTTTTGGGATTCAGGGGCGTGAGACTCACGATCCTGGCATTAAAGACGCCTTCCTCAGCTAAGAGTTCAGAGGTTTCACGAGCAAATGTGGCCGGAAAGGGAATCGTATCGGGTGCACTATGATCCACGCCGGTATTCATTCCAGCCGCCTTGGCTTTCACCACAAACTCTTTGGTCACATAGGCACGAGTGACCTCTATTTGTTTTTGAACAATATACGCCTGATCGGATAAGACCCGTTCAAGATCCGAATGCAACTGCTGACCGAGCAAATATGCTCCCGCAGCCAGCAACCCCGAGAAGACCACCATAATAGTCATCACCACTTTTGGACCAATGCCTATTGAATTCCAGACTTTCCCCATGCGACCTCCTCATTTCCTTGTTAAATAATTAGACTGGGTTACTAAAACTCTTCAAAAAAATCGTTCTCACGTTGACGGCGATCATGGCCATTCGAGCTGCCCACGCCAGCCGGATGAGACTTCGGCGTTGATTTTGGAGGAGAGACAGCCTTCACCGATTGTAATGGCTGACTCACAGCGGAAGACTTTTTGCCGCTTGCTAACGCAGACGTGGCTCCAGATCCGCGTGGTCCCCCTGCAAACTGCCGATATCCTGTCTCTTCTAACTTAAAAAACGCGACTTGATTCAACAGTTCCGTTGCCTGCTGCTTCATGGACTGGGAAGCCGACGTGGCTTCTTCCACCAAGGCCGCATTCTGCTGTGTGCCCTGATCCATCTGCATCACCGCCTTATTCACCTGATCGATCCCCGCCGCCTGCTCCTGGGACGCCGCACTGATTTCGGAAATAATATCCGTCACCCGTTTGACCGAGTTCACAATCTCGCCCAGCGTCTGGCCCGAGCGATTCACTAACTCGCTACCGTCACCCACCTTTTGCACCGATTCATTGATCAGGGCCTTGATCTCCTTGGCAGCCGACGCCGAACGTTGCGCCAGATTCCGTACTTCCGAGGCCACTACCGCAAAACCCCGGCCCTGCTCGCCCGCCCGCGCCGCTTCTACGGCGGCATTCAAAGCTAGGAGATTCGTTTGGAAGGCGATTTCGTCGATCACGTTGATAATATCCGCGATCTTCTTACTGCTCTTATTAATCTCATCCATAGCCACCACGGCCTTGTCCGTTACCGCCCCACCTTTCTCCGCCACTTCCCGGGCGGCGACGGCTAATTGATTGGCCTGCTTGGCATTATCCGCATTTTGCTTGATGGTGGACGTCATCTCTTCCATTGACGCGCTGGTCTCCTGCAAAGCGCCCGCCTGGGCCGAGGTGCGTTGCGAAAGATCTTCATTGCCTTGGGTGATTTCACCTGACGCCGTGGAGACATGTTCCGCCGCTTGGCGGACTTCAGACACCACCTTCACCAAATTATCCAACATGGCATTCATCGCCTTACCCATGCTTCCTAATTCATCATTGGATGTCACGGTGACACGCCGACTCAAATCTCCGTCAGCCGCCCGTTGAGCCACCTCGCTGATGTGAACCAGACTCTTTGCCCCACGACGCCCAACCCACAATCCGACAATCAAAATCAGAACCAGACAAATAATGGCGGTCATGGTTAAATTTCGATTGAATGCAATGGCCGCAGCCGTAGCTTCCGCTTTAGGAACTCTAACCAGGACCGACCAATTCATCCCTGGATAGCCCAAGGCGCCTTTCAGATGGGTATATCCACCCATTTGCCAGATGTTCTTCCCGTCATGGAGGGCCAATTGATAGCCTGTTTTCCCGGCAACGGCCAATTTTGCGCTTTCTACCCCGGTTTCGGCGAGATTGAGTTTAAACAATGTTTTTTCAAAATCATGGGTCATGTCCTCTGTGCCTTGATTGAAAGGGGCATAATCTATGAGGACCTGTCCCTTATCGCCGAGCAGAGAAATTTCCGATCCTGCCCATCCGGCCCCTTTAAGCTCTTGATAGGCGGTTTGCACGATTTCCTCTACCAGAGAAAACTTGACCCGATTGCTCCAATACCCGATCAGATCGCCATCCACATATACCGGAGCAGAAAAACCCAAGGTTAAACCGTCATCTCCCGAATACACCGATTTCACATCTTCATCGACATGGACGTCTTCAATGAATGTCCCGGTCGCCGTATCATTGCCGGGAGCGGTAAAGGGCTGTTTGGTGGTAAATTCTTTGGCTTCCATCGCCTTAAACCATGGGGCGTCCGTATATTTTTTGGAATAAATTGCCGTGGTGTCGATCGGATTCCCTTTCGCATCCTTGGAGTTCACCGCCATAACATCTCCAACCGGGTCTACCAATATCGTCAAATAATAAATACCGGATGTCGCAACGTATTGGTTCATCGCACTCGCAATGGCATTATTCTCCTTGCTATACCAATGGTAGCGTTCACCCACGATCCTGTTCAGTCCGAAGGATTGAGGATCCCCATACCGTTCGAACAAATTCCGGTCGATTTTATCCCCGATAGTCTCCGCCATGGCTTGCACACGCAGACCGGCAGCTGTTTCCATTTCCCCGGTAGCCGAAGACCCTAAGTACCCCACCGCGGCCATCGGTACAATGCCAAAGATGGCGAACAACACCACCAACTTGGTTGTAATTCCCAAACGGAAAATTGTGTTCACCATCCTGCTCATAAAATCCTCGCTGACTTCTTTAAAGTTGTTGTTCGCCGCCGGCGTGTCGGACCATCCATGGTCCCTTTCGTTTCCGGTCAGGCATGGACTTCAGCTTTTTCTTCCACGTCTTGAATTTTTTCCACGACGATTACTTCCTCCTCCGTGAGAACCCGATCAATGTCCAACAGGGTCACTAAGCGATCCTGGGCATTACCGATTCCGGCGATAAACGTGACATCGACCGAGGTGCCCATGTCCGGAGGGGCCTGAATATCCTTAGCATTCATATCCAACACATCGGACACCGCATCGACCAGAAAGCCCATCACACGATTCCGGACATTGACCACAACCACCACGGTGAACGACGTGGGTTCGGTCACCCCCATACCGAATTTCATGCGAAGATCCACAATGGGCACAATTGTGCCACGAAGGTTGAGCACCCCTTTGAGAAAATCCGGGGTATTAGGGATCCTGGTCACCGTGGTGTATCCCTTAATCTCCTGCACTTTCAGAATATCCACTCCGTAATATTCATCCGCCAGATTGAAGGTCAGATATTGTTGATCGTCGCTGGCATACGTCGTTCGAATCGAGCGTTGTTCTGTGGGTTCAGCCGTTGCGGTGGTCATCATTAGGCTCCTTTGTCATGTATTTTTGTTATCAACCTGCATTGCCTCGGTAAGGAGTAGGGCGCAAGAAAGAATTCGATCCGATTTTCTCTACCCCCATTTATTTACTCCTTACTCCATACCTTTCACTTCTTCCTTACGCCGCCGCAATGTGGCCAACCCGTGCCAATTTGGCCAATCCCGGTACGTCCAAGATCAAGGCGACTTGCCCGTCCCCCAGAATGGTGGCTCCGGAAATAGCCTCGACCTTGCGAAAATTTTGCTCCAAACTCTTAATGACCACTTGTTGTTGCCCCGTCAGTTCATCCACAAGCACGGCCAATCGCCGACCATCGGTTTCCACGATCACCAACAAGGCCTGCGAAGGATCGGTAAAGTCTGGCGTGAGGGTAAACGCCTCATAGAGCTTGACCACCGGCACCCATTCTCCACGAAGATTGACCACCTCGCCTTTTCCCACGATCCGTTGCAACTCATTGGGTTTGGGGCGAATGGATTCGGTGACCGCAATAAGCGGGATAATGTAGTTATCCTGACCGACCCGGACAGTCATCCCGTCAATAATGGCCAGCGTGAGCGGCAATTTCAGCGTGAGACGGGAGCCCTTGCCCATCGTGCTCTGAATGTCCACTGACCCGCCAAGACCTTCGATATTACGCTTCACCACATCCATCCCCACCCCTCGACCTGACACATCGGTGATGGTCTCCGCCGTGGAAAATCCAGGACGAAAAATCAGTTGATACACGGCTTCATCCGACATATTGCTGCCATCGGCAATGATCCCCTTTTCGACGGCTTTTTTAATGATTTTTTCCCGGTTCAATCCTCGCCCGTCATCCTCCACGGCAATACAAATATTGCCGCCATCGTGATACGCATGGAGACGAATGGTTCCTCGTTCCGATTTGCCTTGAGCCACCCGGTCTACGGGTAACTCCAACCCATGATCGGCCGAATTGCGAACCAGATGGGTGAGCGGATCGCCGATCGCCTCAATCAGCGTTTTATCCAACTCGGTTTCCTCACCGGACATGACCAATTGAATCTGCTTGCCACTTTTCCCTGCGAGGTCCCGAACTAACCGTGGGAACCGGTGGAATGCACTGCCGATCGGCATCATCCGAATGGACATGACCCGTTCTTGAATCTCCCGGGTATTGCGTTCCAATTGGGTTATCCGTTCCTGGAGAACCGGGAGCTGCGCGAGGGTAAACTTCTCACTCAGGTCCGTAATCATCGATTGGGTAATCACCAATTCTCCCACCAGATTGATCAATTTATCGATTTTTTCCGTATCGACCCGAATAGACGCCACTTCATTTTTTTTCAATTGCTGTTGCTTCTGAAGCGCTTTATCGACTTGTTGGGGAGACGCCTTTTTCTCTTCCACCAGAATTTCGCCAAGAGGCTTTTGCTTGGCCAGACTTTCGGCGATTTGCTCCGGAGTCACCACCCCTTCTTCCACCAGAATATCTCCCACCCGTTTATAGGGTTCCTGTTTTTTCGGTGCGCAATCGATGATGGCTAATTCGCTCCCATCCCGGACAAACGCAAACACCTCCTCCACCTGGCCAATAGGTGCATCGGTTTCCAATTCCAGGGTCCAACTGAGATAACATCGTTCTGGATCGAGTGTGTCCAAAGCAGGAAGGCCATCGGTTCGCACTTGGAGCACTTTCACCATGCCCAACTCGTGCAGCTCCTTGAAAATCTGGGCCGGATCCATTCCTCGTTGAAATAATTCCGGTAAGGGACTCCAATCGATCTGGACCATTCGCCACGTCGCCGTTTGAGGCGGAGAACCCTTTGGAGCGGTTTCAGGT